>JAUILI010000012.1 GCA_030433075.1 Gammaproteobacteria bacterium | reverse complement strand
TTCCATTTGCACCAGCACCTGGTTGCCCGTGGGCTGGGGGAATTCCCGCTCCACGATCTCGACGGTCAGCTTGCCGTCGGCAAGGGTGGTGAAAAGCTGCTTTCCGGTGGTCATAGCGGTCGCTCCCTAGCGAGTGCGGTAAGAATGGCCCCGAGCATACCCTGAGCCCCGCTCAAAGCGAATTGAGCCCGCCTCAGTGGGGCTGTTTGCCACCTTCGGGTACACTGCGCCCCATCTCTAGTGGCGTGCCGAGGACCCCTGTCCATGACCGATGCAACGATTGCTGCCTTTGACCCGGAACTGTCCGCTGCCATGGTGGCCGAGGCGGCTCGGCAGGAAGCGCATATCGAGCTGATCGCTTCCGAAAACTACACCTCGCCCCGGGTGCTCGAGGCCCAGGGGAGCGTGCTTACGAACAAGTACGCGGAAGGCTATCCGGGCAAGCGGTACTACGGCGGCTGCGAGCACGTGGACGAAGTGGAGCGCCTCGCCATCGAGCGCGCCAAGGCGCTGTTCGGCGCGGCCTACGCCAACGTCCAGCCCCACTCCGGCTCCCAGGCCAATGCCGCCGTGTTCCTCGCCCTGCTGCAGCCCGGGGATACGGTGCTGGGCATGAGCCTCGATGCCGGCGGCCATTTGACCCATGGCGCGGCGCCGAACTTCTCCGGGAAGACCTACCACGCGGTGCAGTACGGCATCGACACGGAAACGGGCCTCCTGGACTACGACGCCATTCGCGCCCTGGCCCTGGAGCACAAGCCGAAGATGCTCATCGGCGGCTTCAGCGCCTACTCGCGCATTGTGGATTGGGCAAAGCTTCGGGAAATCGCCGACGAGGTGGGCGCCTGGTTCCTCGTGGATATGGCTCACGTCTCGGGCCTCGTGGCCGCGGGGGTCTATCCCAGCCCCGTGCCCCATGCGCACGTGGTCACCTCCACCACGCACAAAACCCTCGCCGGGCCCCGCTCCGGGATCATCCTTGCCTGCGACGACGAAGCGCTGCACAAAAAGCTGAATTCCGCCGTCTTCCCGGGCAGCCAGGGTGGCCCCCTCATGCACGTGATCGCCGCCAAGGCTGTCTGCTTCAAGGAAGCCATGGAGCCGAGCTTTAAGGCCTACCAGGCCCAGGTGGTGAAGAACGCCCAGGCCATGGCGGACACCTTCCTGGCCCGGGGCTACAACGTGGTCTCCGGCGGCACCGATAACCACCTGTTCCTTCTCGATTTGATCGACAAGGACGTGACCGGAAAGGCCGCCGACGCGGCCCTCGGGGAAGCGCACATCACGGTGAACAAGAACGCCGTGCCGAACGATCCCCGCTCTCCCTTCGTCACCTCGGGCCTGCGCATTGGCAGCCCTGCGGTGACGCGCCGGGGCTTCACGGAGGCGGACTGCCAGGCCCTCACGGGGTGGATGTGCGACATCATCGACGTGCTGGCGGCGAAGGAAGATCCTGCGGCCATCATCGCCGAGGTGCGGGGTAAGGTGGCGGCGCTGTGCGCGCGCCATCCCGTCTACCAAGCCACCGCGCAGGCGGCGGCGGTCGCCTAGGGCCGAGCCATGCACTGCCCCTTCTGCCGGGAAATCGACACCAAGGTCATCGACTCGCGCCTCGTGGCGGGCGGTGACCAGGTGCGGCGCCGGCGCGAATGCGTCACCTGCGGGGAGCGCTTCACCACCTTCGAGTCTGCCGAGCTGGTCATGCCCCGCATCGTGAAGCGCGACGGCACCCGGGAGCCCTTCAACGAAGATAAGCTCCGGGCCGGCATGCTCCGGGCCCTGGAAAAGCGCCCCGTGGGCATGGACGCTATTGAAGCCTCGTTGAACGAGCTGAAGTTCGCCCTGCGTCTGCGCGGCGAGCGGGAAGTCGCGGCCCAGGAGCTCGGCAGCCTGGTCATGGATGCGCTCCGGGCCTTGGATGACGTGGCCTACGTGCGCTTCGCCTCGGTCTACCGCGATTTCCAGGACGTCAGCGAGTTCCAGCAGGAAATCGAGCGCCTCGGCCGGAGCGACGGCGAGCCCAAAGCGTGAGCGACCCGGGCCCCGATCACGCCTTCATGCGTGAGGCCCTGGCCCAGGCAGAGACGGGGATCTACCGCACCTGGCCGAACCCCTCCGTGGGCGCCGTGGTGGTGGCCGACGGGGCCATCATCGGTCGGGGCACCACGGCCCCCCCCGGCGGTCCCCATGCCGAAGTCACGGCGCTGAAGGAAGCGGGCGAGCGAGCCCGGGGCGCTACCCTCTACGTCACCTTAGAACCCTGCAATCACTACGGCCGCACGCCCCCCTGCGTGGATGCGATCCTCGCGGCGGGCATCGCTCGGGTGGTGGTCGCCGGCGGCGACCCCCACCCCAAGATGGCGGGGGCGGGCCTCGCGCGGCTGCGGGAGGCGGGGGTTGCCCTGACCCTGGGCGTGGAAGAGGCCGCAGCGGAAACGCTGAATGCGGGCTTTCTGTCCCTCCAGCGTCGGGGACGGCCGTTCCTGCGCCTGAAGCTTGCGGCCTCCCTCGATGGGCGCACGGCCATGGCCAGCGGGGAAAGCCAATGGATTACGGGCCCCGAGGCCCGGCAGGACGTGCAGCGCTGGCGGGCCCGTAGCCCCGTGCTTCTGACCGGCGTGGGGACCGTGCTCGCCGATGATCCCCGGCTGACGATTCGCCCGGAGGCCCTGCCAGAGCTCGACGCCACGGACCGGGCCGCCCTCGCGGAGCGGCCCCACTACCGGGTGGTGCTCGATCTCCACCTGCGCACCCCGCCCGCGGCAAAGCTTTTTTCGACGCCCGGGGTAGTGCTCTTTCATGGCCCGGAGGCCGATCCCGCGCGGGCGAAGGCGCTGGAAGAGGCCGGGGCGACCCTTGTGGCCCTAAGCGAAGCTGAGGCCAAGGCGCCCTTTGACGCCCTGGGCGCCTGGTGCGCCGCCCGGGATCTGGGGGATGTGCTGCTGGAGTGTGGTCCCACCCTTGCCGCCGCGGCCCTTTCGCAGAACGCCGTGGACGAGCTGCTTCTTTACCAGGCGCCCCTGCTCCTCGGCGCCGACGCGAGGCCCCTTGCAGCCCTGACCCTGACTACGCTGGCCGAGGCCAAGCGCTTCACCCTCTTTGAGCACCGCCAAATAGGCACCGATTTGCGGCTCCGCCTGCGTTATAGTGCCGACCCCACGCGGTCCTGAACCGTGATCTAAGGATTGAAGGAACGAACGCTATGGCCTTTTCCTCCGTTGAAGAGCTCGTCGAAGACCTGCGCGCAGGCAAGATGATCGTGCTCCTGGACGACGAAGATCGGGAGAACGAAGGCGATCTCGTTATGGCGGCGGAGCATGTCACCCCCGAGGCCGTGAACTTTATGGCGCGCCACGCCCGGGGCCTCATTTGCATGCCCATGACCATCGATCGGTGCCGGGAGCTGCGGCTCACGCCCATGGCCACCAGCAACCGGTCGAAGCATCACACCAACTTCACCGTGTCCATCGAAGCGGCGGAGGGGGTGACCACGGGGATTTCCGCTGCCGACCGCGCGAAGACCATCGCCGTGGCCGTCGATCCGGCCACCACCGCCGATGACATCGTGACCCCGGGGCACGTCTTCCCCCTCATGGCCGAGCCCGGTGGGGTGCTCAGTCGAGCCGGCCATACGGAAGCCTCCGTGGATTTGGCGCGCCTTGCAGGCTGCGCCCCGGCGGCGGTGATCGTGGAGATCATGAACGAAGACGGCACCATGGCCCGCCTCCCCGATCTCGAAGCCTTTGCGGAGGAGCACAACCTGCGCCTTGGCACCATCGCCGATCTGGTCCACTACCGCGCCCTCCACGATTCCACCGTGGAAAAGGTGGGGGAGAAGGAAATTGAAACGGCCCACGGTCCCTTCCAGGTTCACGCCTTCCGGGACACGCTCCACGGCCAGGTGCACCTGGCCCTCGTGCGCGGGGAGGTGAATACTGCCGATCCCACCCTGGTGCGGGTCCACGTCCCGAACACCCTGCTGGATATCGTGGGGGCGAAGCGCCCCGGTCCCCCCAGCTGGTCCCTGGATCAGGCCCTGGCACGGGTGGCGGAGGAAGGCACGGGGGTGGTGGTACTACTTGCTGGCGGCGACCGGCCGGAAGACGCGCTGGAGCGCTTTGAACTCTTTCCCGCCACCCCAAGCTATAATCGAAGCCTTCGGGCCGACGGATCGAGCGTGTATCACTCCGTGGGCCTGGGGTCGCAGATTCTGCGGTCCGTGGGGGTGAAGCGCATGCGGCTTATGTCCTTCCCCACCCGCTACAACGCCATCTCTGGCTTTGACCTCGAAATTGTCGAGTACGTCATGGCCGATGGCACGATTCGATCGGCGGAGGAGGGCGCAAAGGACGCCGCCGCCCAGGGGGAAAAGGCATGAGTGGATCGGTAACGTTTGAAGGGCGCTTCGACGCCCAGGGCGCACGCTTCGCCATCGTGGCGGCGCGCTTCAACGCCTTCGTGGTGGATTCCCTGGTGGCTGGGGCGGAAGACGCCCTGCGGCGCCACGGCGTCGCCGCAGAAAATATTGCGCACTACAAGGTCCCCGGCGCCTGGGAACTGCCCCTGGCGGCGAAGAAGGTGGCCGAGCAGGGCAACTTCGATGCGGTGATCGTTCTTGGGGCGGTGATTCGCGGTGGCACGCCGCACTTTGAATTCGTGGCTGGGCAGGCGGCCTCGGGGCTCATGGCCCTGCAGCAAGCCACGGGGATCCCCGTGACCTTCGGCCTCCTCACCACCGACAGCATCGAGCAAGCGGTGGAGCGCAGCGGCACCAAGGCCGGTAACAAGGGCGCCGATGCGGCCATGACGGCCCTGGAAATGGTCAGCTTCCTCCGTGCGCTGGACGGGAACGCCTAAGTCGTGAGCGATTCTGAAGAGGGCGCCTCCGCGCCCGCCCCCGCCAGTGGTGCCGACGCCCGGCTCCGGGCCCGGCACTTTGTCGTGCAGGCCCTTTATCAGCAGCAAATGAATGACACCTCCGCCTCGGCGCTGACGGCGCAGTTTCTGGCCGAGCAGGATTTCGCCCAGGCCGATCGGGGCTATTTCCAGGATGCGCTGCTCGCCATCCTGAAGGACCTCCCCACGGTGGATGCACATTACGCGCCGGCGCTTGATCGCTCCCCGGCGAGCTTAGACCCCGTGACCCGCGCGATTCTGCGCCTGGGCAGCTGGGAGCTCGCCGAGCGCATCGATGTCCCCGTGCGCGTGGTCTTCGACCAGTGCATTACCCTGGCCCACCGCTTTGGGGCCAGCGAAAGCCATCGCTTCATCAATGCCGTCCTAGACGGCGTCGCGCGCCAGCTCCGCGCCCCGGAGATGAGCGCCCAAAGCAAACGCTAGGGCGGGCCATGGCCTCAGAGTTTGAACTGATTGCGGCGCTGCGCCGCCGCCTTCCCGCCACTGGGCCCACCGTGCTCCTCGGCCCCGGCGATGACGCCGCGCTGATTCAGCCGCCTCCCGGTCAGGGGCAGGTCCTCTCCACCGATACGCTCGTGGCCGACCGCCACTTCCCCGCCGATCTTGCCCCGGCCTTGCTGGCCTGGCGAGCCCTCGCGGTCAACCTTTCTGACTTGGCGGCCATGGGCGCGGAGCCCGGACCGCTGCTGGTTGCGCTTACGGCCCCGGACCTCACTCCCGCCTGGATCGACGGCTTTTGCGATGGGGTGCTCGCCTGCCTGGCGGCCCACGCCCCGAGCGCGACCCTTGTGGGAGGCAACCTCGCGCGAGGCCCCCTGCAGGTGTCCGTGAGCGTTACGGGCTGGGTCCCCCCGGCCCAGGCGCTGCTTAGGCGCGGGGCGAAGGTGGGGGATCGGATCTTCGTGAGCGGCACGCTGGGGGCGGGCCTGGCCGGGCGGCAAGCGCTCGGCGCCTCAGGCCTGGCGCCTGGGGAGCTGACCCTATCCGCCGTTCCCGCCGCCCTGGCCCCCTATCTCACGCCCGAGCCCCGGGTGGCTCTCGGGCTCGCCCTCCGCGGTAAGGCCACGGCGTGCATTGATATCTCCGATGGATTGGTGGCCGAGCTGGGTCACCTCGCAGAGGCTTCCGGGGTCGGGATGCGGGTCGATCCCGGGGCTGTGCCTCGCGTGGACACCCTTGAGGCGGCGCTCACCGGCGGCGATGACTACGAACTGCTCTTCACCCTGCCCCCGGCGGAGGCCACGGCGGAAAAGCTGGCCGCCTTGGCCGCGAAGGGAGGGGTGGCGATTCGGGAGATCGGCGTTTGCGAGGCTGAAGCGGGCCTGCGCGGCCTACCGCCCCTGGGGCAGGCGGGCTGGGACCACTTCTCCCAGCCCTAAGCAGGCCTAAAGGGCGGCTAGCCGCGCTTGGACCGTTTTAACGATGCCGTCCCGGTCCAGCCCCAGCTCCGTGAGCACCGTTTCCGGGCTGCCATGGGGGAGCCAGCGATCGGGCAGGCCCAGGGTGAGGCAAGGTGGGGCATTGCCTAGCGTGCCCAGAACCTCCAGCACGGCGGAGCCCGCGCCCCCGGCAATAACGTTCTCTTCCAGGGTCACCAGTAGGTCGTGGGTGGCGGCCAGCTCGGCGATGCAGGCCTCATCCAGCGGCTTCACGAAGCGCATATTCACCACCGTGGCATCCAGGGCTTCCCCTGCCGCCAGGGCCGGCTGCACCAGGGGCCCGAAGGCCAGGAGCGCCACCCGGGAGCCTTTCCGCAGCACCTCCGCCTTGCCGATGGGCAGGGCCGTCAGGGCCTCGTCGATGGGCGTGCCCGGCCCCGTGCCCCGGGGATAGCGCACCGCGGCGGGCCCGGGATGCTGATAGCCCGTGGTGAGCATGGCCCGGGTTTCGTTCTCGTCCGCCGGCACCATGATCACGAGATCGGGGATGCAGCGCAGGAAGCTCAGATCGAAGATGCCCGCGTGGGTGGGGCCGTCTTCTACGAGCCCCGCCCGATCCAGGGCAAACAGCACGTCCAGCCCCTGAATCGCGACATCATGAATCAGCTGATCGTAGGCGCGCTGGAGAAAGGTGGAGTAGATCGCCACCACGGGCTTCGCCCCTTCGCAGGCGAGCCCCGCGGCCAGGGCGACGGCGTGCTGCTCAGCGATACCCACGTCGAAGTAGCGCTGCGGAAAGCGCTTCGAGAAGGCGATGAGATCGGAGCCTTCAGACATCGCCGGCGTAATGCCGATGAGCCTCTGATCCTGCTCGGCCATATCCACCAGCCACTGCCCGAAGACGTTGGCGTACTTCGGCCCATTGCTGGCGGGGGGGCTGCCCTTGGGCTTCACCTTCGCCAGGGAATGCATGCCGTGGGGATCCTGCTCCGCCGGCTTAAAGCCCTTCCCCTTCTGCGTAATCACGTGAAGGAACTGGGGCCCCCGGAGGTGCTTTAAGGTGCGGAAGGCCGAGAGCAGCTCTTCTAGGTTATGCCCGTCCACCGGGCCGATGTAGTTAAAGCCGAGCTCCTCGAAGAGCGTGCCCGGCACCACCATGCCCTTCATGTGCTCCTCGGCGCGGCGGGCCACGCCGCTGGCCCCGGGAATGCGCTTCAGGACCCGCTTGCTCCCCTCGCGCACGGAGGCGTAGAGCCGGCTAGCAAAGATGCGGGCGAAGTAGCGCGACAGGCCGCCGACGTTTTCTGAAATGGACATGGCGTTGTCGTTCAGAATCACCAGGAGGTCTTCGTCCACCTCTCCGGCGTGGTTCAAGGCTTCAAAGGCAAGGCCGGCGGTCATGGCGCCGTCGCCGATGACCGCGATGGCGCGGCGGTCCGAGCCGGCCCGGGCCGAGGCCAGGGCCATGCCCAGGGCGGCGCTGATGGAGGTGCTCGAATGGCCCACGCCGAAGGTGTCGAAGGGGGATTCGTCTCGCTGGGGGAAGGGGGCCAGGCCGCCGTATTGGCGGATGCTGGGCATGGCTTCCCGCCGCCCCGTGAGGATTTTGTGGGGGTAGGCTTGGTGGCCCACGTCCCAGACGATGCGATCCTCCGGGGTATTAAAGCTGTAGTGCAGGGCCAGGGTGAGTTCGACCACCCCGAGGCCGGCGCCGAAGTGGCCGCCGCTTTGGCTGACGCTCCAGGCTAGGAAGTGGCGGAGTTCCTCGGCCAGCTCCGGGAGCTGGTCCGGGCGCAGGCGGCGCAGCGCCTCCGGGCCGTCGATGCGATCGAGAAGCGGTGTCGCGGGCCGCTCGCTGGGAATGGCTTCAATCATGCCGTGCCTTAGACCGGTGCCGCAGTGTTCTGCGGACGAATTTGACTGTTTACTTTACCTGACACTTTCCCGGCCGTCCCATTAAAAGCGGCGATTCCGAACCCAGTGCAGGGCAGCGGCTAAGCGTTCGCCCTGGGGCAGGGGGGAAAGGGCCTCAAGCCCGGCTTCAAGAAGGCCGTCGGCGCGAGCCTCAGCGCCCGCAAGGCCCAGGATCGATACGTAGGTGGCCTTTCCCAGCGCGGCATCGGCGCCCGCCGTTTTTCCCAGGGTGGCCGTATCCCCCGTGGCATCCAAAAGATCGTCCGTCACCTGGAACAGGAGCCCAAGCGCCTCGCCGTAGGCCTCGAGGGCTTCGAGGTGGGCTGGGGCGGCTTCCCGGGTGGTGAGCGCACCCAGGGTGAGGGCAGCGCGAATGAGGGCGCCGGTTTTCCCCTGGTGAAGGGCACTGAGGGCGTCTTCCGTGATGCGCTGGCCCGTGCTGGCCATGTCCAGCGCTTGGCCCCCGACCATGCCCGCGACGCCGGCGGCGCGCCCTAGGGTACGCAACATCTGTAGGCGCTGAGCGGGGGGAAGGGACGCGAGCTCCGGTGCGCTGGCCATATGTTCAAAGGCGAGGGTGAGGAGACCGTCGCCGGCGAGGATCGCCGTGGCCTCTCCGAAGGCGACGTGCACCGTGGGCTGACCTCGGCGGAGGGCGTCGTCGTCCATGGCAGGTAGGTCATCGTGCACCAGGGAATAGGCGTGGATCAGCTCCACGGCCACCCCGGCCATGAGCGCCGGCTCCGGTGCGGAACCTGGCGCTAGGGCCTCCTGGGCCGCAAGGGCTAGGGCAGGGCGAAGGCGCTTACCCCCCAGGAGTACGGCGTGGGTCAGCGCCTCCCCCAAACTTTCCGTAGCCGCCCCGGCCCGGGCCAGCACGGCCGTGAGCGCGCCGTCGATGGCCGGGCGCTGCGCCGCTAGCCAGCCGTCGAAGGGTTCCGGGCTCAAGGGGCGTCGCTAGGGCTGAGGGGTTCGGTGCGTTGGGCGCCGTCTTCCTCCAGAAGGACGCGGACCCGCTGCTCGGCCACGGACAGCACTTTCTGGCATTGGCGCGTTAGGGCGATGCCCTGCTCGAAGGCGCCGAGGGCGGCCTCGAGGGAAAGATCGCCGCTTTCCAGCTGCTCCACCAGGGCCTCGAGGGCATCTAAGGTGTGTTCGAAGTTGCCCAGCGCATCGGCGCTGGCGCTAGGCTCGGCAGCGGTGGGGGCGGCGGGGGTTTCGGTCCCTTCCGACATGGCGCGCAGTCCTTGGGTAAAAAGGGGACGTTACCCCGGCCCCGCGGCCCTCGCAATCGGGGCTTGCGTTCTCCCTCGCCCTGGGCACACTGAGGGGGCAAGCAAACGCCTTATCCCCCAGCATTTTCAGGAGATGCACCATGGCATTTTTTCAAGCTCGGCCCCTTCGCGCGGCCATCCTGTCCGCGGCCCTTCTGGCCAGCGGCGCTCAGGCGGCGGACGAAGGCGCGGCGGAATACCGGGAAGCAATCTTTGAAGCCATCGGCGGCCACATGAGCGCGATGGTCGGCATTATCAAGGGCGAAGTGCCCCATCAGCAGGATCTCGCCCTCCATGCGAAGGGCATTGCGGCCCTGGCGCCGGTCACCCAGCACATCTTCCCCGCCGACTCCTACATCGAAGGGGGCCACGCCAAGGCGGAAATCTGGAGCGATCCGGAAACCTTCGCCGAGCGTCGGCAGAACTTCCTCGAAGCCGCCGCGGCCCTTGGCGCCGTGGCCGATAGCGGCGATCAGGCCGCCTTCATGGGTGCTTTCAAAACCCTAGGGGGCGCCTGCAAGGGCTGCCACGATAGCTTCCGCGCGAAGTAAGCCCCCGGTGCTGGGGGCCTAGGGCAGATAGGTCAGCACGGCCCACACCACCCCCGCCGCCAGCACCATCAGCCCGCCCCCGAGGAGGGGGCGGCGCTGAATATCCTCCCCCGTGTGCTCCGGCCGCCGGCCGCTCACCATGGCGCCGAGCAGGCGCTCCTTGAATACCCCGCGATGCACCGCCAGGGCCAGCAGATGGAGACCCACGACACTGCCTACGGTCCAGGGGCCCAGGCCATGGATTTGGTTCGCAAGCCGCGCCCAGCCCTCGCTGGCGAGATCGTAAAGGGGGCCCTCCACAAACAGATCGTCCGTGGTGAAGAGCCCCGTCACCCCCTGGAGCCCCACCACCAGAAGAATGAGCACCACGGCCCAACCGCCCAGGGGATTGTGCCCCCGGCGCTGGGGCGCCTGCCCCGGGCTTAAGGCCCGAACGTAAGCCAGCACCGTCCCGGGCCCCCGGAGGAAATCGCTAAAGCGCGCCGTGGCGGGGCCAGCGACGCCCCAAAGGAGGCGGAAGAGTACGAGGGCTAGCACGGTGAAGCCGCCCCACTGATGCCAATCCATGGCCTCGAAGCCGCCGAAGAGGCCCGTGTAGACGCACACTCCCACGGCGGCGGCGAGGGCCCAGTGAAAGAGGCGCAGCCAGCCATCCCAAACCAGCGTGCCGGGTTGGGCTTGGTCCGTTCCTTCCGTTGGCTTATTCAAGCAGCAGTTCCTTGCGTTCGTAGGCCAGAAGGGCCCGCTGAAGAGGTTGGGGGTCGGCGGCGGAGGCCAGGGCGCGCTTCTGCCAGCGCAGGGCCTCCGCAAAATCCCCGCTCGCGGCGTGGGCCGCGGCCAGCACGGCCAGATGGGAGGCCGTGGGTGACGCCTGGGCGAGGGGCTCCGCTAGGGCCCGGGCGTAGGCGCCATCGCGAAGCTCGGGATTCGCGGCGGTGGCCAGGTGCCAGGCCAGGGCGCGCTGGGCGTCCTGGTAGCCTGCCGCGCTGGCTTTCCGTAGCAGCGTGAGGGCCCCGGTTTGATCCTGGGCGAGGCCCTGCCCGGTCCACTTGAGCCGCGCCAGCGCCGTTTGCGCGTAGGGGTCGTCCTTGGCCGCAGCCCGGGCGTACCAGCGCAGGGCTTCAGGCAGATCGCGACGCCCAAGGCGCCCGCTTTCCAGGGCCCAGGCCAAACGGCGCTGCGCGCCCTCATGGCCCACTTTGGCGGCGGTCTTGAGCCATTGCAGGGCTTCCAATCCCTTCCCGCCGTCCTCGAGCTCCGCTGCGAGTTCAAACTGGGCTCGGGGAACGCCCGCGGTGGCGGCGCGCAGGCGCCAGGCGCTGGACTGCGCTGCGTCCCGAGGGGCCCAAAGGGTGGCGAGCAACGCCGCGGCCTCCCCGAGGCCCGCCTCCGCAGCGGTGGTGAGGAGCGCTTCGATGGGCGCTGCCAGAGCTTCCGGCGCCTGCCCCTGGGCGAGGAGCTCGCCGGCGCGTAGCAGCGAGGGTTCATGGCCCTGCTCCGCGGCCTCGCGATAGAAGGCCAGGGCCCCGGCAAGATCCACGGGGCCTCCGATACCCTGCTCCCGCAGTACGGCGCCGTTAAAGAGCGCTTCTTCATGGCCCTGGCGCGCCGCCCGAGCGTAGAGGCTTCGGGCCCGGCGGGGATTAGGGGCGACCCCAAGCCCCTTCAGGGATAGCCAGGCCAGGGCGTTCTGCGCTGGCGCAAGGCCGGGGTCGAACTCGAGGGCGCGCTGATAGTCCTGGGCCGCGGAGACAAAGAGCTGATCCCGGTAGAACAACAGGCCCCGGAGGAAATAAGCAAAGGCGCGCTGCTCTCGGGAGAGGCGGGGCCGATGGAGCAGGGGCTCGAGGGCGAGCCGTCCTTGGAGCGTTGCGCCGGCTTGGGCGGCACTGACGGCTCGCTCGTAATAGTCCGCCGCCGGGGGGCGGGGGACAGCCGCGGCGCCGAGGCTGGTGAGCAGCAGGGCCAAAAGAACGGCGGCCGAGCCTAGGGAAGCTCGAGGTCGAAGGGGGTAGGGCGGGTGCCGTGCGGCCATGGGCAATCCCCGGCGAAGCAACGGTCCTTAGGGTGCCACAGTCCCGGGCCCCCTGCAGCTGTCTGCTGGGGCTCAGGGGCCCTCGGCGCTGCCATCCCCCGGGCGCTTGCCCAGGGTCCAGTAGGTGAAGGCCAGCACCTCGGCGACGGCGCGGAAGAGGGCTGGGGGTACCTCATGGCTAGGAGGTACGAGGGCCAAGAGGGGGGCCAGTTCCGGGTCAGGGTAATGGGGCACGCCGGCGGCGTCGGCGCGGCGGAGGATCTCCTCGGCGATGGCCGCGCGGCCGCTGGCCACCACCTCCGGGGCCCGTTCGCGGGTGCCCTCCCATTTCAGGGCGACGGCGACGCTTTGCCCGCTCTCCTGACGGCTCATCGCGTAGGCTCCACCGTGGCCACGCGCAGATGCGCGGGGGCCTGGCCCCGATGAACCCCAAACTGGTCCACCACAAAGCCCTGTTCCGCGAGGTGGGTGCGCAGGCCGCCGAGGGCGGCCCCAAGCCGCGCCTCCGTTTCCGGCGCCGCACACCAAAGCCGGCCGCTTAAGTGCTTCCCATCCAGGGTGATCTGCCCCTCGATGGCGTTGGCCGTGCCCGGCTCCACGGCGAGGCGCGCCATCCAGCGCGCGGCGCCCTCGACCGCGTCTCGCCGCGGCGCTTCGCGGCGAATTTGCACCTGCCAAAGCTGTTCCTTGTTGGCGAAGGCGATGGGGAGTTCGAGAAGCCAGCTTGGCTGGTCCGGGGGTTGGCTCAAGCTGTGATGCTGGAACAGGCGCAGGCGGGCGAGGCCCTGGTCAAGCTGTCGCTCCAGGCGCTGTAGCTTCGCCGTGTCTTCGGCGAGGGCGCGCTCTAACTCCAGCACCGGGGTTTCCCGGGAAGCGCCTTTCCCCTCAGTCTTCCCCGGGGGCTCCCCCACCTTCCGTCGGCCCTCCTGCCGGGGCGCCGGGGTCAGCTGGGGCGATTGCAGCTCGCTACCGAGGCGCTGGGCGGCGCTGGCCTGCACCTGCGTGGCTTGGCCGTGGGCGACGCCGGTGCGGGGAGGCTGGCTTTGCGGAGACGGCGGGCTGCCATCCCGGCGCTGCGCGAGGGCCTCCTGAATTTCTCCCCGCAGCTTAAGGAGCACGCCTCGCTGATCTCGCGCTGGCGCCTGACCGGCCTTGAGCTTGCCCTCGAAGAAAATTCCGCTTTCCTCGAGGGCCGATTGCAGACTATTCGCCGAGAGGGCGTTTAGGGATAGGGCGGGCAGTTGGCCGCTGAGGGCGCGGAGGCCCTGGGCGAGCCCCTGGAGGCGGGGATCGGAAAAGCTGCTTTGGGAGGCCTGCTGATTCACCGCGCGAGGGCTTTGATCGCGCCCTGCAGCGCCGCGCCAGAGCCGATCCAGGGCGGCTTGGTTGAGGCTCTGCCCTTCCTTTCGAAGCAGCTCTCGCACCTGGAGAGGTTGGCCTTCGCCGCCCCCTTCCAGCACTAGCTGATCCCCGGGTTTCAGGGGAGGTGCCCCCTGGAGGGACGTCTGAAAGCGCCGGCTGCCCAGGGCAAAGGTGCCCTGGCTGCCTTCCTGAAACAGAAAGGTGGCAACCTTTTGCTGACCTGCCCCGACCAGGGCGCTGCTGAGCGCGGCCTTTGCGGCGGTGGGGGTGCGCTGGGGCGCCGCAAAGGGCAGGCGCGGACTATCCACCATAGTAAAGCGTCCCTTCCCTGGGCTGGCCCCGGGGTCACCCTAGGGCTATCGGCCAAGGGTGCCCTAGCTTAAGGGCGCAGGGCGACCCCCGCGGGCCTCGTCGACTTAAAGCAGCCGACAGGCGGGGCTTCGCCCCGAAGCCCGGGCCTGGTCGTAGCGGGCCTGGGCCCCGGGAAGGGCCTGGCGTAGGGCGGCAAGGCGCGTGCTGGAGGCCGGGTGGGTGGAGAGGAGCTCCGGCGGGCGCTGTCCGGCCCCGTCCTGGGCGCCCATGGCTTCCCACAGGCGTAGGGCCCCCGCGGGGTCAAAGCCGGCGTCGGCCATGAGGCGCAGGCCCAGGAGGTCCGCTTCGCTTTCCTGCTGGCGGGAGAAGGGCAAGAGAATGCCCACCTGGGCCCCCAGGCCCAGGGCCGCGAGGAGATCATCGCCCCCGGGGCGGCTCTGCATGCCGCTGACCGCCGAGAGCAGCTCGAGGCCCGTTTGCGTGGCCATCTGCGTGCTCACCCGGGCATTGCCGTGGCGGGCCAGCACGTGGGCAATTTCGTGGCCGATGACCGCCGCCAGGGCATCGGCATCCTGAGCGACGCCGAGGAGCCCGGTGTAGATGCCAATGTGGCGCCCGGGCAGGGCAAAGGCGTTCACATCGTCGCTTTGGAACACCCGCACCTCCCAGTCGCCCCCCACCTGGGCCGTAAGGGGCGCGGTGACGCAGCGCACGTAGGCGGTGACCTCTCCCTCGGGCAGGAGCGTCTCCTGCGCTTTGATCTCCTCAAAGCTTTCGTCCCCCAGCTTCGCCATCTCCTGCTCCGAGAACAGGAGCAGCTGCTGTTGCCCCGTGGGGCTGGTGGTGCAGCTGGCCAGGAGGAGCGTTAGGATCAAAAGGGGGAGGGGTTGGCGCATGGGCTCGGTCCTTAGCTGGGCGGCCTGCTCGGGCAGGCGGCGAGAGGGCTAAAGATGAGTCCCTTCGGCCGACCCTTCAAGGGGCACTTGCAAGGGGGCTTGCAAGGCAAAGAAGGGGAGCGTCTGCCGATGATGACCGGTGAGCAATACCGGGCCTCGCTACGCGATGGCCGGGCCACGTACTTTGAGGGGCAGCGGGTGGAGGATGTCACTGCCCATCCGCTACTGGGGCAAACGGTGGATTCCGCCGCGGCCGGTTACGATCGTTTCTATGACCCGACGCCGGGGGCCATCGGCGCTTTTATGGAGGTGCCGAAGGACGCGGACTCGCTTCGGGCCCAGGTGGAGCTCCACGAAACGGTGGATCTCCTGACCCACGTCACCTACGCCTCCATCATGACCCTGCTCACCGCCGCCGATCGCATCAGCGAGGCCATGCCTGAGCATGCGGCGCGCATTCGCGCCTGGGTTAAGCAGGCGCAGGCCGACGATGTGCGCATCACCCAGTGCATCACCGATGCCAAGGGCGACCGGAGCCGTCGCCCGGGGCAGCAGGATGACCCCGACGCCTACGTGCGCGTCGTCTCCCGCAACGATCAGGGGGTGGTGCTGCGGGGCGCGAAGCTCCATATCTCCGCGGCCTCCATGGGCCACGAACTCATGACCATTCCCACCAAGGCCATGAAGCCCGGGGAAGAGGCCTACGCCATCGGCGCCATGGTGCCGGTGAATGCTCCGGGGGTGCGCATCGTCAACACGACCTATGCGCCGCGCCACGAGGACACGCGGGATTTCCCCTTCTCCGGGAAGCACCACACGCCGGAAGGCTTTGTGATCTTTGACGACGTCTTCGTGCCCTACGAGCGCGTGTTCCTTGATGGGCAGGTGGAGCACGCGGCGGTGTTCGCCCATTCCCTTGGGCTGTGGGAGCGGCTTGGGGGCCTTGCGGGCATGGCCACGGGCTATGACCGCCTCGTGGGCTTTGCCCAGCTCATTGCCGAGGCGAACGGGCTGCAGCGCGTGGGGCACATCAAGGAGAAGATCTCTGAGATGATCATCAACGCCACCCTCGTGCGCGCGTCTCTTGAAGCCGCGATCAGCCACTGCCACGTCACCACCGACGGCGAGGCCTTCCCCAATGAGCTCTTCACCAACGCCGGGAAGTATCACGGGGCCGCGAACTACAGCCTCATGGTGCGGCACCTCCACGATATCGGCGGCGGCGCCATCCTGACGACGCCGGCCACCGCCGATCTCGAAAACGAAGAAACGGGCCACCTCGTGCGGAAGTACATGGGAACCATGCAGGCCGTGGATGGGGCTTATCGCATGAAGCTCTTCCACGCCATCCGCGACCTCACGGCGGACGCCCTCGGGGGCTGGCATGCGGTGACGCAAATCCAGGCCGGGGGCGGCCTCTACGCCCAGCGCATCGTGTCCCGGGCTCACTACGATATTGAGGGCGCCAAGCGCCTGGCTCTCGAGTCCGCCGGAATCGCGCCGCCCCAGTGAACGAGGGGCGCCTAGGGGCGGCCAGGGCCGCGGGGCTGGCGCTTCCCCCGGGACCCTGGTCTGATAGCCCGCCGAAAGAGTGCGGGTAAGACGGATTAACGTATGACGGAGTTCTCGGAGGCTAGGGCGAAGCGGATTCTGCTCATCTCCCTGGTGGTGGTGGGCATGGGCTTTACCGTGCTCTTTCCCATACTGGCCCCCGTGGGCCGGGAGATGGGGCTCACGGAGTTTCAGATCACCGCCATCATCGGTGCGTCCTCCATCACGGTGTTCTTGGCCAGCCCGCGCTGGGGCCGGCTCAGTGATCGCCTGGGTCGGAAGGCCGTCATTCTCATCGGCCTCTTTGGCTTTGCCTTCGGCACCTTCCTCTTCAACGGCGTGATCTACCTGGGCCTGTCCGCAGCGATCACGGGGACCACGCTCTTTGCCGCGCTTGTGGCCTCGCGCATGGTGCACGCGGCGGTCATGTCCGCCACCATGCCCGCGGCGAACGCTTTCATGGCCGATATTACGAGCCCGGAAAACCGCACTAAGGGTATGGGTGCGGCGGGCGCCGCGAACAACCTGGGCTCCATGATGGGGCCCGCGGTGGCAGCCCTGGCCGTCTTCTCCCTCCTCATGCCCCTGTGGGTGATGGCGGCCTTGGCCTTTTTGAATGGGCTTTTCATCTGGCGCTTCCTGCCCGAGCCGCCGCGGCACAACGCCCCGCGCCTTGGTGCCAAGATGCGCTATCGCGACCCGCGCATTTTCCCCTTCATTATCGTGGGCGTGACCATGTTTTCTGGCATGGCCCTGGTGCAGCAAACCATGGGCTTTCGCTTTCAGGATGCGCTTAGCCTGTCGGCCACGGAGACCGCCCAGGCCGTGGGCCTTGGCATGATGCTCTCCGCCGCGGCCTCGCTCCTGGCCCAGGGGGTGGTGGTGCAGCGCCTGTCGCTGGCGCCGTTTACCTTGCTGCGCGTGGCCATGCCCCTGCTGTTTCTGGCCTTTGCCACCATGGCCCTCACGGAATCGCGGTGGGTGCTCACCGCCGCCATGATGGTGCAGGGCTTTGGGATGGGCCTGGCAGGGCCGGGCTTCATGGCCGGGGCCTCCCTGGCCGTGTCCGCGGAGGAGCAGGGCGCGGTGGCGGGGGTGGCGGGGTCCTGCGGCCCCCTAGGCTTCGCCATTGGCCCCATGCTTGGGGGGGCGTTGTACCAGCTTCAGCCGACCCTGCCTTACGCCGTAGCGGCCGGGGTTTACGTGGTGCTGTTTCTGTCCATGGGCTGGCTGGGACGCCGCCTGGAGAAGGGCGCTCGGGGCGCGGAGCCCCGAGCGTAAGCGCAAGCTAGCGGCGTACGCGGAAGGCGGGGGGCAGGGCGTCGAAAAGCGCCTTGGCCTCTCCGAGGAGCCCCTGCGCCGCCCGGGGCGTGGCGCCCAGTTCGAGGAAGGGTCGGGTTTCCGGGGTCCACTGGGGCCACTGCGGGGCCCCTTCGTGGTTCGGATTCCCGGTTTTCGCGAAGGCCACCCAGTAGCCGCTCATCATCTTGCTGAGGGCGTAGTCCGCTTCCGTGGCATCGGGGTTTAGGGCGACGTTGTCGAAGGCGTAGCGAATCTCCCCGGCGTGATAGGCGCGAAGCTGGGCGGCGTAGGGGCCGCTCGGATGATGGGTGAAGTAATAGAGGTAGGCAGGCTGCTCCGCTGCGGCCGCCGCTTCCCCCCAGCTCACCATTTCCCAGCCGAAGCGCTGATCCCGGAACGCATCGAGCCAGGCCCGTTCCGGGTCCCCGGCGTAGTGCGCCAGGAGTCGGGGCGCGTGGGGGCCAAAGCGGCGCTCGAAGCCCTCGCTCAGGGCCTCCCGGGTTTTGGGACGCTGGCTCGGCGCCGTGAGGGAGGTGCCCTCGTCCTTGTTGAAGCCCAGGAGCACGGGCACCTTCGCCATCTGGCCGGCGCGGTAGAGGTCGCCGGGCTGCTCGGGCATGACCACCCCATCAACGACCGTGGTTAAGGGCAGGCCCAGGCCTTCCGCTGCGCGTTGAACCTCCCCGGCAGGCAGCGCCCGTAGGGCCTCGGCGCTTTGCGCCCCAAGCCGGTCTCCGAGTTCCGTACCCCAGTCCTCAGCGCTGCGGAGCCCATGCACCTCATCGCGGAGGGCCTGGGTGGGGGAGAAGCCGCCGCCGGATTGGGCAATGGCGCGATGGAACAGTCCCCGAGCGCTCGGCATGGCGAGTAGGGCGTGAACGCTGCGGGCTCCGGCCGATTCCCCGAAAATCGTCACCTGCGACGGATCCCCGCCGTAGGCGCCAATGTGATCGCGCACCCAGCGCAGGGCCTGGGCTTGATCTAAAAAGCCGTAGTTTCCGGAAACGCCCTCGGGGTCCGTGGCGGACAGCGCCGGATGGGCGAGGAAGCCCATAACGCCGAGGCGATAGTTGATGGTGACCACCACCACCCCTTGCCGGGCGAGGGCGGCGCCATCGTAGGCGTCCGTGGCCCCGGTCCCCCGGGTGAGGCCGCCGCCGTGAATCCATACCATCACCGGCGCTTTGCCCTTGGGGTTGGCGGTCCAGACGTTCAGGTAGAGGCAATCCTCCGAGGTGGGCCGGTGCGGCCGAGCGAAGACGCTGGCTGCGGGGTAGGGCGCTTGCGTGCACTGGGGCGAGAAGTCCCGCCCGTCGCGCACCCCCGCCCAGGCCGGCGCCGGCTCCGGGGCCGCCCAGCGCCGGGGCCCGGTGGGGGGCAGGGCGTAGGGAATGGCCTTAAAGACGGCGATGCCGTCATCCCCCTGGGTGCCGAGGATCGGCCCCTGGGGCGTGGTCAGGGTGATCGGCGCAGCGCCCGCGGCGGCGGCCAGGGTCGCTAGCAACAAAAGTAGGGTGCGGCGAATCATGCGTTGGGCTCCGTGGCGAGGGTCATGCCTTCGAGGGTTCCGGCTTCGCGCCAGCGCGCCAAGAGCTCGTTGAAGGCGTTAATCCCCGGGGCATAGGGGGAGTTCTGCATGGAAACGCCCTTGCCCACCTGCCCTTCCCGGTTGTAGTAGCCCGGGGTGCAGGCTTCGAGGAACTCCGCATTGCCGCCTCCGGCGAGGCGCACAATCTCCTCCACCCAGGCCTTCTCGGCCTCGGCGTCCACCTCGATGGTGGTGGCGCCGCGCCTTTGCACCTCGTCGATGATGTAGCTCACGTGCACGGCCTGATCGTCGAACATGGCGGTCATGTTCGGGGAGAGGCCGTTTTGATTGATGCCAATGGTGAACCAGTTGGGGAAGCCATGGCTGGACAGCCCGTGAAGGGTGCGGAAGCCCTCGCCCCAATGGTCGTAAAGGCTTTGGCCGTTCCGCCCCCGGGTATCGAAGTCCACGCGCCGATGGGCCGAGGTGGTGATCTCAAAGCCCGTGGCAAAGATCAGGCAATCGAGCTCGATCTCCTCGCCGTTGGCCAGCACCCCCTTCTCCGTGATGCCGTCCACGCCCTTGCTCGCGGACACGTCGATGAGGTGAACGTTGTCCCGGTTGAAGGTCGCCAGGAAGTCGTCGTTGAAGGTGGGGCGCTTGCAGAACTGGCGATACCAGGGCTTGAGCGCTTCCGCGGCCTCGGCCTTGCTGACTTCCGCATCGACCCGGGCCCGGATCTCGTTCATTTTCTGGAAATCGGCGACTTCGCTACGCAGGGAGATCTCTTCCATATCGAGGTTGCCCGCATCGCTGCGCCGATTCATGAGCGAAAGCCCGATGCGCCTCGCGATGTCGGTCCAGCCATCGGCCACCAAATCCACGGTGAAGTTCTGCCCCGCGAGCACCGCGGCGAAGTTCTCCCGGCGGTCCCGCTGCCAGCCGGGCTTCAGCCCCGCGTACCACTCCGGATCCGTTTGGCTGTTGCCGCGCAGATCCACGGAGGAGGGGGTGCGCTGAAACACATAGAGGTCCTTGGCGTGCCTCCCCAGGAAGGGGATGCACTGAATGGCCGTGGCGCCCGTGCCAATGATGCCCACGCGCTTATCCGCAAGCTTATGCAGGTTCCCCTGGTGATCGCCGCCAGTGTATTCATAGTCCCAGCGGGCGGTGTGGAAGCTGTGGCCCTTAAAGCGGTCGATGCCGGGAATTTGCGGCAGCTTCGGCCGGTTAGCGGGGCCCGTGGCCTGGATGAGGAAGCGCGCGTCGAGCACGTCCCCTCGGTCCGTGGTGAGGCGCCAGCGCTTGCGGTCTTCCTGCCAGGCCGCATCCTTCACCCGGGTTTGGAACAGGGCCAGCTCGTAGAGGCCGAAGTACTCTCCCACCCGGCGGGTGTGCTCAAAGATCTCCGGGGCGAAGGAATATTTTTCCTTCGGCATGTAGCCCGTTTCTTCCAGAAGCGGCAGGTAGCAGTAGGATTCGATATCGCACTGGGCGCCGGGGTAGCGGTTCCAGTACCAGGTGCCGCCGAAATCCCCTCCCGCTTCGATGAGCAGCACGTCCTCGACGCCCCGCTCCTTCAGCCGGGCCGCAGCCATTAGGCCGCTGAAGCCGCCTCCCACCACCACCACGTTGACGTCGCGCTTAATGGCCTCCCGAGGCGTTTGCGCCGTGTAGGGATCCTCGTCCGCGTAGTGGGCGAAGTTCTCCGCGGCTTCGAGGTACTGATTCTCGCCGTCGTCCCGAAGGCGCTTGTCCCGCTCCTGCCGGTAGCGCTCCCGGAGCGCATCGGGGTCAAAGTCCAAATCGGGAAACAGGTTGTGCCAGCGCGGTGACGCGTTGCTCATCGGGTCCTCCCTCAAACCACCGGTTTTTTATGCTCTGGAGCATAGCGCCGGGGGCGAGGGAGCCCAAGGGTTAGGCGTCGGGAGCGCCTTGGCCTTCCTGGAGTACGGTGGCGAGGAGCGGATGGGGGAAGCGCCGGGTTCGGGTAACGGCGTAGAAGCTCTCGCGAAGATTGGGGAGCTGGGCCACCTCGTGCAGCAGGCCCTGGGCCAGCTCATCCTGAACCACGATGGGCGGCAGCACCGCCAGCCCCGCATCTTCCCGGGCTAAAAGGCGCAGCATGGCCATGTCGTCGGCCTCGGCGACGATGCGTGGGCGCACCCCTAGCTTAACCAGCAGGGCGTCCAGCCCACTCCGGAGAACGGAGCGTTCGCTGGGGACGATGAGGGGCTGATCCTTGAGGATGAGCTTGAGGTCAAGTGGGCGCTCACTTTCAATAGGCGTCTTTCCGATAAGGCTAATGGCCTGCTCCGCGAGGGTCTCCACCAGCCAGGGCTGGGGCCCCGCGGGGGGCGGGGGCTGGTTGGTCAACACCACGTCGAGTTCCAAGGCTTCCAGGGCCTCGAGGAGTTCATCCTGACTGCCGGAGCGCAGCTGCACCTGCCGCTCCGGATCGCCGAGGAGGGGGCGCAGGAACTGGATTTGGAAGTTCCGTGAGAGCGTGGCCAGGGCGCCCACCCGAAGGGGCTGCTGGCGCCGGGTGCTTTGGGTCAGGGTGGCCGTTAAATCTTCGGCTGTGCGGAAGATGGTCTCCGCGTGGTCGAGGGCGATGCGGCCGGCCTCCGTAAGGTGAAGTTTGCGGCCTCGCCGTTCGAAGAGCGCACTGCCGAGCCGGCCCTCGAGCTGCCGCAGCTGGGTGGAGAGGGCCGATTGGGACAGATTCAGGGCCTGGGCGGCCGCCGTTAAGGAGTCGGCGGTGGCCACGGCGTGAAACAGACGCAGGTGATGGAGGTTGAGCTTCATTTTCAGAAAATAGAACGATTAGTGTCTAAATATCAATTTTTAATGCGGGTAAAGCTTTGGTTCACTGCGCGCCATCAACGGACGAGGAGGTTCCATGGCGCTCAGCTGGCTTTTACTGTTCCCCGTCGGGGTGTTGGGTTGTCTCAGTGCCTGGGCCTACCGTGGACCGGCCTTTCGCCCCATGGGGCTTCGCCGCGCGCTGCCCTGGGCTGGCGCCGGGCTTCTGGGCATCAGTCTGCTTGAACTGCTGTTCCTCGCGATCTTCGGGCCCGCGCGAGTCGAGGTGATGTTCCTGGGCCTGCCTTGGGTCCTCGGGGTCGATGGGTTGGGCAGCGCCTTCGGCGCGCTGCTCGCCATGCTGGCCTGGGCGCTGCTGCGCTTCACCGCCGTGCATCTCGATGGCGAGCTTCGGGAGGGGCCTTTTGTGGGCGCGCTCCTTCTGGCGCTGGCGGCGGGGTGGCTGCTGGCCCATGGGCAAAGCTGGGCGCCGATTCTCGTGGCCCTTGCGGTGCAGGGTTGGGCCGTCGCCCAGCTTCTGGGACATTACGGCGAGCGGGCGGCGGCGCGGCGCCAGGCACAGCGCTTTCAGCATCTGTGGTGGCTTGGGGATGGCGTCCTTTGGGTTGCCGCGTTTCTACTCCTCCGTGCCCCGGTACTCCCCTGGGGCCTTGAGGCCGAAGCCCTCGCCGCCTTGCTGCTGGGGCTCGCAGCGATGATGAAGGCAGCGCTGCTGCCCTTTCATCGCTGGCTTACGGAAGCCCTGGACGTGCCCGTCCCGGTCTCAGCCCTGTTCCATGCCGGAGTGATCAGCGCCGGGGTGTTGGTGCTGCTCCGGCACGCGCCTTTGCTCGCGCGGCATCCCGAGGTGCTGCTGCTGCTGGGGAGCGTTGGTGCGGTCAGCGTGCTGGGAGGGCTCGTGCTCATGGCCGTGCAGGGCACGGCCAAGCAATCGCTGGCCTTCTCCACGGTGAATCAAATGGGGTTGCTCATGGTGCAGCTGTCCCTACAGCTTTGGCCCCTAGCGCTCTTTCACGTTTTAAGCCACGGCCTCTATAAGGCCCATGGCTTCCTTAAGGCAGGGAGTGCGGTAGCGCCCCCAGCCGCGCCATCGAAAAGCGCTGGCAGCAGCGCTTGGGTAGGGGGCGCGCTGGCGGTCCACCTTCTTGGCTATGGCGCTCTGGTGGTGGCCATGCCCTGGCTTCACCCCGGCGCACAAGCCCTCAGCCCCGGGGCCCTTGGGCTGGGCGCCTTCCTTGCGGCGGCCCTAGGGGCGCGCTGCGGCGGCCTGCTTCGCCGGGCGCCGGGCAGGGACGATCGCCGCCTGCTTGGTGCCCTCAGCCTGCTGCTTCTTCCTCTTTTCCTGCTCACCCACGAAGTCGCCTACCTCCTCTGGGGCGCGTACTTCCCCGCCTGGCGTGCGCCGAGTGCGGCCCTTCAGGGTGTGCTGGCGGTGGGGGCCGTCCTTGGGGGCCTCGTGAGTGTCGCCCTGGCCCTGGTGGACCGTTGGCACCATCGCCCCTGGGCTGAAGCCCTGCGCTGCCGCCTCGTGCAGGGCCTGCCGTCCCTTCCTCGCTTGCGGACTGAAAGGAGCGCGTGATGATGCTTACCCCGGAAACGGTACTGGCCTGCGCGGAAGCGGCCCTTACGGCCCAGGCCCCGGCCTTTCCCCTCCACGCCACGGTGGCCGTGAATCCGGCCGTGGGCTACACCGAGCTGCCCTTCCCCGCGGCGGCGGGGCGCCTTCGAGCCCTGGCCGGCGCCCCCTTTACGGCTCCGCGGGAAATGGTGCGCCAGGCGCTACGCGAGGGGAAGCTTCTCGATGAAGACCTCAAAGCGGCGCTAGCGGAAAGCGCCTCGGACCTGTCCCTCGCCCAGCTCAAAACGCGTCTGTGGCAGTCCTCGGCCCCTCCCGAGCCCCTGCCCACGGTGCTGGATCTTGCGGAAATCCTGTTTGAGCGGCCCTGGCGCCAAGGGATGGAGGATTGCCTGGGGCCTTTTGCCCTGAGTCTCTTCGATGGCGGGCAGGCCGCCTGGTCCATGGCCCCAGGGGCGCCGCTGGAGCAGCTGCGGGGCTGGCTCGCCCAGGATTCGGAGGCCCGATGCTACAGCGTGTCCGTGGAGGCGCTGCCGGCGAACCTTGGAGAGGCCCTCGCCTGGTGTATCGGGGACCTCGCCGTTCCCGAGGCGGCCCTTCCGGCCTACCTTGAGCGCCTGCTCTACACCCTGGGGGGTTGGGCTCAACATGCGCGCTGGTGCCTTTGGGCCAAGAATGACCCGGCGCCGGGCCTGGCCCTGCTGCTCGGGAGGCTGCTTTGGGAGCGGGCGGCGTTGGCGAAGAGTACGACCCTGCAAGCCCCCTGGGAGGCGTTGCTTCCCGCTTACGAAACGGTAAGCGCGGGCGCCATTCCCCCAGGCGACGATGAAATTCTCCAGCTGGCGCTTGATCTGGCGGCCCAGCGCCGCGTGTGCGGGCAACTCTCGACCCGGGCGCCTGCGATCGCCGCCCGGCGCCCGGCGCTGCAGGCCGTGTTTTGCATCGACGTGCGTTCCGAACCCCTGCGGCGCGCCCTCGAGGCCCAGGATCCGGCCATCGAAACCCTGGGCTTTGCGGGCTTCTTTGGCCTACCGGTGGCTCACGGTCCGGGAGAAGAGGCGCGCTGCCCCGTGTTGCTGAGCCCCACGGTGCGGAGCGAGCCCGACGCGCCCCCTTCCCTCTGTGCGCGACTGGCTGGAAGCCTAGACCGCCTCAGCGCCCTGGGTGCCTCGGCCTTGGCCTACGTGGAAGCCCTGGGCTTCGCTCATGGCGCCGCACTGCTGGGGGCCGACCGCACGGCGCCGGCGCCGCTGGGCGCCCCGCCGCGTTGGGATCAGGCCTTGCCCCTGAGGGAACGGATCACCATGGCGACGACAATCCTTCGCGCCATGGGCCTTGGACCAACCCTTGCCCCTCAGGTGCTTTTGGTAGGCCATGGCGCGGCCTTAAACAACAACGCCTTCGCCAGCGCTTACCAGTGCGGCGCCTGCGGTGGCCACGATGGGGGGGTGAGTGCGCGCCTGGCGGCCGCGCTACTAAACGACCCCTCGGTGCGAGCCGGGCTTGCCCAAGATGGCCTCCCGATTCCGGAAGACACCCGCTTTCTTGCTGCGATCCACGATACGGCCAGCGCTACGCTGCGGATATTTCCGGAGAGCGAGGCCCAGCTTACCCCCGCCGCCCGGGCCCAGCTAGCGGCTTGGCTGGAGCAGGCCTCTGCCGAAGTGCAGAACGCGCAGGCCCAGGGCCTTCCCGGCGCCCAGGCGGCAACGCTGGGGGCCCGAGCTCGCCATTGGGCTCAGCTCCGCCCGGAATGGGGGCTCGCCGGCGCCCAGGCCTTTATTGCCGCCCCCCGCGCCGTCACCCAAGGCCTGGATCTTCAGGGGCGCTGCTTTTTGCACAGCTACGACGCGGCCCTCGACCCTGAGTTTAAAACCCTGGAGCTCATCCTGACGGCGCCGGTGGTGGTGGCCAGCTGGATCAGCCTTCATTACTACGGGGTCACGGTGGCGCCGGAGGTGCTGGGCAGCGGCAATAAGCTCCTCCACAACGTGGCCGGGCGCCTTGGGGTCTTCGAGGGGGGACGCCCCTGGCTGCGCACGGGTCTGCCCCTCCAAGCTGTCCACGATGGCGCGCGGAGCCGCCATGCCCCGCTGCGCCTTGCGGTCTATCTGGAGGCGCCGGCGGCCTCGGTGCTAGAGATCCTCAAGCGCCATCCAGGGGTGAAAGCGCTTTTCGACCACCAGTGGCTCTTCCTTTACCGCCTGGAGGCGGGCGCCGTAGTGGCGCGCTATCGCAACGGCGCCTTCGAAACGCAAGCGCCCGCGGCGAATCAGGCGGCCTAGGGCAGGCGCTGGGCGATATAGAAGCCGTAGCCCACCTGGTCGCCGTAGCGCCGGTAAAGGGCGGCCTCTTCGCGCAGCTCCTGGCCGAGGGCCTCCGCTTCCGGGCTCGCGCCCTGGCGCGCCAGGAAGGCTGGCAGGCTAGCTTCCAAAGGCTCGTAGAAGCCCTCCAGCCAGCAGGCGGGGGGAAGAGGGAAGTAGCCCACGGGGCGAAACCCCTGCTGCTCGAGGATCGCAAACTTGGTGCTCGCCGTGGCCACCTCCGGATAGGCCTCCTCCCAGAAGGCCTGGAGGTGCTCGGCGCGGGTGTCTGTCAGCCAAGTTAATTCGCTGACGGCAAGGAAGCCTCCCGGCTTCAGAAACGGGCGCCAAGCCGCGAGGCCTGCGGCAAAACCGAGGTTGTAGATCGCGCCCTCGGACCAGATCAGATCGAGGCTTTCCCGAGAAAAGGGCAGGTGTGAAAAGTCTGCAGCGCGCGTCTCCACGGCGGCCAGCAGGGGCGCGCCGGGGCGCCGTGCTTCCAGGGCGTTCAGAAAAGCCGGTAGCTGATCGATGGCCGTGATCATGCCAGGGAGGGCCTGCGCCAGCACCCAGGTGGCCGCTCCGGTGCCGCAGCCGAGGTCGGCGATCTGCAAGGGCGCTGTCGAAGAAAGGCCCGCGGCCTCCGCAAGAGCGAGGGCCTGCCGGGTGGACGCGTCGCTGCCCGGGCCGAGGCGGGCAAGGCCCTTATAAAGGTCGGTGATGAGTTCGAGCATGCTGCGGCCTCTCCGGGAAACTTGGGCTGAGTATAGCGAGCGCGTTTTGGGTGCAGGCGTGAGCATCGTGAGCGCTCTTTTTGTGCGCCGTGCGCAATCCTTGCTCAGCGAGCGCCTTTGCACCCTCTGCCCCCTTCGAGTGCGCACCCCTCCCCAAAAAATTGCGCCTACCCCTCGGGCGGTCTGTCTTGGTGCAAAAAACCATTTATTTACCCCCTTTTTAATGTCTGGAAGGAATATTTCGGCCGACCTCTGCGTCGAAAAAGGGCGCGCCCTGCTTAATTCCGCTTTGGCATCAATCTTGCGGATACAGGAGTGCTCTCGCGAAGCGAGGCGCGGCCCCAGCCCTCGGCTGGACCGTCATGACAAGAACGCGCGCTGAATTAGCGCAGGTCACCGACCTGATATTTGGAGAACGACTATGAAGACTGCGAGTGTCAGGGGGCGACGCCGAGCTCTAGCGATTGCCATTGCCGTAGGCAGTGGCCTCGGAGCAGCGGGGGCGTGGGGAGAAGCAATTGAAGTAGAAGAAGTGGTGGTCACCGGATCCCGGATTAAGAGCGCAAGCGTCTACGCGCCCCAGCCGGTCTCCACCATCACCTCGGAAACCATCACGCAAAGCGGGCAGCCGGACATCACGGAGATCTTGAACGACAATCCGGCGCTGCTGTCCTCCGTAAGCTCGTCGAACTCCATCGACGCCACCGCCGCCAATATCGGCGATGTGGGCGCCGTGGGAGGGGCATCCCTGAATCTTCGCGGTCTGGGCATTGAGCGAACCCTTACGGTCGTCAACGGACGCCGGCACGTAGCGGGTTTTGAAGGCACGAGTGCTGTAGACGTGGGCTCCATTCCCCGCGCGCTGATCGATCGAGTGGAAGTGCTGACCGGTGGGTCTTCGGCCATCTATGGCGCCGACGCCGTGACCGGGGTCGTGAACTTCGTGCTCAAGGACGACTTCGAAGGCGTTCAGTTTGATTTCCAGCCTGGCCTATCCGGGGAAACGGACAACGAGTCCTACAGCCTGTCCGCCGTGTTTGGGCGCAACTTTGCTGACGGCAAGGGGAACGTCACCGTGGCCGTGCAGTACGACTACGACGATGGCCTGAAGCAGGGCGATCGCAGCTTCTTCAAGGAAGACGGGGTTTGGGACAACGACACCAACCCGGCGCTCCGCTTCCAAACTGGCGATATTAGCGCCGACGCAACGCCGAACTTCGCGCGTTACTACAACTTCGATAACACCGGTCTTTTCCCCGTGGGTCTGCGCATTCCTACGGCGGCGGAGGACTTTGCCGCGGAATATGCGGGCGCCTTCGGAGATGCGCCGGAACTCACCGCGGGGGAGCTCGCTATCATTGAGCGCGCCGCCTCCGCGCCGCCCCAGGCCTTCCTGCCCGGGCGCACCTTCAATATCACCTCGCCCTATGGCGTGATCGCCCTTGGGGATTTCGGTACGGCCATTCCCCTGGGTTCGGAGCCGGACCTCGACGGCAATGGCACCAGCGACTGTTTGCAGAGCTTCACCGGCTACAACAGTTCCCTAGGGGGTGCCGGGTCCTTCGGAGCTGCCGGAGGCTGCTGGTTCATCAACGAAAGCGGCGTTGTGACGCCCTATCAAGACGGCCTGGTCTCGGACAACTTCAACCAGTTCGGTGCCCGTCAAAGCTACATCGCGCCGGAGTCGCCCTACGTGCTGCCGCAGTACGAGCGCTACTCCATTAACGTGAACGGCCACTACACCTTCGATCCCCGGGCGGAAGCCTTCTGGGAGACGAAGTACGTTTACGGCGAATGGGAGTCCGGCGGCGGCGGCTTCAACTTTACGGACCTGCTCTACGGAGCCCCGGATAACCCCTTCCTGCCTGATGCGCTGCGTCCCTTTATCGACGAGGCCAACGGCGTGGGCTTCGTGGGCCCCGGCGGCCTCTACATGTCCCGGGACTCGGACGACTGGGGGGACAACACCACCACCACGGAGCGGGAAACCTACCGCGTGGTGGGCGGCCTTCGCGGTGCCTTCGATGAAGTTGGCCTCGACTACGAAGTGTCCGCCAACTACGGCAAGTTTGAGCGCAACGTGATCGATCGCAACGACATGATCGCCGACCGCTTCTTCGCGGCCATCGATGCGGTGACGGACCCGGCCACGGGGGAGGCGGTATGCCGCTCCGACCTGGACCCCACGGCCTACCCGCGTACCACGCCCTTTGACATCTTCTCCTTCGTGGGCGGCGGCGTGCGCTCCTCCTTCTTCACCTTCACGCCTGGCGATGGGCAGTGCAAACCCATGAACATCTGGGGCGGCCGCGGCGCCATGAGCCAAGCCTCCCTCGACTTTGTGACCCGGGATCGGACCATCTCCGAGACCATTGAACAGACCGTGTTCCAAGCCATCGTGAGCGGGGATTCTTCCCGCCTCTTCACCCTGCCCGCGGGTCCCATTGGCTTTGCCGTGGGCTTCGAGTATCGGGAAGAGAAAACGGCGCAGGAGTTCGACCCCTTCGATCGCGGGATCCTCCCGGTGAGCGGTGTGACCTCGGAAGGGGTAGCGTTCAGCGCCGGGGACTTCGTGGGTGATGTTTCCAACGCCGGCAGCCTCGGGGAAGACCCGTCCATTACGCTCCTGTCCGGTGCCTCGGAGTACGACACCACGGACTACTTTGCTGAGATCAGCGTTCCCCTGCTGGCGAATCTGCCCGGCGCGCAGGAGCTGACGGCAAATGGCTCCTTCCGCCGCTCGGACTACTCCACCTTCGGCGAGAATGACACCTACGGCTATGGCCTGGTCTGGCAGCCCATCGAGGATGTGCGCTTCCGCGGCAGCTTCTCCCGGGCCGTGCGGGTCCCGAACCTTTTCGAGCTGTTCTCTCCGGCGCAGGGCGCCTTCTTCCGTCCGGAAGATCCCTGTGACGCCACGCAGATTGCCACGGCGCCGGATCCGGCAGTGCGCCAGGCGAACTGCGTAGCCGATCTGCGGGCGAACAATGTCTCCGACGACGAGCTCTTCGCCGCCGACGGCACCTACGCCTTCCAGGATCCCCTGTCTGCCGGCTTCCCGGGCACTACCGGCGGGAACTCGACCCTCACGGAAGAGGTGGCGGATACGGTGACCTACGGGGTGGTGGTGCAGCCGCGCTTCGTGCCGGGGCTCACCCTGACCCTCGACTACTGGGATATTGAGATCGAGGACGCCATCGTGGCGATCTCGGCCCAGAACATCGTGAACGGGTGCTACGACTCCCCGAGCCTCAATAACGCCTTCTGCCCCTTGATTTCCCGGAACCCGGCGGCGGACTCGGCGCAGAACGGGGGTCTAACGTCCCTGAACCAAACGCAGCTGAACTTCGGCGCGGTGGAGGCGGAGGGCTATGATCTTGGCGCGCTCTACCAGTTCGAGGTGCTGGGCATCGGTGTGGATCTCTCCATGAACGCCACGCGCCAGGACCAGCTGGATCTTATCGAACCGTCGAGCCCTGGCGAGCCTCCCGTGGTGAACCCGGAGCTTGGGGAAATGCGTCGGCCCGAGTGGGCGTCCCAGTTCGGCGTGGGCCTCAGCTACGGTCCCTACAGCCTGTCCTGGTCCGGGGTCTACTACGACGAAATGACCCTCGGCTACGAGGACGGTGGGGAAATCGAGACCATCGAGCAGAACTACGGCGGCGCCGGCGTCGCCGATGCCCGCCTGATCCAGGACATCCGCGGTGCGTGGCAAGCCAGCGATGCCCTGACGGTCTACGGCGGGGTTTCTAACCTCACCAACCGCCAGCCCTACGTGTCGGAGTTCGGCTATCCCGTGAGTCCCCGGGGCGCCTACTTCTTCATGGGGGTGACCTACAACGGAGCGGCCCGCTAAGGCGGGCCTAGGGTAGGAGGTTTTCCCTGATGAGCGACGTACTCCTGGGGGCCGCGGCCCCCAGTGCTCGATCCGCCAGCGCCAGAGCCTCCTGGCTCTGGATGCTGCCCCAACCCGTTCTCGTCCTGGGTTCCATGGTGGCCATCGCCACCATGATTACCCAGCGATGGATGAACCCCGATCTCTTCACCACCTTGATGATTCTTCTCCCCATTCCCCTGCTGATCGTGGCGGAGCGGGTGTGGACGAAGCGCGAAGATTGGTTGCTGACGCCAAAGGAATTCGCCGAGGACGCGTTCTGGTTAGGCTTTGCGGTCCTGCTATGGGTTCCCCTCTACGACGATTTTTATCAAACGCCCCTCTCGGAAGCGTTCACCTGGTTGCGAGACCGTTCACCCTTGGATATCACCTTGGCGCCGACGACGGTGACGGGGCTCCTCGGCGCCGTGTTCCTCGTGAAGCTGGTGGAGAGTTTTATTTACTACTGGTGCCACCGCATTCAGCATGAATCGCTGTTCTTCTGGCGCATGCACGCGACGCATCACCACATCACCAAGATGGGCTGTCTTCGCGGGGACCGTACCCACCCCCTGGAGTACCTCACCTTAGCCTTGGGCACGCCCATCGCGCTGGCGCTCTTTGGGGCCAGCGAAGACGTCATCGCGGTGACCGCGGCCTTCCACTTCTGGAACGGTAATCTCAATCACGCCAATCTGCCGCTGCGCTCCCTGCCGGGCTACGACTGGATCTTTGCTACGGCGCCCCAGCACCACGCCCACCATGCCCTGGAGCTGTGCCAAAGCAACTCGAACTACGGCTGCAACATCATCCTTTGGGATCGGCTCTTCGGTACCTACTGCGGCGACGAGACCGTTGGACAAATTGGCGCAGGAACGGGCAAGGCCCTTTCCATTCGAGAGCAGCTGGCCCTGGCCTTTTACCCCACCAAACGATTGACGGAGCTATGAGCCCGCAAAAGGAGATTTGCCATGCTGGCCCGAAATCGCGCGTGCTGGGCGCCGGGGCTCTTTGCCCTCGCGGTGCTTAGCGGTTGCGCCCCGGCCTCAAAGGAGGCCCCTGAAGCAGGAGCTGCGCCCATGACCACCGAAGCCCCCACGCCGGCCCCAGCGCCCGAGGCGGCCACCGAGCTCGCCCCGGAAGTGGCCCTCGCAGAAACCTTTATCGACGCCTTCTATGCCTTCGATCGCGAAGCCATGGCCGCGTTGGTCAAGGACGCTGGCGACGCAGGGAACCGCATCCTTTGGTACCAGGGTTGGGCCGAGGGCGGAAATTACGCCATCGTGAAGCGAGGCGCCTGCGAAATGCTCGAGCCTGGGGTGGTGGAATGTCCGATCACCGTCGACGACGATCCTGTGCTGGCGCTCAAGACAGGCTTCAAGGTCACCGACACCTTTACCCTCACCATTGCGGACGGGCGCATTACCGATATCAAAACCCGTTCCAATGATCAGCCTATCTATTACGAAGCTCGCAAATGGGTGGAAGCGAATCACCCGGAGCTGATTGAGGGGCCCTGCGCCGAGCGTGGTACCGCTGGGGGTACGCCGGGGGACTGCGCTCGAGCGATGACTGAGGGCTATCGGCGCTTTGCCGCAAGCCCGGACTACACGGGTCCGAATATCACGAGCGAAGAGGGCGCCTAGGCGCCCTTCGTGTGCGCCCTCCTAGGCGCTTTCTAGGAGGGCGATGGTTGAGCCGGGGGTGACGGGGGTCCCGGGCTCCACCGCAAAGGACGCTAGGCGGCCCGCCTCCGGCGCCAGCACAGCAATTTCCGTCTTCATGGATTCCACCAGAGCCACGGGCTCCCCGGCTTCCACCCAAGCGCCGGGCGTTACCGCGTGCTTCCAGAGCGAGCCAGCGACAGGGCTTTCCACCGCCGTAAAGCCCGCCTCCACGGTGACCGCTGGGGCTGCCGCCGGCGGTTCCGCGCTCGCGCCGGCGCTGTCCTGGGCTGACCAGCGGCTCCGTTCTTCATTGAAGGCGTGTTGCTGGGTGCGACGGAAGGCGGCAATGCTCTCCGCCTCCCGTTTGAGGAACGCGTCGTACTCCGAAGGGCTGAAGGTTGTTTCCGTGATGCGCAGGGGTAAGCGGCCCAGGGGGAAGGCGCGGCGCATCTCGAGGAGCTCCTCGTTACTCACCTCGTAGAAGCGCAGCTGGTCAAAGGGCCGGAGGAGCCAGGGCTTCTCGAAATGACTGCCGTGGCCATAGCGGTTCCACACCTGAATCGTGCGGCCAACGAACTGGTAGCCCCCGGGGCCCTCCATGCCGTAGATGCACAGGTACGCGCCGCCGATGCCCACCGCATTCTCCGGAGTCCAGGTGCGCGCCGGGTTGTATTTGGTGGTCACCAGGCGATGCCGAGGGTCCAAGGGCGTAGCGACCGGGGCGCCGAGGTAAACGTCCCCAAGGCCCAGCACCAGGTAGCTGGCGGAGAGGACGATGTCCTTCACCGCTTGCTCGTCGCGGAGGCCGTTGATGCGCCGAATGAATTCGAGGTTCCGAGGGCACCAGGGCGCGTCGTCTCGAACCGACTGTATATAGCGCGCCGTGGCCTCCTGGGTTGCAGGATCATCCCAGGCCAGAGGCAGCTCCACAATGCGGCTCGGAAGGGTCAGGGCGTTGCCGTGCTCTACGGCGCGAAGGCCCTCCTCGATGAGCGCAAGGATTGGCCCCCGGGGCGCTCTTAGGGGGACACGTAGCTGCAGGGAGCGGACCCCCGGTGTCATTTCCTCAAGGCTTGGGTGGCGCTGTTCGGCCAGCCAGCGGTGGAGCGCCTCGATTTTGATCCGCGCCTGTAAATCGAGCTCCGTGGGACCAAGCTCCACTAGCAGGAAGCGATCCCCCGCGGCGCGCACCACCAGCTCTCGGGTTGGATCCTTGAGCAGTACCACGTCTTCGGCGCTTTTCCGCCAGCGACCCGGGGCGGATGAAGGCTGGGCCGGGCGCGGGGCGTCGAGGAGCGCTTGCGCCTCTTCAAGGGTAATGGGTTCGAAGCGAAGCTTATCTCCTGGGCGGAGCTGCCCCAGTTTCCAACGGTCGACCTCGGCCACCGCAGCGGGGCAAACAAAGCCCCCCAGGCTGGGGCCATCGGGGCCGAGGATGATGGGCATGTCTCCGGTGAAATCGATGGCGCCAAAGGCGTAGGCGTTGTCGTGGACATTCGAGGGGTGAAGCCCCGCATCCCCGCCATCCTCCCGCACCCACTCAGGCTTAGGACCGAGTAGGCGAATGCCCGTGCGGGAGGAGTTGTAGTGCACCTCCCATTCGCTCGCGTAGAAGGTGTCCAGGTAGTCCGGGGTCAGGAAGTCCGGCGCCAGCAGCGGGCCCTGCACCACGCGGATCGTCGTGCGGTCTGCCAGGCTGGGGGGCAGGGGAAGGGGCGCGTCCGGCCTGGCCTTGGGCCGCGGCGAAAGGGGGAGGACGTCGCCGGTGCGGAGGGCACGGCCGCCATGGCCCCCGAAGCCGCCCAGCTCGAAGGTCGCCGTGCTACCGAGCACGGGCGTAATGGCAAAGCCGCCTTCCACGGCCAGGTAGGCGCGCAGACCATCGCCCTGGGCCCCGATGCCCTTGAGACTCAGCGTCTGCCCGGCGTCGACGTTGACGGCTTGATTGTGCGCGATGGGCACGCCATCGAGCTGCGCGGTAAGCGCTGCGCCGCTTAAGGCGATGCGCCGCGCCGCGGTGAATTTCAGTGTTGGGCCTTCCACGACCATTTCCAGGCCGGGGAGGTTTTCGTCATTGCCGAGGCAGCGATTGGCGTGGGCCAGAGCCCGGCTATCGAAGGCCCCGGAGGGGGGCACGCCGACGTGCCAGTAGCCCAGGCGCCCGCGCACATCCTGAATCGTGGTCTGGGTGCCCGGGCTCAGGACCTCGATGGACTGGCCCGGAAGCGTGACCCCATCGGCGGTTTTTGTGTGATGGGTGACGCGTTGAAAGCTCTCAAGCCCGAGGGCCGCATGGAGGAAGGGCAGATTGGTGGGGATGCCGCCCACTTCACAGCCCTGGAGGGCTTGGCTTAGGGCCGGGAGGGCTGCCTCCCGGGTCGGCGCCCACACCAAAAGCTTGGCCAGCATGGGATCGTAGGCGGCGGGAACCGTGAGCCCCGCGCTGACCCAGCTGTCCACGCGCACCCGGGTGCGGTCCGGGGCCTCCGGGAGCTTCAGGTGGGTGATCAGCCCGGGTGCCGGACGGAAGGCGCGCTCCGGGTCCTCGGCGTAAAGCCGGGCCTGGAGCGCGGCCCCCTGGGGGGTGGGGGTTTCAGGTAAAGCGCGCTCGCCCTCGCCGATCCGGAGCATCCAGTCGACGATATCGAGCCCCGTGACCATTTCCGTGACACCATGCTCCACCTGTAGGCGGGCATTCACTTCTAGGAAGTAGACAGCTTCTCGGGCGGCGTCGTAGAGAAACTCTACCGTTCCGGCGCTTCGATAGTTCACGGAGGCCATGAGCCGGGCGGCGGCTTCGTGCATGGCCTCGCGCACCGTCTCTGGCAGTCCCGGCGCCGGCGCCTCCTCGATGATCTTTTGGTTGCGGCGCTGCAGGGAACAGTCTCGATCCCCGAGCACCACCACGTCCCCCTGGCCGTTACCTAGGATCTGCACCTCAACGTGGCGTGCCGCATCGACAAAGCGCTCCAGGAAAAGCCGCGCATCGCCGAAGTTGGTTTGCGCTTGCTGGGCAACGCTGGCAAAGGCCTTAGCAAGGGCGTCCGCGTTCTCGCAGCGCTGCATGCCAATGCCGCCACCCCCGGCGCTGCTCTTAAGGATGACGGGATAGCCCGTTTCCTTGGCAAACTGAAGAGCTTCCTCCACGCTGCTAAGTACGTCGGAACCCGGAAGCAAGGGGACTCCGGCCCTTTCCGCCAGGGTTCGCGCCTCGTGCTTCAGGCCAAAGGCGTTGATTTGCTTCGCCGTGGGCCCGAGAAAAATCAGGCCGGCGGCCTCAACGGCCTGGGCAAAGGCGGGATTTTCGGAAAGAAACCCGTAGCCGGGATGGATGGCGTCCACCTGCTCCTCCCGCGCGATTGCGAGGAGGGCCTCTGCGTTGAGGTAGGTTTCCGCCAGGGTGCCGTCCCCCAGGCTGACGGCGCGATCCGCAAGGTCGACGTGGGTCGAGGCATAGTCCGCTTCCGCGTAAACCGCGACGCTTTCGAGGCCCCGGGCCTTTAGGGTGCGGAGAATACGCACGGCGATGGCGCCGCGATTGGCAATGAGCACGCGCTTAATCATAGGAGAGGCTCCGCGCTAGGCGTCCCAGAGCAGAAACTCCACGGGGGTGGGGTTAAAGCCGCTGCAGGGATTATTCAATTGAGGGCAGTTGGAGATCAGGATGAGCACATCCATGTGGGCCACCAGCTCCACGTACTTCCCCGGGCCAGAAATGCCGTCCGCAAAGCGCAGGCCGCCGTCCGCCGATAGGGGAACGTTCATGAAGAAGTTGATGTTCGGCCCCAGGTCCCGCTTGCTGAAATCCTCGTTCCAGTTCAGCAGCGCCAGCAGAAAATTGTCCCGGCAGGAGTGCATGAATTTTCGGTCGTGGGCATAGCGAACGGTGTTGCTTTCCGAGGCGCAGGCCCCGCCCAGGGTGTCGTGGCGACCGCAGGTGTCGTCGACGATGGTGAGCAGGGTGCGATCTTCGTTGGAGACCAGCTCCGTTCCCGTCGTGAGGTAAACGTTGCGCTGGCGCCGCACCGTATCCACGGCGGAGTAGCGCTCTCGCGGGTCCTCGGCGTTGAAGAAGAAGGTGTCGACGGCTTCATTGCCTTCCGTGTCCACGAGGCGCACCCGCTGCCCCGCGTTGATGCGGGCCATGAAGGGATCGCCGGCGCGAATCGTTTCCTGTCGCAGTAGCGTGCTCATGCCTTCGGGCCTCCATCCGGTAGGGCAAACCAGGCTTCGGCGTTCTCGAAGCCCCGCTGGTTCTCGCCGCAGGCGGTGCGGCATAGGTCAGTGGCCGGTACTTCGCCGGCCCAGAACACCCCCGCTTCGATTTCGCCTTCGGGGTAGGCAGGCCCCTCCCGGAGGGGGTGGGGCGCGGTGCTGAGGATCACGAGAACGTTCAATTCGGCGCGGAGCTCAACCCAGGCGCCAGGCTGATAGCTAGCCTCGGAGAGGGCGATGTTGCCCTCATCGTCCACGGTGACCGTGCTGAAGAAGTTAGCGTTGGGCACGAGGTCCCGGCGGCCGAGGCCCCAGCGCCCGAGCTCCATGAGGAACCCATCCCGGCCGTTTCGGTAGTAGCCATTCCGCGCCAGCTGAAAATCGTTTAGGCCGTAGGTGGCCTCGATCATGGCGGCGTTGGTGGTGCCGCAGATGGTGTCGTGCCAGCCGAAGCTGTCCCCCATGATGGAGAGCAGGGGCCGCCCCATATCGGAGTAGAGCACGTTGCCCAGGGCCAGCTTGTGGGTGTGTTGAGCTTTAAGCGTATCCGCCATGTTGTAGCGTTCGCTGCGCTCGTCGGCGTTGAAGGCGAGCAAGCCCACATTGCCGTCACCGGAGAGATCGGTCAGGCGTAGAGCGTAGCCGCGTTTCAGTAGTAGCGCGTGATGGCATCCCGCGGGGATGCGTTCCTCAAGCAAGAAGGCGTTCGATGGCATGGGGGCTCCTAGGAGGCGTGCGGGATCGAAGCGGCCCCGGGCGGGGCGCTGCGGTCCACGGGGAGGTCGTAGGTAATCGACGCGCCGAAGCGCTCCGGGTTGTGCGGGTCCTCCCGCACCTTGTCGAGCACCAGCACCCGGGTGCCCAGGGTGAAGGCCTCGCTGAGATCGTGAGTGACCATCACCACGGTCATGCCGCGCTCGGCCCAGAGCTGTTGGAGCAACGCGTGGGCGGCCTGCTTGTTCCCCGGATCCAGAGCGCCAAAGGGTTCATCCAAAAGGAGCAGCTCGGGCTTCAGGGCAAGGGTTTGGGCGAGGGCCAGGCGCTGCTGCATCCCGCCGGACAGGGCCCCGGGGTAGCGCTCCGCGGCAGCGGTGAGGCCTACCGCTTCTAGCAGCTCCCGGGCTTCCGCGCGGAGGGCGCGGCGCTTGGCGCCCCAGGTGCGTCCGAACAGGGGGTCGCCCTGGATGCGTTCAAGGCCAAAGCAAACGTTTTCTAGGGCCGTGAGATGGGGAAAGACGGAATAGCGCTGATAAACCACGCCGCGCTCCGGGCCCGGTTCCTGGGGGAGGGGGCGGCCGCCTAGGGTGATGGAGCCCTCCGTCGGCGTCAGTTCGCTCAGCAGCAGTTTCAGAAAGGTGCTTTTCCCGGCCCCGCTGGCGCCCACCACGGCGCAGAAGGTACCCGGGTCGAGGGTCAGATTCAGGCGCTCGAGCACTACCGTGTCGCCGTAGCGCATGCCCACGTTTTTGAGAGCCAGTTCGCTCATCGCCCCGCCTCGGCGCCGTACCAGGGAAAGAGCCGACGGTTGAGCACCCGGAGGGCGTAATCGAGGAACCAGGCAAGGCCTGTCATCCAGGCGACGTAGGGGAGGATGAGGTCCATGGCGAGGTAGCGGCGCATGAGGAAGATGCGGTAGCCGAGCCCCTCCGTCGAAGCGATGGCTTCGGCGGCAATGAGAAAGAGCCAAGCTGCGCCGAGGGATAGGCGGATTGCATCAAACAGTCTGGGCAATATTTGCGGCAGCACGACATACCACAGAGTCAGCCAAGTGCCGGCGCCCAAGGTTTGCGCCTTAATCAGCTGCTCCCGGGGCAATTCGCGCACTCGCCCCTCGAGCTCCCGTGCAATAAAGGGCGCAACGCCAATGGCAATGAGCATGACCTTCGCCAGCTCGCCCACCCCAAAGGCAATGAGCAGGATCGGAAGGATGGCCAGGGGTGGCACCATGGCAACGATGGCCAGCAGGGGCGACAGGCTGGCCCCGGCGAGGGGGATCAGACCGGAGGCGACCCCAAGCACCAGGGCCGTGAGGGCTCCAAGGCCGACGCCCAGGGCCAAGCGCTGAAGGCTGACGCCCGTGTCTAGCCAGAACAGCAAATCGCCGGAGCGCCGATCCGGCTCCGTGGCCATGCGCAGTAACGTATCGCCCATGGTGGAAAAGGCGGGTAGGAGCCGATCCTGCGGATTTTCTGCCAGCCGCGCGTCAGAGAAGGCGAGGTAGGTCACGAGCAACGCCGCCACCGGCGCCAAAAAAAGCGCAAGGCGAAGGGGGCGGCGGGGCTGGAGGTTCAGCAAGCGGCGCATGGCGAGGGGGGCTAGAGGCCGGCCTCCGCAGCCTCGGCCATGAAGGCCGGGGAAAAGTGCAGCTGCACGTTGCTGCTATCGCCCCAGGTCGAACCATCCCCGAAGGTCATGCCGACAAAGCCCGGATCCGGAGCGAAGGGTCCGTAGAGGCCGTGGGACCAGCTGAACTCCGCGACGGACTGCATGATTTTTCGCGGCGCATCACTGCGCACAAAACTCAGCGCTTCCGCGGGGGTGGCAAAGAGGTGGGTGGTGGCCAGCTGGCGCTCGAAGCTTTCGCTGTCCGTGCCCGTCACCGCGGCCATGGCAGCCACGGCCTCCCCCCGCTGCTCCGATTGCAGATGGGCGAGGGTTTCGTACCACGCGCCGGCCAGCGCGCGGCCGAACTCCGGGTGCGCCTCCAGCACTGCGCTTTTGGCTACGGTGAGATCGAGGATTTCCCCCGGAAGGGTGCTGGAGTCGAAGACCAGCGCCGTATCAGGCTGATCTTTCAGCTGCATAAGCATGGGATTCCAGGTCACCACGGCGGGCACGGTCCCGCCGGCCCAGGCGGCGACCAGGTCGGCCTCGGCCATATTGACGATCTCCACGTCCTGTTCCCGGAGGCCAAGGCCCTCCAGGGCCCGGGCGAGCAGGTAGTGGGACACGGAGAGCTCAACAAGATGGACCCGTTCGCCCTCGATATCGGCGAGGGTCTGGCCCTTGCGAAGGATGATGCCGTCGTTGCCATCGGAGTAATCCCCTACGATGACGGCGGTGCTTTCCACGCCGCTGGCGGCGGCAATGGTAAGGATGTCCATGTTGGTGGCGGTGACGGCGTCGAACTGCCCGGCGGTGTACTGGTTAATGGATTCGATGTAGTCGTTGACCTGCACCAGCTCAATATTGATGCCGTAGCGATCGGCCCACTTCTTCAAAATTCCCGTTTGTTCGGCGTAGTCCCAGGGGGCCCAGCCCACGTAGATGGACCAGGCGAGGCGAAAGCTGGGGCGATCCTCCGCCAGGCCCCAGGGCGTCAGTAGCAGAAGCGCCGCGGCGGTAAGGGCGCCGCGAAGGCGCGGGCGTCGGGACAGAAAGCGGGCGGCGTATCGCATGGTGAGGCACCTTTGGCGGAGCGCAGGAAATTTAGCCAAGGGAACTAAGCAAGGGCTTTGCCAAGTTTTCCTTCGCCCCGGCGCTTGGGGGGCGTGCGCTAAAACGGTTCGCTCCCCATGCCCTTCGGTTGTGCAGCGCGCTTTTTCCCTCCACCGCTGCGCGCTAATTCAGTGCGGCTAGCGAGCAAGACTCGCTGATCCGCCTATTCAGACCCTCGGCGCCACCCGTGCTTGGGATAAGCGGAACGGTCCTTGCTTCAGACCTGCCGATGTTTTTCGCCGCCCATTCGAAGAGAAGCGAGTTTCTCCATGGCTACGGCCCCCGTTTATGCCCTGCCGCCCGAGGCCTTTCGCGAAGACCGCTGGTTCGCCGCGGAACAGCGCTGGGTTTTTGGGGCCCATTGGAATTTCGTCGCTCACGCGTCGGCGCTCGAGGCCCCGGGGTCCTTTCGCGTGGTGCAGGTGGGGCTCGATAGCCTGGTGCTGGTGCGGGATCAACGCGGCGTGCTACGCGCTTTTCATAATCTTTGTCGCCACCGTGGCGCGCCCCTAAAGGAAGGATCCGGGCGCTGCGCGTCCCTGACCTGTCCCTATCATCGCTGGAGCTTTGGCTTAGATGGGCACCTGCGCGGCGTTCCCCAGGGGGAAGCCTTTCCGGATTTAGACCGGGACGCGCTGGGCCTTTTCCCTGCCGCCGTGGGGGAATGGCATGGCCTGCTCTTCGCCCACCCGGACCCCGAGCCTGCGCAGACTTTGGGGGCGGCCCTGGCGGGAACGGCGCCGGCCCTTGAGCCCTTCGCCCCGGGAACCCTATCCCTGCTTCATGAGGAACGGGTCCCCTTCGCCGCGAACTGGAAGCTCTACGTGGAAAACCACGTGGATTGGCTGCACCTTTGGCATTTGCACGAAAACACCCTTGGGGCCTTCGACCATCCTCGGGGACAGATTACCCAGGCGGGCCCGCACTGGCTGTCCTTTGAATCTCGCCGCGAGGAGGCAGAGGCGGCGGGCTTTGGGGGCGTGGACGAAACCCTGGCCCCTCTCCCCAGCCTGGTCGGCGCCGACCCGGCCCTGAAGGGCATCGGGGCCCACTACCTCTTTCCCAATCTTTTGCTGTTCTCCGGTGAGCGCTTTTTCATGACCGGAAAGCTTGTCCCTCAGGGCCCCGGGGAAACGGTGCTGGAGCTGGCGCTCTACGGCGTTCCCGGCGGGGACCCTCGGGAAACCATGGCAGCCTTTAATGCCATCACGAAGGACGAGGACATCGTCATGATCGAGGGCCTCCAGCGTGCCATGGCCGGAGACCGCTTTCGCCCCGGCCCCCTGGCTCAGCCCTGGGAGGCGGCCATCGCCCACTTTCACCATCATCTGCTGACGGCGCTGGCCCCAGCGTCCCTTCTGGAGTCGATCCCCCATGGCTGAACGTCTTTCTCTAGCGGCTGTTTCCCGGGCCTATGCTGCGGGGGTCGCGCCCCGGACCCTCCTCACCGATTGCCTGGCGCGCATTGCCGAGGACCGGTCCTTTAACGCCTGGATTACGGTGCTCTCCGAGGCGCAGCTGGAGGCCTATCTGGAGGCGCTGGAAACCCGCCCCCGGGGCCCGCTTTGGGGCGTGCCCTTTGCGGTGAAGGACAACATCGATGTGGCAGGACTTCCCACCACCGCGGGCTGCGAGGCCTTTGCCTATACCCCTTCCGCGTCGGCGCCGGTGGTGCAGGCGCTCATTGATGCCGGCGCCATTCCCCTGGGGAAGACCCATCTGGATCAATTCGCGACGGGGCTTGTGGGCACCCGCGCCTTCTCTGGCCCTTGCTTGAATAGCGTGGATCCCGCCTACCTCAGCGGCGGCTCAAGCTCCGGGTCCGCCGTGGCGCTTGGTCGGGGCCACGTGGCCTTCTCCCTAGGGACGGACACCGCCGGGTCTGGGCGCGTGCCCGCGGCCTTTAATGGCCTTTACGGCCTTAAGCCCTCCCGGGGACTCTTGAGCACGAAGGGGGTGGTGCCGGCCTGCGAGAGCCTGGATTGCGTCAGCATTTTTGCGCCGGACCTAGAGACCCTGAGCGCAGTGGCGGAGGTGGCGAGTACCTATGATTCTGCCGATACCACCCAGCAGCCGTGGCCCCTGGGCCTTCGCTCCGTGCCGGGCGCCGGGCGGGGGCGCCTCGCCGTGCCCCTGCGGGACCAGGTGGCCTTGGATGGGGCCTATAGCCTCCCCCTATGGGATGAGGCGCTGGCCCAGGCGGAGGCAGCGGGCTTTGAGCTTGTGCCCTTTGACGCTGAGCCCCTGCTTGCGGCCGGGCGGCTCCTTTACGAGGGGCCCTGGGTGGCCGAGCGCTATGCCGTCGTGGCGCCGATTCTTGAAGGCGCACCGGAGACGCTCTTTCCCGTGACCCGCACCATCGTTGAACCCGCCGCGGCCTTTAAGGCGACGGAGGCCTTCGCCGCCTTCGCCAAGCTCAAAACCCTTGGGCATGCCCTGGCCGGCGCCATCGCGGATACGGAGGCCATGCTGCTCCCCACCGTCCCGGGCCTTTACACCCAGGAGGAAGCCGCTGCCGACCCCGTGGGTTTGAATTCGCGCTTGGGCACCTGGACGAACTTTATGAACTTGCTGGGCTACTGCGGCCTGGCCGTGCCCACGGGGCACACGGAGGCGGGGCTGCCCTTTGGGATTACCCTGGCTCGGCCCGAGGGGGAAGATGCGGCCCTCCTGGCCCTGGCGGCCCAGTGGACCGGCGCCGCGGCGCGCCTCTGGGCGGATCGGGATCCTGGACTCACCATTGCCGTGTGTGGCGCCCACATGTCCGGGCTGCCCTTGAATGGGCAGCTGCAAAGCCTCGGGGGGATTTTCCTGGAGGCTACGGAAAGCGCGCCGCTCTATCGCTTCTGCCACCTGCCCGGCGGCCCCCCGGAGCGCCCGGGCATGGTACGGGAGACCAAGGGCGCGGCCATCGCCGTGGAGCTCTGGCATCTCCCCTACGCCGGAGTGGGGCAGCTCCTCGAAAAAATTCCCTCCCCCCTAGGCCTCGGCACCGTCCCCCTGGCCGACGGCCGGGAGGTGAAGGGCTTTATTTGCGAAGCCTTCGGCGCCGAAGGCGGCCGGGATATCAGCGCCTTCGGTGGCTGGCGGGCCTACCTTGCGGAGCAGAAAGCGGCGTCCTAAGCCTTGACCTTCCGGGCGAAAGGCCGTTTCCTGCCGGCCCCTCCGTGACGAAGGTGCGCGCGTGCTCAAGCTATTCATTCTGGCGGCTCGCCTCGAGGCCCTCACCTGGGCTGGCCTCCTCCTCGGCATGGCCTTGAAATACAGTCCCTTCGCCTTTGAGTCGGGGGTTTGGCTGTTTGGTCGGCTCCACGGTGGGGCCTTCCTCTTCTACTTCGGGGTAGCCTTGGTCACCGCCCTGGCACGGCGCTGGCCCTGGTGGGCTGGGCTCCTGGCCGTGCTGGCGGCGGTGCCACCCCTGGTCACCGTGCCTCTCGAGGCCTTCCTCCGCCGACGAGGCCTTTTAGGCGATGGCTAGGTTCGCGGCGGTACTCCGGGCGCTGGCGCTTACCTTTGCGGGTGCCCTCGGGCTTCTGGTTCTTTTAGTGATCTCCGCGCTCCAAGATCTTCCCGAGGCCCTGCGCCCGGCTTCGGCGCCGCCGAGCGTGGTCCTTCTCAATAACGTCTCCGTGCTGTCCATGGTGCCCGGCGCGCCTCCGCTTCAGGCGGATCGGGCCCTTCGCATGGAAGATGGGCGTATCACCGCCATCGTGGCCGCTGGGTCCCTGGCGCCGGAACCTGGCGCCTTGGTGGTGGACGGCGCCGGCGGCTTTTTGGTGCCGGGGCTCATCGATGCCCATGTCCATTTGAATGATGAGAGCGAGCTGGCGGCCTACCTCGCCCAGGGCGTGACCGGCATTCGCAATATGTCCGGCTACCCCTTTCACCTTGAGCTTCCCGAGCGCCTGGAAAGCCGAGCCCTGCGGGGTCCGGACTTCATGACCACGGGGCGCATCTTGAACAGCGCGGGCCCGAACGCCAATGGGCTTCAGCATCTGGTGGAAACGGCGGAAGACGCCCGCGCCGCCGTGGCTGCGCAAGCTGAGGCGGGCTTCACGCGCATCAAGGTGTATTCGAACCTTGCCCCGGAAGCCTTCGACGCCGTGCGGGATGAGGCCCATCGCCGGGGCTTGCCCCTGACGGGTCATAGCCCGGAGGGACGGCGAAGCCCCGGTGTGCCCTATGACGCGCCCTTTGAGATCCCCCTCACGGCTTCCCTTAACCAAGGTTTCACGACCCTGGAGCATGTTGAGTCCGTGGTGTGGCACGGGCTGCGGGATCGGCTTGACCCCGAGGCGATGGCTGCCCTGGCCCAAACCCTGGCCGATGCGAAGCAGCCCATCACCCCGACCCTCATTGCCCATCGGCGCCTGTTGCGCATTGCGGAAAGCGGGGGCGCCTATCTGGAACGGCCGGGGTCGGAAGCGATTAACCCCTTTCTGCGCTTCGTTGAGGCCGGCGCCGAGGCCTACTGGAGCGCGGCGGATCTGGCGCCCTATGAACGCCCTCATGCCGAATTTTTTCTGATCGCCACGGGGATGCTCCATCGCGCAGGCGTGCCTCTCCTTGTGGGCACCGATGCCGGAGGCTTCGGGCTGATCCCGGGGCGCTCTCTGGTGGAGGAGCTCGCGCTGCTCGTCGAAGCAGGGCTAACGCCCCTCGAGGCCCTCGAGGCTGCAACGCGGGTGAACGCTGAGGTGCTGGGCTTCACCGGGGCGGGGCAGATCGTCCCCGGGGCGAAGGCGAATCTCGTGCTGTTGGCGGCGAATCCCCTGGAGGATTTCGCCGCCTTCGAGGCGCCCGTTGCGGTAGCCATCCGCGGGGAATGGTTGGATGCCCAGGCCCTTGGGGCGCTTCGGGACGCCGCCGCGGACCCCTCTTTCCTGCGCAGCGCCTGGCGCGCCCTGGAGATGTTGCCCTCCCCCTAGGCGCGCCTTGGTCCTCTTTCCCGAGGCTGTGCTTTCCCGGGGATCGGGCTATCTTCGGGCATCCGTAATACAGGCAAGGGGGAGGCCGGGCCGATGCTCAGCGAGGGCATGTTTAGGCAGTTGAGAGGAAGAAGGGCGCTACTGGTCGCTCTATTGGCCACCCTCGTGCTGACGGCGCTCTTTCCAGTGATAGCCGGGCACTTTGGCCTGACCCTTCTTGATGCCGTTGCCGATCCGACGGAGGCTCGAGCGCTTGTCGAGGGGCTCACCAAGGAGCAACGAAAGGCGCATGCCTGGATCACGGGCACCCTGGATGTGGCCTACCCCTTGGCCTACGGCGCGCTGTTTTTCGGTGCGACGCTTCGGTTCTTTCCCCGTAAGGGCGCACTCTTGGCCATTCCCATTTTGATTGGTGTTCCTGCGGACTTTCTCGAAGGCCTGGTGCAGATTCTGGCGCTCACGGGCCAGGTGGATTGGCTCGCGGCCAAAGCCGTACTAACGCCGGTGAAGGGTGGGGCCTTTGTCTACGGAGCGGTGATGGCGCTTCTCGGCGTTGCCCTAAGCTTTCGAGAACAGGGCGTGCGGTAGGGTGCCAGCAATCTGCGTTCACGATGATGGAACGCAAGGTCGATGAGCTAAAGGAACCCCTGCAGCGTGAGTTTGAGTCGACGGCGCTGGCCGATCGCTTCGAACCGCTGATCGTTCGCCCCGAGCTCGGCGGGGAGGCTTAGGCTTTGCAAAATGCTGGCAATTGCAGGCAATGCAGGCAGGTGCTAGCATTTTTTGCGTTTGGTTTCGTGGATATTTTGGAGTCCTACAATGGCTGGCTTAAGTGTCAGAAAACTCGACGACGAAACCCTGTCGCGCTTACGGATTCGTGCCGCGAAGCATGGGGTGTCGATGGAGGAAGAGGTGCGTCGGATCCTTAAAGATGCGGTCAGTGCGCCGGACTGTCTTGGTGATCTCGCACTTCGCATCTTTGGCCAAGAGCGCGGTGTTGATCTGCAGCTGCCTGAAAGGACGCCGCACGAGCCCTTGGACCTGACTGAATGATCCTGCTGGACACGAATATTGTTTCGGAGGTGATGAAGCCTCGGCCTGCGGATACGGTCGTGGCTTGGCTGAACGATCAGAACTCGGAGAAGCTATACATCTCTGCGATTACCGTCGGTGAGATCGCATTTGGCCTGCGCATATTACCTGATGGCAAGCGTCGCGCTGGACTCAGAGAACGATTCGAAAAATTCGTCACCCTCGCCTTTGATCAGCGCGTCCTTGCCTACGATGAATCTGCTGCCCGGGTCTACGGTGAGTTGATGGGCGAGCGCAGGGAGCTCGGCCTGCCGATGAGCGCACCCGACGGGCAGATCGCCGCAATCGCGCGTCTTCACCATTTGGCGGTTGCGACCCGCAATGTCCCCGACTTCGAGAGCTGCGGTATCGAGGTCGTTAATCCTTTCGTGCCCGTTCTGTAGGCATGGGACGCTGCTTCATCAGGAGCGGGCCCGCAGGGCGCCAGCCGCGGACCATGCTCCTTATGAACGCACTGGTCTGTTTTAGATAGGAAAAAAGCGCCCCTGGGGCGCTTTTTCCTGAGTTTCCAAGGCCTTGAAAACTCGGTGATGGTGGAGGCGGCGGCAATCACATCGCCTTATAAATCAATAGATTATTCTGCTAAGCGCTAGAAATGCCCCCATAGATACCCCCAGATCACGTCAGCTCACTTTTCGGCTAGATTCAGGCCGATTTCGTCGCTCTTCGGGCGCTCGCAATGGACCCCATCGCCCGAGGCAGCTGTACTGCCGATCAGGGCGCGCGCCCACTGCCGGTCCGGCAAATCCTGCGCTTGGCGTTCAGGATCCACAACCCGCGTTCGCATGGGAGCATAGTCATAGTGATACGAAGCCTCGGAAAGCAGCGACTGTACTCCGAGGCTTTGTATCGGGATGCTAAATAGAGTGCCGGACTGCAAATTCACATCACGTCAGACACCAAACACCGAGCGCATGCACTACACCCCTTGTCGGCGGCTGCGAGTATTCATCAGTCCAACATTAGGCAGCATCCATTGGATCCGAGGCAACGTGTTCCCGATGCCTCAATTTCGGCAATCGCGCACCAGCCACGGGTTGGGATCCGGGATGGCTGCCGAGGACGTCTAACGATATCTGCAGAACGTCGGCACCGCAGTAGTCAAAGACATCACCTGGCCCCGTAATCTGGGCGCCGTGCTTCTCCGTGGTATTGCCGGTCAGTGTATTGCAACGTCGATCTCTTTGAGTTCAGCCGGAGTTGTCTAGCAGCTTCAGACGCACACGTTGCAAGCCATTGAACATGTGCTCACGTTGCCCCGGAGGCAGTTCGCCGAACACCTCGTCGTACAATTCGGCTGCCTTGGAACGCATGAGGGGAACCAACTGCTTCGCAGCATCCGTCACGTAAACCCGATTGGCGCGCCGATCTACCGGGTCGTCGCGTCGCTCCACCAGGCCTGCCCGGGCCAGCCGATCGACGACGCCGCCGATCGTTGCCTTACCGATGTCCAGTTGTTGTGCGAGCTCGGTCTGGGTTAGACCATCCAGGCGGATCAAGTAGACCAGCGCTTGCCATTGCGTGCGGGTGAGACCGGTCTCGGAGATCTGTCGCTCGAAGGCCGCACGTAGCAACCGTGCCACGTCCGCGATCAAAAACCCGGGGTCCTGTTCTGCGTCCCACGTCGCCGCCTTGCGCCACAACGGAACGCCCTCTTCCGCGGAGGCATTGCGCTTCTCCTGACCCATTGCCGAAAGCCTCTTTGCTGTTGTTGTCATGGTCGTATAGTATTGCAACATATCATATGTGCAGATACTACTTTTCATGCTGGATGTCACGTTCAACACCCCCTCAGGTCTAACCATTCGGGGGAGCCGTTGGGGCAACGATAGCGCACCTCCCGTTCTGTTGGGACACGGAGGCGGCCAGACTCGGCACGCCTGGAGGCAGACCGCGGAGCTACTGTCAAAGGCAGGCTGGTTGGCTGTCGCGATCGACCTTCGGGGGCACGGAGACAGTGACTGGGCGGCAGATGGGGCTTATCAAATAGAAGCGTTTGCGGACGACCTGATCGCCATAGCGGGTCAGCTCCCCAGCAGGCCGGCGATTGTTGGTGCCTCGCTTTCGGGGCTGGCGGCGCTGATCGCAGAAGGCGAGCTGGCGCCCGGTTCCTTTCGTAGCCTGACGCTGGTGGATATCACCCCTCGGATGGATCCCGTAGGCGTGATGAAAGTTCTCGGATTCATGCATGCGCACCTGGAGGATGGTTTCACGTCGGTCGACCAAGCAGCCGAAGCCGTCGCCGCCTATCTGCCGCACCGAGAAAGGGCGCGAAGTAGCGAGGGCCTCCGGCGCTCACTCCGGCGCGGGCCTGACGGGCGCTATCGCTGGCATTGGGATCCGAACTTCATTCGCAATGTCGTCACGACGCGGGAAGAGCGGCGCTTTGAACGCTTGGAGGAAGCGGCGGCTCGCCTTAGCTTACCTGTACAGCTAATCCGCGGGCGAATGAGCGAGCTGGTGACACCAGAGGCTGCCGAGGCCTTTCTGCAAGTGGTCCCACATGCTCGGTTCGATGACATCTCCGGAGCCGGTCATATGGTTGCCGGAGACAGGAACGACGCGTTTACGGGGGCAGTTCGGGATTTTCTCGAGGGCCTTGAGGGGGAGGGAAACGCGTGACGGATTCGACACTCGGCAGGCTAGACATTGAGCAGGCGCTGCTCAGCTCCCCTTATCACCGCTGGCTTGGGCTCGAGCTGCTTGGCTCGGG
>JAUILI010000096.1 GCA_030433075.1 Gammaproteobacteria bacterium | reverse complement strand
CCACCTTAGGCGCTGCGCCGGCGGGGGCCCTGGAGCTGAGCGCCCCGGTTCTCGAGCTGACGGCTCTTGAGGCGCTCGCCGAGGCCCGCGACGACGCCTCGGGGGATGCGGGGAACATTCTGATTTCCGGGGATACGCTCACGCTATCCGGAGGGAACGTGCTGACCTCCCGGGCCGTATCCCGGAGCGGCCTGAGCAACGCCGGCTTCATCACCCTTGATCTTTCGGCGTCCCTGGGGGCGTCCGCTTCAATCCTATCGACCTCCGTGCGAGGCCCGGGAAACGCGGGCGCGATTACGGTCTCTGCCCCGGAGGTGTCCTTGGATCGGGTTCGCCTTGCAAGCACCAGTGAGCCGGCGGCGGGGCTGGGCGCCTTCGCGGGGGCCGCGGGCCAGCTGTCCGTGACCGCCGATACCTTGACGCTGACGGACAGCGCCCTGGCCACCACCACCGCCGGGGATGAGAAGGCCTCCCCAGCGGAAATCACCCTCAGCGCCACGGGCCGCCTGACGCTGACGGACACCGAGCTTGAGAGCAGTACAAGCGCCGCGGCAGCGGCGGGGGACCTCACCCTACGTGGTGCTTCCATCGACCTCAGCAACACGCGCGTGCGCGCCGACAGCCTCGAACAGGCGGTGGGGGCTGCGGGCTCCCTTTCGGTCTTGGCGGTCGACACCGTGACGCTGACGGGGGAGAGCGGGACTCGCTTAAGCACCTCGTCCCAGGGCGCAGGGCTGGCAGGGAATATCGTGGTTCGGGGGAATAGCCTGCGCCTTGAGGGTCCGTCGGCCATCTTCAGCGAAAGCTTTGGCACGGGCGCCTCGGGCACCTTGGATCTGGTCCTGGGGACCCGCTTGGACATGCTTGCCGGGACTCGCCTTTCGACCGATGCCCGCCTCTCCCAGGGGGGGAACATTTCCGTGGAAACGCTGGGAAGCGAGATTTTTCTAACCGGCGCCGCGATCCAGGCCTCCGCCGGGGCCGCCGGTGCGGGCGGCGATATTGCGCTCAAAACGACCTTCCTTGTTTTGGAGGACGCAGCGGTGCTGGCGGAGGCCGATGCGGGTAACGGCGGCAAGATCGATATCTTCGCCGAGGCGGTGGTACCGGATGTGTTTACGGAAATTAGCGCCGATTCGAATACGGGGAACGCAGGCGTGGTGAACATTCAGGCCCCGGATATCGATCTGAACGCGGTGATTACGGGGCAGCAAGCGCAGCCCCTCGTAGTGCCGGCCCTGGATCTTGGGCTCTGCGCGCCGGGAAGTCGCTCGGGGTTACGCCTTCGGCTTGATCCCCAGCGTGCGCCCGAGCCCGTGCCTGGTGCACCACTCGGTAGCGTAACCGATGCTTCTTCCGCCCTGGCTTGGAACTGCGGAGGTCAACGATGAGTGCTTGGCTACGCGGCGCCCTTTTGCCCTGGCTCTTCTGCGCGGCAGGGCTTCAGGCCGCGCCCACGGCGCAGGATTACCTCCGGGACGCGCAGGCGGCCCTGGCTGATAACGCCATTGAGGCCGCCGAAGAAGCGGTGGAGGCGGGGCTTCGCCTCGAGGCCGATCCCGCGCTTCAACAGGCGCTCCTAAATCAGGGGGCAGCGCTGCGTCTGATGCGCTCCGATTGGCTTGGTGCCTATGCGCTCCTGCTAGAAGCCGAGCGGCGCTTGCCCGCAGGTAAGCGCCTTTCCCTGGAGGGGGAACTGAATCTTCTCAGCGCCCTTTGGTCCCTGCCGGAAAGCTGGGATAAGGACTTACGACTTTCTTCGTCGGAAGGTGGGCCCTCTGGGGTGCGCGGAGCGGTGGCCCGTTCCCTGGCGAGCGGTGCCTACCTGCGTCGGGCACAGCTGAGCCTCAGGCGCCTCGCCCGGGAAGAGGCGGTGGATGCGCGGTTGAATGCCCTGGATGACCGGTTTGCGGCGACGGGCACCGTTTCCGCTGCCCTATGGCTTAGCTATGCCGAGCTGCTTGGGCGCTTCGCGGAAGCGGCTTCCGGGGAAGCTCGCGGTGAGCTCGACGTTCGGAGCCTGCGCGCTCTAGAGCGCGCCGATGAGCTCGGGCGGAGGTCGGGTGACGAGCGCCTTCGCAGCTTCGCCCAGGGCCTTCGGGGTGAGCTTCTAGAGCGCCGCGGTGACCTCGCCGGGGCGGAAACGCACTACGCCGTTGCGCTTCTTCTTGCTCAGCGTAGCGGCGCTCAGGAAGCGCGCTATCGCTGGCGCTGGCGCCTTGGCGCGCTGGCCCTGGGGCAAGGAGACCTTTCGACCGCAGAGCGCCATCTGGCCCAGGCCGTGACCCTCCTCGGAGAGGTACGGGGGCGGCTTCCTGCGCGCTCCACGCTGGTTTTCCAACGGACCATGCTGCCGGTATACGAAGCCTACGTGGACGTGCTGCTGCGCCGGGCAGCCCAGAGCACCGGCGCGGAAGCGCAAGGCTTGCTGGCAGAGGTGCAGGCCACCTTGGAGGCGCAGAAAACCGCGGAGGTGGAAGACTACTTTGCGCGCCAATGCGTCACCGCTGAGGAAGGAAGCGCGGGGCTGGCACCCGGCCTCGCGGCCCTGTATCCCATTCTTCTCAAGGATCGCCTGGTTCTCTTGCTGCTTCGGGATTCGGCTTACCAAATGGTGAGCGTGCCGGTCCCCCGGGCGGAGCTTGAGCCCGTCGCCGAGGCCTTTCGCCTCGCCCTGGAGCGGGGGGAGGATCCCCGGGCCGGGCGCCGCGAAGGAGAAGCACTTTATCGCTGGCTCCTTAAGCCCCTAGAGACCGAGGGGGCGCTGGCCGGGATTCAGACCGTGCTCCTCGTCCCCGACGGGGTGCTGCGCACCGTGCCCTTTGCCGCGCTTTTCGATGGGGAGCGCTACCTACTCGAGCGCTACGCCTTTGTCACGACCCCGGCCCTGAGCCTCACGGATCGCCGTTCCGAGGCGCGCGGTGAGGGTCCTGCTCTGCTGGTGGGGGGGCTTTCCGATGCGGTGCAGGGCTTTGCGCCCCTACCCGGGGTGGCTCGGGAAGTCGCACTCCTGGACGATCGCTTTAATGCGGAAGTGGTCTTCAACACGCAGTTTAGCGAGGCTGCCGTCCGCGACCGCTTCGATCGTTCCCCCTTCGCTATTGCTCACTTCGCGACCCACGGAACCTTCGAGAGTGATCATCGCCAATCCTTTCTGCTCACCTATGAAGATGTCCTCTCCCTCGGCGCGCTGGAGCGGCTCCTGGGGCAGGAAGGGCGCCCTCCGCTGGACCTTCTGATGCTCTCCGCGTGCCAGACGGCGGCGGGGGATGAGCGAGCGGCCCTAGGCCTCGCGGGGGTGGCCATTCAGGCGGGCGCTCGGTCGGCCGTTGCATCCCTTTGGTTTATTAGCGATGCGGCCACCGCAGAGCTCGTGGCGAATTTCTATGACGGTTTTCTAGAGGGGGGGCTGAGCAAGGCAGAGGCCCTTCGGCAAGCGCAGCTCCAACTCCTTCGTCAGGACCGCTTTGCCGCTCCTAGCTACTGGGCGCCCTATCTGCTTGTGGGGGCGAACCAATGAGCATCCTCCGAACCCTTGGCTTCGGGCTTCTGCTCGCGGCGGCACCGAGCTTCGCGGCAGAACTGTCCCTTCCGAAGGATCTTCAGGGCTGGGCCGCGCCGTCGTTTCTTGCCGCACGCATCGAGCTTCGGGGGGCGGAGCATCTTCCGCTGGCGGAGCAGCGAAAGCTTTTAGCGCCCTACGAGGGCCGGCTCCTGACCATGGCGGAGGTGCAAGCGCTTCAGGACGCCCTGATGGCGGCCTATGCGGAGGCGGGCTACGTGCAGGCTCAGGTACTGCTGCCGGATCAGCGGCTGGGCGAGGGGACGCTACGTTTTCAAATCTACGAGGGGGTCCTGGGGCAGATCACGGTCACCACCGATGGACGCCTCGATCCCGCCTATGTCCAGGGCCGCCTCGCGAAGGTCCTCAAGGGGCCCCTCCGCCTGTCGACGCTTCAGCAGGCGCTCGTGCGAGCCCAGGAAGATCCCCACATCCGTCGTCTCGACGCGGCGCTGGAGCCCGGGTCCCGGCCGGGCGAGGGGCGACTTCGCGTTTCCGTGGAAGAGGCGCCGCCCTGGCAGCTAGGCCTGTCCATGGATAACCACCGGCCGGAAAGCATTGGAGCGGAGAGTGGGCGCTTGAGCCTTCGCCACCAAAATCTCAGTGGCGCCGGGGATGTGCTGGCCCTGAGCCTTGCGGTGAGCGAGGGAAGCGATGCCGGAGCCTTGAGCTACCGACGGCCCCTGAATTCGGCTGATGCGGCCCTGTCCCTCTATGCCTCCCGGGATGAAGCGCAGGTCCTAGAAGCCCCTTTCTCCGTGCTGGATATCGAGAGCCAAACAGATCGCTACGGCTTAAAGCTCGAGGCACCCTTGCTGGATGGGCTTCGAACTCAGGTGAGCGCCTCTATTGCGGTAGAGCGCCGGCGCACCATTACCAAACTTTTGGGGGATCGCTTCTCGCTGGCCCCGGGGGCGGTCAATGGCGAAGCCGGCGTTAATGCGGTGGTCCTCGCTGTGGACTCGGTGCATCGCGGGGAGGACGCCGTGTGGGCCCTGCGAGGCGCCCTGCGTCGAGGGCTACGGGGTCCTGGGACCACGGAACCGGCGCCAGGTACGCTTATCGAGGCCGACGGTGCTTTCCTCCTAACCCTGCTCCAGGGCCAGTACGAGCGGCGCCTGGGCGATCTCTGGAGCCTCAAGGCCCGGGGATTGCTTCAGCTGAGCCGGGACGCCCTGCTGGCAGCGGAAAAGCTCTCCCTAGGGGGGGCGGGCACGGTGCGAGGCTACCGGGAAAACCTTCTCGTGCGCGATAACGGTGCCGGCTTGTCCCTCGAGCTGGCGCGGCGCCTCGGCAAGGCCGATCAGGCCGAGTGGCTCCGGGCGCTGCAGCTAATCGCCTTTGTGGATATGGGGGTGAGCTGGGATGAGCGCAACGCTTCGCCGAACTCGACGGTGAAGGACACCCGGCGCCGGGCCCAAATCGTGGGCTCGGGCTTCGGCCTTCGCTGGAGTAGCCTCCGAGGCTTGGGGGCCGAGCTTTTCTACGGCTATGACCTCTACGACAACTTCACCCCGGGGGAGGATCCCCGGGATGGGACGAATTCCGTCGGGTTACAGAACCAGGGGGTGCATTTCCAGCTTCGCTATCAGCGTAGCTTTTAGCGCGGCACCCCAAGGCGCGTCGCCGCTTCGTGAACGAAGGCGGTGGCTTCCTGGCGCATGTGGGTGACCTCCGCTTCCGGCAGGCCCCAGCCTCCCATGTAGGTGAGGGCGGCGCTGGCCACGTAGCAGTCCCACAGGGCGAGGCGTTGAAGGTCCACGGGCGCCCGGGCGCCGTAGGCTTTGGTGAAGCGCTCCGCGCCCTCGGGCCCGAGCACATAGCGCAGCTCTAGGCGCGTGAGCGCCAGATCCACCATGGGGTCTCCCCGGTGGCAGTCCTCCCAATCGAGCACGCCTACCAGCTCTCCTCCCTCCCAGCGCAGGTTGCCTGGCCAAAAGTCGCCATGCAGGAGCGCGGGCGATCCGCCATAGGGCGCGGGCGGGGCGCTTTCTACCCAGCGGCGAAGGGCGGAAAAGCGCTCATCGATCGCGAGGAATTCGGGAAGCTCGGGCAGGGGGTCGAGGAGCCAGGGGAGGGCGTCAAGGCCGTCGATGCTCACCCCATGGAGCTCGGCGAGAAATGCGGCCATGCGCTGAAGTTGGGGTCCGGGCTGGGCAAGGTCGATCTGGCGGTGCCCGGGGATGTAGGGCATGAGCAGGGCTGGAGCCCCATTGGGGGTGAGCCCCTGTGGAATCTCCTCCACGGTGGGGACGGGAAGCCCTGCGGCCCGGGCCCGGGCCATGGCAAGGGCCTCTTGGCCCAAGGTGCCAGCCTTTTGCCGCAGCACCACCGTCTCCTCAGCGCCGCGGGCGCTGCGAAGGGTGAGGGCGATAACCTCCGCGGAAACGCCACCCTCCAGGCGCTCGATGCGGAGCACGGTGGCCTTGCGCGCCTGTGCCAGGGCTTCCCAGCGGGCGGGGTCGAGAAGGGTTGGGTCCACGGTGACAGGGGTCCAGGGCGTCAGCGAGAGCCTCTATACTAGGCGGAAGCGGTGCGGCGTGCGCCCCCGCTGGCCGAGAAAGGAGTTCGGTGATGAAACGTTATATGGGTTGGGATATCGATTTTCTAAGCCCGCCGGGGGAGCCGGCCTATGCCAGCCCGGACTCCGTGCAGTGGCGCGTGTATAAGAACCCCGTAGCCCTAGCGCTCGGCGGCGTTTGCGCGGTATTGCTGGAGTTCGCTGATCCGCGCATTCGCAGCGGCGTGTGGGATCACTCGGTCTTTCCCAAGGATCCCCTGGGCCGGGGCCAGCGCACCGCCATGGCGGCCCAAATCGGCGTCTTTGGCCCCCGATCTGCCGCGGATCAGGTCACGGAACGCATTGGGCGTCTCCACGCTCGGGTGGCAGGAGAAACGCCCGGCGGGCGCGCCTACCGGGCCTCCGATCCGGAGCTTGCGAATTGGGTCTCCGCCACCGCGAGCTATGGTTTTGTGATGGCTTACCATCGTTTCGTTGCGCGCCTTAGCCCCGAGGAGATTGATCGCTTCTTTGCCGATGCGGTGACGGTCGGGGGACTCTACGGGGCGACCGATCCGCCCCGGAGCCTGGAGGCGTTTTACACCCTCTGCAACGCCATGGCCTCGGGCTTCGAAGCCCACGTCATCAATGAAGAGTTCCTCGACATTATGCGCTCGGGTCGGGCAGCGCCGGGGGTGCCTCGCTGGCTTCAGGGGCAGATGGCCGCTGCGTCGATCTCCCTTCTGCCTCCGGAAGTGCGGGCGGTGCTGGCCTTGGGTCCGGAGTATGACTTAACCACCCTAGGGCGCTTTGCCGTGCGTCGCGTAGCGCGGCTAGCGGATCGGGTGCCCCAGCCCCGAAGCCCAGCGGCCCAGGCGAGTCAGCGGCTTGGGCTGCCCTGGCGCTTCCCCTGGCTGTCCCAAAAGCGCCAGCGTGAGCTCCTCGCTGCCCGCCGGACGCGGCAAGGGGAGGAGGGCGCTTCCGAGGCCGCTGCCTAGAAGGACACCGCCCGGAAGTGATTGAGGAGGTCCCAACGCTTGTTATAGAGCGCGCCGGTGCGGTAAAGCGTGAGCTGGCTTTCTTCTTCCGTGATGCTGCAGCAAAAGTGATAGACGGGGTAGCGCGCGTATAGATAGAGCTCCCCATCAATGGCTTCCAGCTGATTTCGAGCGAGGAGGGTGAGGCGCACCTGACGACGGGAGAGGTTTTTAAAGCTAGCCGTCCCATTGACGAGTAAGGTGTTGCGAAGAACCACAAGAGAGGCGCCGATGCCGGCGGAAGCCACCTCGACGTCGACGCCCCCTTCTCCAAAGCCCGCCATGGACACCTTGAGAACGTCGCCGTAGGCCCGCAACTCCTTGTTCCGATACCACACCGAAGCATTCAGCCCGATGCTTCCGCGAACGCCCGCGCTGACGGTCATGGGAACGGGGCCCACGGTGAAGCGCGCGGAAGCAATGATCTTTTCCTCCTCCCAGCTTAAATCCCAGTTTTTGAAAAACTCGGAGCTATAGCTTTGGCCTTGGTCAAGGAGCGTCATCCCGAAAACACTGGCGTGCCCTCGATAGGAGGCAGCATCGCTCCCGCCATCTGCCTCGCCCCGGGCATAAACCCTGAAAAGGTTGACGGCACGATCCAGTACATAGACGGAAGCGATCCCGTCGCTGTTTAGGGTGGCCTTCTTTTGCGCTCCGACGATATCGCCATAGCTTTGAAGATTGATCAGGGCGGCAAATTTCTTGCGATCCCCGAAATACTGACGAAAACGCTTGTTAAAGAGAATTCGGCCCTGTGCGCTCTGGTTTCGGGTGAGGCCCTCTCCCGGACCGGCCACCTGCTTGAGGGGCCCCGTCGACGTGTCCGTTGCCTCGGCGGGGGTTTCCGGAAGGTCAGAGGTCGGGTCGAAGAATCGGTAGGGGACCTCCACCTCGAAGATATTATTGTTTGGGTTTTCATCGGGAACGTTGTCGGCAGCGATAATCCGGAAGCGGAAGGTGGCGAGGTTCTCCTGCGCATTAGGATCGTAGGCCGCC
>JAUILI010000095.1 GCA_030433075.1 Gammaproteobacteria bacterium | reverse complement strand
GATGGCTTCACCCTGGGTATCCGCCTTGGCCCCGGCCGAGCGCCGCTCGGTCCCCGCGTCCACCTTTAAGATCGCCAGCACCCTGGCGGTCCTTGAAGCGGGTTTAGCCGCCAATGCCGACACCGTGCTGCCCTGGGACGGGATACGTCGCGATCGGGAAGAGATCAACGGCCCCCTAGCCCTACGGGACGCCTTCCACCGCTCGGCCCTTCCCCACTACCAGGCCCTCGTGGCCCGCCTTGGCCCCAGCGCCATGGCCGCTTTCCTAGCGCGCGTGGGCTATGGCAATGCGCGCAGCGATGACACCGTCGAATTCTGGCTCCGAGGACCCCTCGCCATCTCCCCCCTGGAGCAGGTGGCTTTTATGGAGGCCCTCAGCCTCGGCGCCCTTCCCGCGGACCCCGAGGCCCAGGAGATGCTCTGGGCCCTGATGGTAAAAGCCCCCCTTGGGGGGCGGCCTTGGCGAGGCAAAACAGGCTGGAGCCGTCCCCCCGGGGGGCCGGACGTAGGCTGGTTCGTGGGCGCGCTCGAGGTACCCGCGGGGCACTGCTTCGTCGCCCTTCGCTTAGAAGCGGATCATCCCCCGGCGGACACCTTCCTGCCCCAGCGGGAAGCCCTCGCCCAGGCGGCGCTCGCGCGCATCCCCGGTTGCGGGGGTTAGGAGGCAGAATCTCCGCCCCGGGGGTCGACGGGGGCCCCGGGAGTTGCTATTCCTCCCTTGTGACCATTCTTAACGACCCTGCGGGAGGCAACATCCGGTGACCAGCGCGTCCGAAGTGCTCTTTATGGCCAAAGCTCTCTATCGCGGAGCCACCATGAAGCAATATGACCGGGAGAGCGCCGAAAACCTGGGCACCCTACTCACCCGCCAAGCGGAGCGCCGAGGCGATGCGCCGGCGATCACCTGCGAAGGGGAGACCATCAGCTGGCGAGAGTTTGAAACCCGAGCCAATCGGGTTGCTCAGTACTTAAGCGGACATCTGGGCTTAGGCAAGGGCGACGCCGTCGCCATGATGCTGGAGAACCGCATCGCCTTCCTGACCACGCTCTTTGGGATCTGCAAGCTCGGCGCCGTGGCGGGGCTTTTGAACACAAATCAACGGGGCTCCGTCCTGCTCCACAGCCTCAATACCATTGACGCCAAGGCGCTCCTCGTCGGGGAAGAATGCCTACCGGCCATCGTGGAGATCGAAGGCGACCTCCCCATGGACCCCGGCGCCCGGCTTGTGGTGCCGGATCGGGGCGAAGCTACCCTGCCCTCCTGGGCTCGACCCTTTGACGACCGGGACGACACCCTGCCCGACGCCGTCCCCGAAGCCCAGGCCACGGTGCTTCAGAAGGACCCGTGCTTCTTCGTCTTCACCTCGGGCACCACGGGCCTTCCAAAGGCTGCCGTGCTCTCCAACGAGCGGTGCTTCAAGGGCATGCAGGGCTATGGGGTGGTGTGCCTTAACATCCAGCCCGAAGACCGGGTATACAACTGCCTGCCGCTATACCATTCCACGGGGCTGGTCATTGGCCTCGGTTCGGTGCTGTGGGCCGGCGCCAGCACCGTGCTGCGCCGCCGCTTCTCCGCCAGCAACTTCCTGCGGGAGGTGCGGGAGCAGCGCTGCAATACCTTCGTCTATGTGGGGGAGCTGTGCCGCTATCTCATGAACCAGCCCCCGGCCCCCGACGACGCCGACAACCCCCTGGAGAAGATGATCGGCAATGGCCTGCGCCCGGATATCTGGAAGCCCTTTAAGGCGCGCTTCGGTGTGCCCCGGGTGCACGAAATCTACGGCGCCAGCGAGGGCAACTCGGGCTTCGTGAACGCCTTCAACAAGGACGAAACCATCGGCTTCGGGGTGACGCCCCACGTGCTGGTGAAGTACGACGACGAGGACAACGAAATTGTCCGCGACCCCCACGGCATGTGCATTCCCGTACCCCGAGGCCAGCCCGGGCTTTTGCTGAACAAGATCGACGCCAAGGCGCCCTTTGATGGCTACACGGACCGGGACGCTTCGGCCAAGAAAATCGTCCATAACGTCCTCGCCCCGGGAGATCGCTACTTCAATACGGGCGATCTGATCCGCGAAGTGGATGTGGGTTTCGCCTTCTTCCAGCGCCACTACCAGTTCGTCGACCGCACCGGGGACACCTTCCGCTGGAAGGGGGAAAACTGCTCCACGAATGAGGTCGCCGAGCAGCTCAACAGCTTCCCCGCCGTGGCCAGCGCCAACGTCTACGGGGTGGAAATTCCCGGCACCAATGGCCGGGCCGGCATGGCGGCCCTGCACCTGCAGGACGAGAACTTCGATCTCGAGGCCTTTTCGGCCCACGTCGAAGGGGCTCTGCCGAGCTATGCGCGGCCTATCTTTTTACGCATCCAGCACGACCAAGAGACCACCAGCACCTTTAAGCTTGTGAAGAAAACGCTTCGGGAAGAGGGCTATGACCTGACTAAGGTCGGGGGTGACAGCCTGTTCGTGCTGAAGCCCGGGAGCAGCACCTACGAACCCCTCACGGCCGCCTACCTCAGCACCATCATAGCGGGGGAAGCGGGGTTCTAGGCCCCTTGTGACGGGGGCTCGCAGGCGGGAAAGGTAAAGGCAAAGCAGGCCCCTTCTGCGCTGTCCTCGAGGTCCAGGGTGCCGCCGGCGCTTTCCGCGAAGGCGCGCGCCATCACCAGGCCAAGCCCTGTGCCCTCCCCCGCCGCCTCGTTCTTCGTGGTCACGAAGGGGTCAAAGATGTACGGGCGAAGGGCCTCGGGAACGCCGGGGCCATTATCCCGCACGGCGAGGCGCACCTGCCCCGGCGCTGCCCCGGGGCCACACTCAAGAACGATTCGCCCCTGCCCCCCCAGCGCATCCCGCGCATTCACCACCAAATTCAACAGCGTGTGGTGCAGCTCCGCAGCGTCCAGAGCCACGTACTGAGGGCGTTCTGAGAGGACGCAATCGAGGGCAATGCTATTGGGCAATAGGTACCCTGCGAAACCTCGAAGGTCCTCCAAAGCGGCGTCCAAATTCGTGGGGATGCGGGGGCCCAGGCGCCGGTTCGCGAAGCGGCTGACGCGCGACACAATCTCCTCCGCCTGGCTCACCACGCTGCCCAGCACGGGGAGGATTTCCCTGACCTTTTCCGGATCGGCGTCCAGCGCGGCCAGGGCGCTTCGCCCGGCAAAGATCATATTGTTCGCATCGTGCACGAAGCCCGCCACCATCTCTCCTAGCGCAAGCTGGCGCTGAAGGCGAACAAATCGCTCCCTAATTTGCTCCTGCTCCGAGGTATCGAGGGAAAGCACGGCGATGACCCCTGGGGCGAGGGACGCCACCCCCGTATGGTCGTGCACCCAACCCTGGGGCGGGCGGAACCAGGCCTGATGACCGGCCACCACCCCCGGTTCAACCATGCCCCGGCGCACCAAATCGCTCTTCACCGGATAGGGCGCCTCCCGGGTCGAGCGGACGCGGGTCCGGCGATCCCGCTCAAAGGGGCCCTCGAGGGCGGCTTCCACGTGCTGAAAGCCCTTTTCTGCGAGCGCGTTGGCCAGGTACTGATGCCGCCGCCCGTCGATCGCCGCGAAGCTGATCCCCATCGCCTGAGCCAGTCGGCTTAACGCTGGCAGGATTCCGAATAGGTAGGGGAGCACGAGGGGGACTCGGTAGCGAAGCCAGAGGAAACCCAGCACCAGGGCGCCCGCCCCCAGCAGGCCGGCACCGACGCCGGCTAGGGCTGGATGGCGCGCCCCCCAGGGGCTCGCCCCCAGGGCCGCCCCGAGCCCAAGGGCAAGCAGCACAAAGAACAACGGGGGCAGGAGATCCCTCAGGCCCGGGTTGCGAAAGCGTTCCGCAAAGGTTTCAAAATCGAGCGCTCCCCGAGGGGAAGTTTGGGAGGCGTTATCTTGAGCGTCAGGCATCCTGCCCCTTCCTCTGCTTGCTCGATCGCCAAAGTGGTTTTGTTAGCTTAAATAATACGCGATTTTAGGGTGCTTCGTCGGCTGCTTTAGCCTTAAATCAGAGCGCCCATGGCTCTGGCGAAAGCGCGCTACACTTCGCCGTCCGGTATTCACCCCAGGCGCCCCGTCCATGGCCGATCCCTCCATGCCCTCTGCGGCCCCTCGCTCCGAGGGGAGCCTTCCGCCTCGCAGCGCTGAGCTGGGCGCGCTAGTCCGCTTGGCCCTGCCCGCCGTAGCCACTCAACTAGCGCAGATGGGCATGGGGGTGCTCGATACGGTGATGGCCGGGCGCGTGAGCGCCGAGGACCTCGCCGGGGTCGCCCTCGGAGGCAACGTCATCTGGCCCACCATGCTCCTCCTCATGGGTGTGCTCATGGCCCTCACCCCCAACATTGCCCAGCTTCGGGGAGAAGGGCGCCGGGATGCGGTGGGGCCCCTCGTGCACCAGGGCTTTTGGATGGCGCTCCTGCTCGGCGGCCTCATCCTCCTGCTGATCGATCAGGCGCCGAAGCTCTACCACCTGCTTGGCGCAGACCCCAAGGTCACTCCCTACGCGGAACGCTACCTCGATGCGGCGCGCTGGGGCTTGCCCGGGATCATGTTTTACTTCGTTGGTCGCTATCTCTGTGACGGCATGGGGGACACGCGCCCCGCCATGTACGTCGCGGTCTTCGCTCTGGGCTTGAAGGGCCTGCTGAACTGGGTCTTCATCTTTGGCCACTGGGGGGCCCCGGCCCTCGGCGGCGCGGGCTGCGGCGTGGCCATGGCCATCACCATGTGGTTTGAGGCCGCGGCCATGCTCTGGCTCCTGGGCCGCCTCCCCGCGGTGCGGGGTACGAACCTCTTCACCCGTCCCCGGGGCCCAGCCTGGGGCACGCTCAGCCAGCTGTTGCGCCTGGGCACGCCCATTGGCCTCGCGTCTTTCTTTGAGATGGCCGCCTTTTCCCTCGTTACGCTTTTGGTGGCCCGCTTCGGCGCCACCGCCGTGGCAGCGCAGCAGATCGCCTTCTCCGTAAACGGGATCATTTTCATGCTGCCCATGGGCCTGGGCATCGCGGCGACCATTCGCATCGGCCACGCCCTCGGCGAGGGGCGCCCCGAGGCCGCGCGCCGGGCCGCGGAGGTGGCCATCGCCGCCGCCGTGGGGGTCGGCATCGCCGCCGCGCTCATCCTGCTCGGAGCCCGGGAGGGGATTGCGCGCCTCTACACTCGGGAGGGGGACGTGGCCCTGCTGAGCGCCACGCTCCTGCTCTTTGTCGCCGTGTACATCATTGTGGATAGCGCCCAGGCCACGGCCATGGGTGCCCTTCGGGGCTACAAGGACACCCGCGGCCCCATGCTCATTGCCTTCGGAGGCTACTGGCTCTTCGCCCTTCCCCTGGGTACGGCGCTGGGCCTCGGCTGGGTACCGGGGATCGAGGCACTGGGGGTTTACGGTTTCTGGATCGGCCTTTCCCTCGGCCTCGCTCTGGTGGCGGGGGGCCTGCTATGGCGGCTCCTTCGCCGCAGCCACCGGGCAACGCTGCCGACTTAAGCGCCCTTCAGCCACGCCTCCAGGGCCTGCGCTTCCCCTTCCTCCCCCACCCGCACCTCCGCGTCTGGAAAATGCTTCCCAAGCATGCCCTGCTGGCCGACCCAGCCGCCGTCCCCGAGCAGGGCGACCCGGCGCAAATGGGTTTGATGAACCCGCAGGATGCCCAGGTGAGACAGCACCGTATCGAGGGCGGAAGCGCTTTGTTCGGAAGCGCAGGACCAGCTCGCACCCTCCAGGCGCAGCAAAACGCCCTTCAGCCGGCCATGGGCTGCAACGCAGGGGTCCCCTGCCGCCGCCTGACCCAGGGCCGGAGTCGCCAGGGGGCCGCGAAGCGTAATGCGAAGAATCCCGGCATCGGGGTCTGGGGTTACCTCAAGGGGCGGGGGTGGCTCGGCAGAAGCCGTCGGATCCGCGGGCGCCTGCCGTTCGAGGGTGCTGGCCGCCAGCGCTAAGGTAGCCGTGGTCCAGGCCGAAGCGCCCTGGGCCAGCAACGTGAAAAGAAGGGCGAGCGCCCAGCCGCCGGCCTCGCCGAGGGGCCCGAGGAGCAGCGCCTGGAGCACCACGGGCACCAGCACAATGAAGGCCAGGGCAAGGCTCGCGCCCTGCCCCCGCTGCCACAGCACCCGCCCATCAAAGGGCCGATCGAGCGCAGCCTCGGGCAGCAGGAGGGAGGCCCGCCCCGCGGCAAAAATGCCGGCTGCGGCGCAGATGGCGAGCCCGGGCACCCCAAGAAAAGCCAGCGGCGCGAAGGCGAGCATGGCGAAGGTCATGGCCAGGGCCTGAAGCCCGAGGGCCCCAAGAAAGCGCCACTGGCGCCGGCCCCAGGGCGCGAGTCCCAGAGGCGGCACGGCCTGCGGGCCCAAGAGCACCAGGCGAAGCACATTGACGGAAACCAGCACGTGAAGGGCTAGGGCCAGCAGCATGGCCCCGGGAAGGGCCGCCAGGGCGGCCTCCGGCGCTAGGGCGCTCCAGAGCGCAAAGGCGCCATGGGCCAAGAGCGCGGGGGCCAGCGCGTGAAGTAGGGCTCGACGCCGAGCGCCGAGCACCCACAGCGCTGCAAGAAACAGCTTGAAGGGATTCATTTTCACGCCGCCATCATAAGCAGTGGGTCAGGGTTTCCACCAGCGCTTGCCCCAGGGGGCTCGAGGCAATGGCCCCAGGCACCTGGCGGTTCACGGCCAGGGCAAAGGCTACGCCGGCGTCCGGGTCAGCGAAGGCCAGCGTCCCCCCGGCGCCGGGATGGCCAAAAGACCGGGGGCCCAGGCCGAGGGGCGTCTGCGCCGTGGGGCGCATGAAGCCCAGGCCAAAGGCCGTCTCCCGCCGCAGGACGGGATCAAACCCTTGGCTTCGGGGCGCCAGGGCCGTTTCCCAAAGCGCGGGCCCCAGGCCCGGAGCATCGGTCAGGAAGCCCGCATAGGCTTTGGCGAGGCCCTGGGCCGTGCCATGAAGATTCATCGCGGGCAGGACGGCCTGCTGGAAGGACGCGAGCCCCGCATAGCCTCGGGGCGCCTTCGGAGCCCCAAAGGCCCGGGCCGTGAGAGATCCGGGCGTGGCCAGGGCCGTCAAAAAGTCCGCATCGGGGCCCGGCGGCAAGCGCTGAGGGGCGCCGGGCACCAGGCTGACGCAGCGGGCCCGCTGCGCATCGCTAAGCCCAAAAGCCAGTTCCAGCCCCTGGGCCGCCGCATAACGTTCAAGGCGCGGCCCCACACCCTCCCCCGTGGCCGCCAACAGCCAGGCTTCAAGCAGCGTTCCGTAGCTGCGCGGATGGTAGCCGTGGGCGGTCCCCGGGGCCCAGGCCGGCGCCTGCGCCAGCAGCGCATCAAAGGCCTTCGGGGCGTCGGCCAGCGCCTCAAAGGTCAGCGCGCCCTCGGGAAAAGCCGGGTAGCCGCTCCGATGAGCGAGGAGCTCTGCCAGCGTCAGCTCAGCGGCGGGGGTTCCCCGCGCCGGAGCCCAAAGCGCGCCCAGGGGTGTCTCCAGAGACGCCTCCCCAGCGGCTACGGCCTGAAGGGCCAGCACCGCAGCTACGGGCTTCCCCGCAGAAAATAGGCAGACCAGGCTATCCCGGCCCCAGGGCCGGGTGCGGGCCCGGTCGGCAAAGCCCCCAAAGATGTCGACCACCACCTCGCCCCGACGGACCACGCAGAGCCCTGCCCCCAGGGCCTCATCCTCCACCAGCGCTCGAAAGAGGCGCTCCGCGAGGGGCGCAAAGGCCCGGTCCCAGCGGCCTCCTAGGCGAGGGCGCATTAATCGGTTAGTTGGGTCAGAATGCGCAGTCATCGTGCTTCCTAGCCGTTACCCGTCCGCTTTCGGGAGATCCTACCCATGGCCGCATCCATCCCCTGGGGCCAGCGCCTAGCCTATGCCGCCCCGGCCTTCGCCCTGGCCGTGGTGGGCATCCCGCTGTACGTGTATCTGCCGAAATTCTATACGGACGTGGTGGGCGCGGACATCGCGCTCGTGGGCTTTGTGCTCCTGGCCATCCGGCTCTTCGACGCCGTCAGCGACCCGGTGATCGGCGCCCTATCCGATCGGACTACGAGCCCCCTCGGGCGCCGCCGGCCCTGGATTGCCCTGGGCGTACCGCCCTTGGTCATCGCCCTTTATCTGCTCTTCGCCCCCCCGGCCCTGAGCCCG
>JAUILI010000094.1 GCA_030433075.1 Gammaproteobacteria bacterium | reverse complement strand
CGACTGGGTTCCACAAAGGCTAGCGAGCTGCGCACCCACGTAGGTGAGCTCCGCCACGCGAAAGCGCTCCAGGGCCTGGGCACAGCGGCCCAGATCAGCGATGGCCGCGCTTCGATGGCCTTGCCGCTGGTAGTCCCGATAGCTTGGCAGCGCCACGGAGGCCAGCACGGCCAGGAGCACCATCACCACGAGGAGCTCCAGAAGCGTGAAGCCGGCGGTCGGCCTAATCGACGGCAACAACCCGAAGCTCCTTCGGCAAGGAGAAGGTGATGGTTTCCGGGGTGCCGGCGAGCTCCTCGGCCACCGCGGCCCCCCAGGCCCGCAGCTGGGCCACCACGGCCTGGACCACATCCTCCGGCGCCGAGGCGCCAGCGGTCACGCCAATGGCTCGCGCGCCCTCAAACCAGGGCAGCTCCAGCCCCTCGGGACCATCCAGCAAAAAGGCTCGTGCCCCTTCCCGCTCCGCCAGTTCCCGGAGGCGGTTGGAGTTTGAAGAGTTGGCGGACCCCACCACAAGCACGACCTCGCAGTGCGCCGCAAGGGTTCGGACGGAATCCTGGCGGTTCTGCGTGGCGTAGCAAATATCGTCCTTTCGAGGCCCCTCGATGGTGGGGAAGCGCTCCCGTAGGGCGTCAATCACCTTCGCGGTGTCGTCCACGGACAGGGTGGTTTGAGTGACAAAGGACAGGGCCTCGGGGTTGCGGACCGTCAAAGCGGCTACGTCCGCTTCGTCCTCTACGAGGTACATCTCGCCGCCCTGGGTGCGGTCAAACTGCCCCAGCGTACCCTCCACCTCGGGGTGCCCCTCATGGCCAATGAGGATGCACTCCCGCCCCTGGCGGCTGAACTTCATGACTTCCATGTGCACCTTGGTCACCAGGGGACAGGTGGCATCGAAGACCTTGAGCTGACGCGCCGCGGCGGCCTCCTGCACCCACCGGGGCACGCCGTGGGCACTGAAGATCACCACCGAATCGTCGGGGACTTCCTCCAGCTCATCAACGAAACGGGCGCCGCGCTGGCGAAGATCTTCGACCACCGTGCGATTGTGTACCACCTCGTGGCGCACGTAGACCGGCGGGCCAAAGGCAGCGAGGGCTCGCTCCACAATATCAATGGCTCTATCCACTCCGGCGCAGAACCCGCGCGGGTTGGCCAGCTTAACGTCGATCCCCTGCAGCGGTCCGGAAGTCATGGCCTATTGCTCCTCCACCGCTTCCACGGTGATGACGGACACCTCAAAGCTGACCGTACGCCCTGCGAGGGGATGATTGAAGTCCACCACCACCTCATCTCCTTCCAGCGCGGCCACAACCCCCGGGAGCTCACTTTTCGCCGCGTCGGCGAAGGAGAGCACCAGGCCAGGCTCGAGGGCGAGCTCGGGGCCAAAGGTGTCCCGGGGGAAGCGCTGAACGTTGTTGGGATTGGGCTGACCAAAAGCGTTCTCCGGCGGCACTTCGAAGGTTTCCGAGGCCCCTGCAACAAGCCCCAGAAGGCAGACTTCAAAGCCCGCGGGCAAGTTGCCATCCCCGAAGGTGAAGGTGGCAGGCTTGCCCTCAAAGGTGGAATCCAGCACCTCCCCCGAGGGCAGGCGCAGAGCAAAGTGCAGGGTCACCCGAGTGCTTGGGCCGATGGCAAGTGCGTTCACGAATCCTCCGCTGGCGTGTTGTGCCCGTCTTTCCACCACAGGGCGAGAAGGGCGAGGACCGCTAGGGTCAGTGCGCTATCTGCCACGTTAAAGGCGGGAAAGTAATGGTCCTGCCAATGAACCAGCAGGAAATCGGTGACGGCGCCGGAGACGGCGCGATCCAGTGCGTTGCCCAGGGCGCCGCCAAGCAAGGCCCCGTAGGTCAGGGCCAAGGCCCGTTGTTCGGCGCCAAGGGCGCGAAGCTCCCGGAATACCCAGAGGGTAAAGCCCAGGGCCAGCGCCAGGAAAAACCAGCGCTGCCAGCCCGAGGCACCGGCAAGAAAGGAAAAGGCCGCGCCGCGATTTTCGGCGTGGACCAGGGCAAAAAAGGGCGTGAGGTCCAGGCGCGCGCCCAGCGCTAGGCTTTCCCGGATCAGCGCTTTCGTGCCCTGATCGAAAATCAGTAGCAATCCGGCGAGCCCCAGGGCCTGCCCCCGGAGGCTCACGGGGCGGGCTCCTGGGCCCAGCGCGCCCGGGCCGCCGCGGCGTCCCGGTGGATCTGGGCTTGAAGGGCCTCGAGGCCATCGAAGCGCTGTTCGTCTCGGATCTTTTCAAGGAAACGCACGGTCAACAGTTGGCCGTAGAGGGACCCGTCAAAATCGAAGAGATGGACCTCCAGCAGCGGCTCCCGCCCCTCCACCGTGGGGCGAACGCCGATATTGCACACCCCGCCGTAGGGGCGATCGAGCCCCTCCACCACCACCGCAAAGACCCCATTCAGCGGGGAGCGATAGCGCTGCAGGCGAAGATTGGCCGTGGGCATGGACAGGGTACGTCCAAGCTGGCGCCCGTAGACCACGCGGCCCGTGATGCTGTACGGCGCCCCGAGGAGCTCCTCCGCCGCGGCGAAGTCGGCCTCGGCCAGGCACGCGCGAATGCGGCTGGAGGAGATGCGCTCCCCGCCCTCTCGCACCGTAGGCGTGGCCGCAACGGTAAAGCCTGCCTCCGCACCGAGGGCCCGGAGCAGGGCGCCATCGCCGCGGCGCTGGTGCCCAAAGCGAAAGTCGTCGCCGACGAGCACATGACGCACCGCGAGGCCGTCCACAAAAACCGATCGCGCCCAGGCTTCTGGATCGCTGTTGGCCAGCGCTTCGTTGAAGGGCAGGAGCACCAAGAGGTCGACGCCGAAGGCCTTTAAGCGCGCCCACTTTTCCCGCAGCCGGGTAAGCCGCGCGGGCACCTCCTGGCCCTGGAAGAACTCCCGGGGCTGGGGCTCAAAGGTAATGAGCGCCGTTTTGCATCCCAGTTCCTGTGCCCGAGCCTTGAGGGTCTGAAGAATGGCCTGATGCCCTCGATGAACGCCGTCGAAGTTACCAATGGTCGCCACGCACCCGCGATGCGCCGGACGCACGTTATGCATCCCTCGAATCAGTTCCACGGGGCAGCCTCCTAAGGCTCGACGTTCAGAAAGTGCAGTATACGGGGCGCATGGGGGAAGCTCACCTATTGAGCGAGGAGCGCCCGAAGCCAGCGGGGGCCATAGCCCAGGAGCGTCAGCACCCCGGCGTAGACGGCCAGGCCCAGGACCACGAGCCCCGCCAGGGCCGCCCCGCGGAAAAGCGGTGGGGCGGCAAACCAAAACCCCGCTTCGGGAAGGGCTAGAACCAGCGCCAGGGCCATGACTGAGGTCGCCAGAAGCAGGGCGAAACCGAAGCGCGCAAGGCCCGGCGCCGGGGCCCAGTCCCCGCGGCGAAGCAAGGCCCGGGCAAGAAGCCCCGCCTGCAAGAGCGCCGCAAGCCCGGTCGCCAGGGCCAACCCCACGTGCGCCAGGGGCCCGATCAAAAGCAGGTTAAGCGCAATGTTCGCCCCCACGGCCACCGTAGCGAAGCGCACCGGGGTTTTCGTGTCCTGCTGCGCAAAGAAGGCGGGGGCCAGCACCTTTACGCCGGTAAAGCCCAGGAGCCCGAGGGTATAGGCTTGGAGCGCCGCCGCCGCGGCCTGCGCATCGGCTGGGGTCATGGCGCCATACTGGAACAGCGTCCCCATGAGCGGCTGGGCCAGCACCGCCAGGGCCACCGCCGCCGGCACCGTGAGCAGCATCGCCAGGCGGAGGCCAAGATCCAGGGCGTGGCTGAAGCTGGCACGATCCCCAGCGCTATGGTGCTGGGAAAGGCGCGGCAGCAGCACCGTCCCCAGGGCAATCGCGAAGATGCCCAGGGGCAGCTCCATGAGCCGGTCCCCGTAGTAGAGCCAGGACACGCTCCCGCTCTGGAGCAAGGACGCCAGAATCGTATCAATGAGCAAATTGATCTGGCTGACGGAGGCGGCGAACAACGCTGGCAACATCAGCACCGCGATGCGCCGGACCCCCGGATGGGCGAGTTCAAGCCGAGGCCAGCGGAGATACCCGAGGCGCGCCAGCGCCGGCAGCTGAAACAGAAACTGTACGATCCCCGCGAGGAGCACCCCCCAAGCCAGGGCGAGGGCCGGACGCCCCAGCCAGGGCGCGAGGCCCCAGGCCGCCCCGAGCAGGCAGATGTTGAGCCAGATCGGCGTGATCGCCGGGCGCGCGAAGGCGCCATGAACGTTTTGCACGCCCGCCGCGAGGGCCGTGAGGGAGATAAAAAAGAGATAGGGCGCGGTCAGCACCAAAAGCTCGGCGGCCAGCGCGCCCCGAGGATCAGCGCCCAGCCCCGGCGCAAAGACCCCGATGACCGCGCCGCTGAAGATCATCGCCAAGGCCGTCAACACCAGCAAAAGGAGCCCCAGGGCCCCGGCCACGGCGGCCACGAGACGCTGGACCGCCTCCGGCGGATCACTCTGCCGGGCCGCCGTAAGCACGGGCACAAAGCCCTGGGAGAAGGCCCCTTCGGCGAACATGCGCCGGAAAAAGTTGGGAATTTTAAACGCCACGTAAAAGGCGTCGGCCGCGGGCTGGGCCCCGAGGAGCTGGGCGAGCACCATATCCCGCAGCAGCCCTAGCACCCGAGACAGGCTGGTCATGGCGCCCACGAGCGCGGAACGACGCCCAAGTCCCCCCTGGGCTTCACCGCTCACGGGCTTGTCCTCCGGAGGGCCGTGCGGCCCTTACCGCGCTATACATTGACAAGGCCCCGGGCCATCGGCATATTACCGCGCCTTTCAAGCAACGCCCGCGATTCGGAGATTCCCCGTGGCGAATACTGCAACTGCTAAAAAGCGCGCCCGCCAAGCGGAAAAGCGTCGCCAACATAACGCCAGCCTGCGCTCCATGGTGCGCACCGCTATCAAAAAGGTCCAAGCGACCATCGCCGGTGGTGACTACGACAGCGCTACGGCCGCCTATCAAGCTGCGGTCCCGGTGATCGATCGCATGGCCGACAAGGGCATTCTTCACAAGAACAAAGCCGCCCGCCACAAGGCCCGGCTGAACGCCCAGGTTCACGCCCTCAAGGGCTAGCACCTCAAAGCACCACCAGATCGTCTCGGTGGATGACTTCCTGCGCGCCCGGGTAGCCGAGGCGCGCGGCAATCTCGTCGGTCCCCGCGCCCAAAATCAACGCCATCTCCTCCGCGCTGAAGTTCACCAGGCCGCGGGCCACTACGCGCCCCGCTTCGTCCTCACAGGCCACCACCTCGCCCCGGGAGAACTGCCCCCGAAGGGCGCGAACCCCTACCGCCAGGAGACTCCGCCCCTGGGCCTGCACTGCGCGAACCGCCCCCCCATCGAGCACCACCGTGCCCCGAGTTTGTAGCTGTCCCGCAATCCATTGCTTCCGCGCCGCCAGGGGTGCCTGATCCGGCAGCAGCAAGGTTCCCGCAGGCTGGCCGGACAGGAGCGAAGCCAGCGCATGAGGGGTACGCCCCCCCACAATTGCCGTCACCGCACCGGAGCGGGCCGCCAGACGGGCTGCCCGAAGCTTCGTCACCATGCCGCCCCGTCCCAGAGCCCCCCCGGAGGGCCCGGCCATGGTATCGAGGCGCGGATCCCCCGCGGCGGCTGCGGTCAGCACCGGGGCCGAGGGGTCGATGCGGGGATCGCGCAGCCGCAACCCATTTTGGTCGGTCATGAGCACCAATACGTCCGCGGCCATGAGATTCGCCACCAGCGCCGCCAGCGTGTCGTTATCGCCAAAGCGCAGCTCTTCCGTGGCCACGGTGTCATTTTCATTGATCACGGGAATCGCGCCCTGGGCCAGGAGGGTCCGCAGCGTGCCCCGAGCGTTGAGATAGCGGGTCCGATCCGCGAGATCATCGTGGGTGAGCAGCACTAAACCCACGGTGCGGTCTAGCGCGCCCAGCACCTTAGCCCAGGCATCGATAAGGCCAACCTGACCCACCGCAGCCGCAGCCTGAATGGCTTCGAGGGTGGTCGGGCGCTGCGCATAGCCGAGGCGTCTTGCCCCCTCGGCAACGGCGCCCGAGCTCACCAGAATAATTTCATCGCCCCGGGCCAGGCAGGGCTCGAGGGCCCGGGCCCAGCTGGCCATCACGGTGAGATCCAGCCCTGCGCCATCCGCCGTGAGCAGGGCGCTGCCAATCTTGACCACCCAGCGCCGGGCATCCCGCAGCCGTTCAGCGCCTGCGGCCTGCGCCGCGCCTTCCACCCCGGCCTCCATCGCGGCAGTTTCCGCAGCCCCCTCAGCGGACATAGTGCACCTCGACATCACTGTTATCGTCTTCGTCGTCTTCCTCGCCGGCGTCAGCCCCCGCGCGCTGGCGGCGCGCCTCCGCCGTCCGGGCAAGCAGATCCTCGTCGATGGCCGCCTGCAGGGCGGCTTCCGCTTCGCGCTGCGCCGGATCTTCGAGCTCCCCGGCCCGCTGAGCCTCTAGCGCTTCGGCGGTGGCATAGCACAGCGCCTCCGTCCCCTCGCCGGTGACCGCGGAGATCTCGAAAATCGGGGCCTCGGGGAGCACGGCTTTGCAAGCCGCATGCACGATGGCTCGGCCCTCTTCATCTAAGGCGTCGCGCTTGTTCAGCACCAGCCATCGGGGACGGCGGGCGAGCGCGGGGCTAAAGCGGGCGAGCTCCTGTTCCAGGGCCGCGAGATTCTCCGCGGGATCGCTGCCATCAATGGGCAGCATGTCCACCACGTGATAAAGGATGCGGGTGCGGGAGAGGTGGCGAAGGAAACGCGTGCCCAGCCCCGCGCCCTCTGCAGCGCCCACGATCAAGCCGGGAACATCGGCCATCACGAAGCTGCGCTCCGCGCTGATGCGCACGGTGCCAAGGTTGGGCACGAGGGTGGTGAAGGGGTAATCGGCCACCTTGGGCCGCGCCGCCGAGACCGCACGAATGAGCGTGGATTTCCCCGCGTTGGGAAGACCCAGGAGGCCCACATCGGCGATGAGCTTGAGCTGCAGGCGCAAATTGCGCACTTCTCCCGGCGTGCCCTTGGTGGTGCGCCGGGGCGCCCGGTTCACCGAGCTTTTAAACACCGTGTTGCCCAGGCCGTGGCGCCCCCCCGCGGCCACCCGCAGGGTCTGGCCCGGCTCGGTGAGATCCCCAAGGGGTTCGAGGGTTTCCTCGTCGATGACCGTGGTGCCTACGGGCACCTTCACGAGCGCATCCTCACCGCGCCGCCCGGTCATCTCCCGGCCGGCGCCCGCTTGCCCTGCCTTCGCTCGGTAGCGCGGCTGGAAGCGGAAATCCACGAGCGTGTTTAAGGCCGCTTCGGCGCAGAGGATCACATCGCCCCCGTCGCCGCCGTTGCCACCGTCGGGGCCGCCCTTGGCCAAATTCTTCGCCCGAAGGAAGGACAGGCATCCATCACCGCCCTTGCCCGCCTCCACGCGAATCACCGCCTCGTCTACGAACTTCATGCTGCCCCTTCCTCCCATGCCGCGGCGCCGCGCCGGGCAAAAAAAAACCCCGGGAACCGGGGCTTTTTCGCTGGCCCCCGAATACCGGGGGCCCTTGGCTTAAGGCCCCGTTTAGGCCTCGGCCGGCTCGATGCTGACGTGACGACGCTTCTGCGGCCCACGAATCTCAAACTTCACCTTACCATCGGCAAGGGCGAAGAGGGTGTGATCCCGGCCCAGGCCCACGTTGGTGCCCGGGTGGAACTTGGTGCCGCGCTGGCGGACCAGAATGTTCCCGGCCTTGGCCGCTTGGCCCCCGAAGAGCTTAACGCCGAGACGCTTTGACTCTGAATCGCGGCCGTTGCGAGTACTACCACCTGCTTTTTTATGTGCCATGGCCTACCGCCTCCTTAACCGCGAATGCCCGTTACACGAACTTCCGTATAGCTCTGACGATGTCCCTGCTTCCGGTGATAGTTCTTGCGACGCTTGAACTTGATCACCGTCACCTTGTCGCCCCGGCCTTCACCCACGACTTCTGCCGTGACTTCACCGCCGTCCACGAAGGGCGTACCGACCTTGATGTCGTCGCCTTCTGCGATCAGCAGCACGCGGTCAAAGGTGACCGTTTCGCCAGGACCCGCTGCAAGCTTCTCGAGGCGAAGGACTTCCCCTTCCTCGACGCGGTGCTGCTTGCCACCGCTTTCGATTACCGCGAACATATTCTCTCCGAAGGCTATGCCTTTATCTCACTGTGCCTGAAGGCGTCTGCAGCCCAATGCCCGCAAGCCG
>JAUILI010000011.1 GCA_030433075.1 Gammaproteobacteria bacterium | reverse complement strand
ATCCCTGGTAACTGGCGCGAGTTTACGTCATTTCCCCAGGCCCCGGGCCACCTGGGCCAGTAAGCCGCGGAACCAAAGCAGGGGGGGATCGGCGTCGCGCTGGGACAGCCAGTACAAATGGCTTTCTAGGGGTGGCAGGGGGAAGGGCAGGGGCTCGCGGCGCAGGGGATAGCGCAGCGCCATGTGGTCCGCGAAGCTCTCCGGCACGGTAAGGGCAAGGTCCGAAGTCATGAGCACCTCCGGCGCCACGAGGAAATGCTGCGCCCGTAGCATGATGCGCCGCCGCTTCCCCAGGCGCTCAAGGGCGAGATCCACATGGCCGAGGCCCCGGGGGCGGGAGGACAGATGGATATGATCGAGCTCGAGAAAGCGCTCAAGGGTCAGGGCCTGGGCGCCCAGGGGGTGATCTTGGCGCAGGACACAGACGTAACGATCTTCTCCAAGCGGCGCATGATGCACCAGGGGGTCGGACAGCAGGGGGACATCAAGGGCCAGATCGAGCGCCCCGGTGGCGAGGGCCTGCACCAGATCTCGTCGAGGCACGGAAAAGCTTTCTAGGGTCACCCCCGGGGCCTCCTCCCGGAGCAACTGCACCAGCCGCGGCAGGAGCCGCGCCTCATTCAAATCGCTCATGCTGATGCGAAAGCGCAGCGTCGCGCCCGCGGGCTCGAAGGGCTGGGCAGCGCTCAAGGGATCCTCGAGCAGGCGCAGGGCTTGCCGGGCAGGCCCAATGAGATCCTTGGCCAAAGCCGTGGGCACCATGCCGTGGGCCGAGCGTAGAAAGAGCGGATCCCCGAAGACGTCCCGAAGCCGAGCCAGGGCGTGGGAGGTCGCGGGCTGGGAAAGGCCAAGGCGCCGACCGGCTTTGGTCAGGCTGCCCTCGGCGTAGATGGCATCGAGCACGCGATAGAGGTTTAAATCCATGCGGGCGCCGCCGCGAGCCGGAGGTGGTGCTTGCATGGGCGCTCCTGTCACGCAATTGCCATAGAGGGCCCTTGCCCCCCCTTGCTATTATGACGATCTCACTGAGGCGGGCCTATGGCTATGACGGAAACTGCATCCCTAAGCGCTGCCGCACCGGAGCCGACCTCGGCCCCGGCAAGTGCGGGCCCGCTCCTCTCCTTTGCCTATGCCCGGCGTCACGGGGTATTGCTGGTGCTGGACGGGCAGGGCGGCGCGCAGGGCTACTTTCGCCCCTCAGCCCAGGCACCGGCGATCGCTGAGGCCCAGCGCCGGGCGCCCGGGCCCATCCGCTGGACGGGCGAAAGCGAAGAGGCCTTCGAAGCGCGTCTGGGTAGCGCCTTTGAGCGCGAAGGCTCCGCCGCCCGGCAGATGGTCGAAGATCTCGGCGACGCCTTCGATCTCGCGGCTCTGGCAGAGGAGGTCCGGGAAACGGAAGATCTCCTTGATCAGGAAAACGAAGCACCCATCATTCGCCTCTTAAACGCCATTCTGTCCGAAGCCATCCGAGAGGACGCCTCGGATATTCACCTGGAAACCTTCGACCACGTGCTCGCCGTGCGCTTTCGCATCGATGGAGTGCTACGGGAAATCGTGCGTCCAAAGCGCGCGCTGGCGCCCCTTCTCGTTTCCCGCTTGAAGGTCATGGCGAAGCTCGATATCGCCGAGAAGCGGGTGCCGCAGGATGGGCGCATCAGCCTTCGGGTCGCGGGGCGAGAGGTGGACGTGCGGGTTTCTACCCTCCCCACGGCGAGTGGCGAACGGGTCGTGCTGCGCCTCTTGGACAAGCAGGCCGGGCGCCTGGAGCTAGAAAAGCTGGGCATGGCGCCGGAGGCTCTCGCAGCCCTGAAAGCCGTCGTGCGCCGCCCCCACGGCATCGTCCTGGTGACCGGCCCCACGGGTTCGGGAAAAACCACCACCCTCTATGCGGCGCTGAGCACCCTGGATACGCAAAGTGCCAACGTGATGACGGTGGAGGACCCCATCGAGTATCACCTTCCAGGCATTGGCCAAACCCAGGTCAATAGCAAAGCACAGATGACCTTCGCTCGAGGCCTTCGGGCCATCCTCCGCCAGGATCCGGACGTGGTCATGGTGGGAGAAATTCGCGACCTGGAAACGGCGGAGATCGCGATCCAAGCGGCCCTTACGGGGCACCTCGTGCTTTCAACCCTGCACACCAACAGCGCCCTTGGAGCCATCGCCCGCCTTCGAGATTTGGGGGTGGAATCCTATCTTCTCGCCTCCAGCCTCAGCGCCGTGCTCGCCCAGCGCCTCGTGCGGCGGCTCTGTGAACACTGCAAGGTGGCCGCGCCGGCAGACGCGCGCACCAAAGCCCTCCTGGGGCTCGGAGAAGACGCCCCCACGCTCTTCGACGCCGTAGGCTGTGATGCCTGTGCGGGCACCGGCTACCGAGGCCGCACAGGCATCTACGAACTGGTGAACATCGACAGTACCCTGTCCCAGCTCATCCATGACGATGCCCCCGCCCAGGCCCTGGCCGAGGCCGCCGCCGATCATAGCCACACGCTTTTCGACGATGGCAAGCGAAAAATCCTGGCCGGGGAAACCACCCTCACGGAAGTGCTCCGCGTGACTCGGGACGAAGGATGAGCGCCTATGACTTTCGAGCCCTTGATGGGGCGGGGCGGGAACAAAAGGGCGTTTTAGAAGGCGATAGCCCTCGCCAGGTGCGCCAGCTCCTTCGGGATCGGGGCTGGGCCCCCATGGAGGTATCCCCGGCCGCGGAGGGCACCAGCCGAGGCCGCCTCTTCGAACGAAAACCTCGCCTGGCGCCCCTTGAGCGCGCCCTCGTGACCCGCCACCTCGCCACGCTCCTCGCGGCGGGCTTGCCCCTTGAGGAGGCCCTTGGGGCGGCCGCCGCCCAGGCCGACCAGGGCCGGGCCCAAAGCCTGCTGCTTGGGGTGCGGGGGCGGATCCTCGAGGGGCAGAGCTTCGCCCAGGCCCTCGGGGCCTATCCTGCGGCCTTTGATGATCTCTACCGGGCCACGGTCGCCGCCGGAGAGCAGGCCGGACACCTCGATCGCGTGCTCGACGCCTTGGCGCGTTTCACGGAACGGCGCCAGGAAACGGGGCAAACCCTGCAGATGGCGCTGCTTTACCCCGTGCTCCTCCTCGTTTTGTCCCTGGCCATTGTGCTGGGCCTTCTAACCTATGTGGTCCCCGAGCTCGTGGGCGTTTATGCGGAAACGGGGCAGGCCTTGCCCCTTCTTACTCAGGGGCTGCTCGCCCTCGCGGCCTTCCTTGAAGCCTTCGGGTTGTGGGTGCTGCTGGCGACCGTGGCCCTGGCTTTCGGCGCCTACCGCGCCTACGAGCTGCCCCCGGTGAAGGCACGGGTAGAGCGCCTTGCCCTCACCGGCGCGCCCTGGCGCCGCCTAACTCAGGGAGTTCACGCCAGCCGCTTCGCGAGCACCCTGGCCATTTTATCGGGGAGCGGCGTACCGCTCCTGGAGGGGCTCCGCATCGCGACCGACGTGCTGACCAACGGCGTCCTTCGTCGGCGCTTAGGGGTGGCCCGGCAGGCGGTGGCCGAGGGCACGAGCCTGCACCAGGCCCTTCGGGAGGTTGGCTACTTTCCTCCGCTGATGTTGCATATGGTGGCAAGCGGGGAGGCCTCGGGGCAGTTGGAAACCATGCTCGAACGCGTTGCCGGGCACCTGGAGCGGGATAACGAACGGCTCGTCTCGGCCTTTCTTGAGCTCCTAAAGCCCCTGACCTTGGTTTTCATGGGCGGGCTCGTCCTCATGATTGTGCTGGCGATTTTGCTGCCCATTTTGAATTTGAATCAGCTTGCGATTTAAGGAGCGCCCCATGCGCCAAGTTTCCCCCCGCACGTGCACCGGATTCCTTCCCGTGGGTCGGCGGCCGAAAACCGAAGGCTTTACGCTCATCGAAATCATGGTGGTGGTGGTCATCCTTGGCATCATAGCGGCGCTGGTGGTACCCAACATCGCTGGCCGGCAGGAGCAGGCCCAGCGCACCGCCGTCGAGAGCGATCTGAATGCCCTCGCCAACGCACTGGAATTCTACCGCTTAGACAATTTCACCTATCCGAGCACGGAGCAGGGGCTTGAGGCGCTCGTCACCCAACCCTCGGGCTACCCCGAGGCCCGGCGCTGGAAGAGCGGCGGCTACCTACGGCGCCTTCCCACGGACCCCTGGGGCACGCCCTACCAATATCTGAGCAGCGGGGAGCGTTTTGAGCTCTACAGCCTAGGCGCCGACGGGCAGGAAGGGGGCGAGGGGAGCGGAGCGGATATTGCCTTCGAAACCCCCTAGCGTGGCCCGAGGCTTTACCCTGATCGAGCTCCTGGTGACCGTCGCGGTCATTGGGCTGCTTGCGGGCCTCGCCATGCTCCAGGCCCGTCCCGACGACGGACAGCAAGCCCTGCAGCGGGCCGGCGATGCGCTCAGGGGCGCCGTGCGCCTGGCCCAGACCCAGGCCCTTGCCGATGGGCTCGTGATCGCCCTCAAGGTGACGGAACGGGGCTACGAATTTCATCGGCAGGATCCAAAGGACGGCACCTGGCGCTTGCTCCAGGACCGGGCCGGCCTTGCGCCCCAAAAGCTGGAAGCGGGCCTCACGCTTACGGGTCTTAGCCCGGCAGGGCGCCCGGCCACCCCAACCCCCTGGGCGGCGCTGTTTTTCCCCAGTGGCGAGGGCACGGCCCTCTGGCTTCGCTTTGAGCACGGGGCCAGTGATTATCAGCTGGATCTGAAGGGCGACGGCATCGCCCTGCCCAAACTCCAGGCCCCGGAATCGCGAAAACCCGCGAGCACGCGCTTTGCCGCGCTGCGCCAGGGAGGGGCCGCCCATGGCTTGGGCTAGGGCGCAGCGCCGGGGCTTTACCCTTGTCGAAGTCCTCGTTGCCCTTGCGGTGTTTGCCTTGGCCATGCTGACCCTGCAGGGGCGGCTGGGGGACCGGGCCATGGTTCAGGGCCAAGCGGAAACCCGCATCCTCGCAACCTACCTTGCGAGTAATACGCTGGAGCGCTGGGGCCTCGACTTTGAAGAAGGGGCAGGCCCCGGACGACGGCAGGGGGAAGCGCTCTTTGCCGGGCGTCGCTGGCGGCTGGAGGCAGAAACGAAACCCACGGACCTCCCCGGGCTGTTCTCCGTGGAACTTCGGGTCTGGCCCGCGGGGGACCAGGGTACCCCCGCCGCCAGCCTGTCCTCGGCCTGGCTGGCACCGCCGTGATCGAGCGCTCCGTCCACCGCCGGCGCCAGGGCTTCACCCTTATGGAGGTGATGGTGGCCCTCGCCATCTTCGCCATCATTGGCGCCGCTTCGGCGCGACTCCTTCGCGATGCGGTTACCCAAAGCCAGGGCCTGGGCGCCCGCGAGGCCGCCCTCGGTGCCCTCGTCCAAAGCCTTTTTCGTTTTGAGCAGGATGTTCAGCAGTGGGTGCAGCGGCCCGTGCGCGACCGCTATGGCGATCCCCTTCCCGCCCTTGCGCTGTCCGCCGGCGAATTGATCCTTACCCGCGCGGGACGCCGGGGCGAGCAGGGGCTTGAAGAGGATGCGCCCGCCCGCGGGGAGCTCCAGCGCGTCGCCTGGCGCCTAGAGAAGGGCGAGCTCACGCGGCGCTACTGGCCCGTGCTCGATCAGCTGCCCGAAACCGAGCCCCGGGAGGTGAGCTTTGGCCTAGAGCTCACCGCGCTGACCTGCGAGATCCTCGCCAGCGACGGCCAAAGCTACCGGGAATGGCCCCTCGATCCGCAGATGCTCGCCTCCCGGGCGGAGAATGGGCTAGAACCGGAGGCAAGGGGCCTGCAGTGTGCCTTTGAATCGGAGGTTTGGGGGCCGACCCTAAGTCGCTTCTGGCGCCTCCCGGAGGGCTTCCCGGAACTGACAAACGCCAACGCGGCGACCGCAACGCCGACCAGACCCGTCAGCGTGGAACCCCAAACCTCGAGGCGTCGACGATGATCCCGGCTACGCGCTGGACGCCGCCGCCACGGCCCGCCCGGGGGGTCGCCCTGCTCACCATGCTACTGGTGACGGCCCTGGTCGCGCTCTTGGCGACGACCCTCCTGACGCAGCAGGCCCGGCTCCTGTCCCTGGCGGGGCAGGTGGATCGCTACAGCACGCGGAAGGCCCTGGCCCTCGGGGAGGAGGCGCGCTTCCGCGCTGAACTCCGCGCGGACCTGGCCGCCTCGGAAGCCGTGGATGGGGTGACGGATGCGTGGCGGACGCCGCAGGAGCGGACCCAGGGGCCCGGAACCCTTTACCGCCGCAGCCGCGCGCTGGACGCCCTCATCAACGTCAACAACCTCTCCTCACCGGCAGCGCTTGAGCGCTTCGGGCGGCTCCTCAGTCAGCTCGGGCTCGATCCCCAGCTGGCCGCCCAGGTTGCCGATTGGGTGGATAGCGATGAGACCCCACGGGCCGGCGGCGCGGAGGACGGTTACTACTGGGACCAAACGCCGCCGCGGCGCGCGGGGAATACGGCCTTCCCTACGGAGACGGAAGTTCCCGAGGGCCTACACCTAAGTCAAACCCAATGGCTCACGCTTCGGCCCTTCGTGGCCGCATTGCCTCCGGCCTTCGAGCGGATCAACGTCAACCTGGCCCCGCCGGAAGTGCTCGCCACCCTGGCGCCGGGGCTAGACCCTAAGCAAGTGTGGCCCCTGGCCCAGCCCAGCCCCCCCTGGCCCGATGTGGGCGCGGTGCTGGGTAGCCAAGCGGCCTTCGCACCGGAGGAGGGCGTCCTCGCCACCCGGAGCCTGTTTTTTGAAACCCTAATTCTGGTGGAAGCCTTCGATGGGGCCTTTACGTTACGCTCCACGCTCTACCGGGATCCCAATACGGGGCAAATCAGCATCATGAGCCGCGATTTCTCCCAGAGCTTTGCCACCTGGCCATCCCCTTCAAAGGATAAGGAGCGCTAACGCCATGGGCCCGGACCATCTTTTCCTTATCGGCCCCCTCGGGGCCGTCCAGTGGCAACTCACCTTTCGCCAAGGGACAACGGAAGCGACGGAGGCGGGAGCGGGGCTCGAGTCCCTTCAGAGCCGCCTGGGCGGTTTTTCCCCGGCCCGCATCGACTGGGCCCTCGTCCCCTCCCAGGCGCTTCGGCTGAACCTTCCCGTTCCCGGCAAGCGCGCCAGCGCCCAACGCCGCGCGGCCCCCTTCCTCCTTGAGGAATACCTAACAGAACCCCTCGAAGCCCTGCACGTGGCTCTCGCAGAGCGGGGCGATGGTGGAACCCTCGGCGTTATTGCCCTAGGGCCGGAATCCTTCGCAGAGGATCTGGCCCAGCTCGAAACCCTGGGCCTCGCTCCGGACGGGGTCTACGCCGTCTGCGACAGCCTTGCGGATCAAAGCCAACCGGTGCTCTGGCTGACCGGGGAGGCGGAGGCACTCTGGCTCGATCCCCGAGAGGGTCGCCAGCTCGCGCTCACCCCGGCTCTTCTCACCGGCCTGGGCGATGCGCTCGGCACCGGGACCTCGCTGAGCGTGGTGGGCCCAAGCAATGAGCTCCCCCTGGCCTGGCAGGCCGCCCTGGAAGGGCAGGGCTATGGCGCGCTGTCCTATCACTCCGGAACGCTGCCCACCCTTTCACCCCGAGCCCCAGGGCCTAAGGCCCCCGCAGCGCTCCAAGGGCCCTATGCGCCGCGGGTTCGCCCCCGAGCAGGGCTGGGCCCCTGGCGGGCCCCGAGCCGCCTCGCCGCGGCGCTGGCCCTCGTGCTTCTCGGCGGAACCCTGGGGGAGGGGCTTTGGCTCGAGCATCAAGCTAAAGCCCAGCGGGAGGCGCTCGAGGCGCGTTTTGCCACCCTTTGGCCCGAACGGGCCGGACGAAGCCCCAACCCTCGCCGGGAACTCTCCCTAATGCTCGGGAGTGAAGGTGGCCCGGGCGCAGGGCTCCTGCCAACCTTGGATGCGCTCGCCGGCGCCATGAGCGACGACCATCGCATCAACCAGCTCCGCTACCAGGGAGACCGGGGCACGCTAGCCGTGGAGCTTACGACGGCAAGCCTCAGCACGCTGCAGACGCTTCAGCAGCGGCTCCAGAGCGAAGGAGGGCTCGGAGTGGCCATGGAAAATGCCACGCAGGATCAGTCGGGCGTGCGCGCACGCCTAACGCTTCAGGGGAGGCCCTAAGATGAGCTCGTCCGTCCTCCGCTTGAAGGCGCCCCTCGCAAAGGGTCAGCAGTGGTTCCAGCAGCAAAGCCCCAGCGACCAGCAGCGCCTTCGCTGGCTCGCCGGCGTGCTCGCGCTGGTGTTTCTTTGGGTAGGCGTGGTCAATCCCGTGCTCACCTTCCGGGACCGGGCCGCCGGAGCCCTCACCCAGGCCCAGAATGATTTGGCCTGGCTCAACAGTAACTACGGCGCGCTGTCGGCAGCGCTCGCCCAGCGCAAGCAGGCGGCGCCCCAGGGCGAGGGGGCCCTCGACGCCGTTGCCGCCTCCGCCCAGGCCCATGGTCTGACCCTCAATCGCTTTTCTCCGGAGGGCGGGGGCCGGCTCGCCCTCAGTCTAGACCAGGCTGCCTATGCGTCTCTGATCGCCTGGCTTTTGGAACTCGCCGAGGAGCGGGGGCTCCAGGTGCTGAATCTCTCCATCGACCGAACCGACACCCCGGGCATGGTTCGGGCGCGCATCGTACTCGGCTAGGAGGCCCCATGGATTTCGAACTCACCCAGGAGCAGCTCGCCCTCGCCGATGCCGTTAGCAAGCTATGTTCGCCCTTTGATGCGGCCTATTGGCGGAAATGCGACCAGGAGGGGCAATTTCCTGAAGCCTTCGTGCAGGCCGTGGCCGAGGGCGGATGGCTGGGTATCGCCATGCCCGAAGCCTACGGAGGCTCGGGGCAGGGCATCACGGAGGCCGCGCTCTTCGCCCATGCCGTTGCTCGCTCCGGGGCGGGCATGAGTGGCGCCTCCGCGGTACACATCAATCTCTTTGGGCCCCATCCCGTCGTGGTCTTTGGCACGGACGCTCAGAAGGAGGCCATGCTGCCCCCGCTCATCGCGGGCAAGGATCGGGTGTGCTTCGGGGTCACCGAACCGGACGCGGGGCTGAATACCACGGCCCTCAAAACCCGCGCCGTGCCCGTGGCGGGAGGCTATCGCATCACCGGGCAAAAGCTCTGGACCTCCACGGCGCAGATCGCGAACAAAATCCTTCTGATTGCCCGCACCACGCCTCGCGAAGAGGCCGCGCGCCCCACGGAAGGGCTCACGCTGTTTTATACGGATCTCGACCGCAGCGCGATCACGGTAAATGCGATCCCCAAGATGGGGCGGGCCGCCGTGGACTCCAACGCCCTATTCATTGATGAACTCTTTGTGCCCGAGGCCCACCGCATTGGCGCAGAAGGCGATGGCTGGCGCTGTCTCCTCCATGGGCTAAACCCGGAACGGATCCTCATCGCCGCGGAAGCCGTGGGGCTAGGGCAAGCCGCCCTAGAGCGGGCAGCGCGCTACGCCCGGGAGCGGGTGGTGTTTGATCGGCCCATTGGCCAGAACCAGGCCATCGCCCATCCCCTCGCGGAGTGCTGGATGGCGCTGGAAGCAGCTTGGCTCATGACCCTCCGGGCCGCCAGTCGCTATGACGCAGGCTTGCCCTGTGGAGCCGACGCCAATGCAGCGAAGTACCTCGCAGCGGAGGCCGCCTTCAAGGCCTGTGAACGGGCCGTGCTGACCCACGGAGGCATGGGCTATGCGAAGGAATACGACGTGGAACGGCTGTTCCGAGAAGTCATGATTCCCCGCATCGCTCCCGTGAGCCAGGAGATGATTCGCAATTTTATTGCCGAGCAGGTGCTCGACCAGCCCCGCTCCTACTGAGCGGGGGTGAGCTTCAGCACCTTTGTGGTGGCCCCTTCCACGGCTTCCCGGCTGTAGAGCAGGGGACGGCTTTCCAGCGCCGCCCAGGGATCCAGCAGATCCCCATAGTGGAGGCTTTCCGGATCGCCACTTTGCCCCGGGGCGTTGGTCATGCGCGCCCCATCCCAATTGCCGACGTCGAGCACCATGCGCCAGGACGCCCCGGAGCGGACCCGATAGTCGTCCCCGAAACCCGTGTTATTCACCGTGTAGGACGACCCCCCGAGGGCCTTGGGAGGCAGGCTCCAGGCCGCGGCTGCGGAACTCACCTCGGCTAAGGGATGGGTGAAATTCATGGTGTGAAGCATCCCCCAGCGCCAGTCCGTCGGGTCCTTGCCAAGGCGGGCCACGGCGTCCTCCCATGCGTCGGCGAGGCTGGCTTCGAGGAGCCCTTGGAGCCGCGGCTCCCGAGCTTCCAAGCGCGCGAGGGCCGCGCGCGTATCCACCCGGGGAAGGGCGTCCGCCAAAGCCGGGGCCTCGCTGGCCACCAGAGCCCGGCGCCAATGATCGGTAAACCACAGCTGGAACAGCGCCGCGGCGGCGGAGTCTGCGGCCAGCACGCCATCGAAATCCTTCAATAGGTCGAAGGCGCGGCGGGCGTCGTCTCCCACGGGGGCAGGCCAGGCGCCGAGGGCCGCACTGGCGCGCCGCGCCAGCACGGAGGTGAAGTCCCGCTGCAGGGCGAGGCTGTCCTCGAGGCGATGGGGCGGTGCGGCGCTGAGCACTTCTTCAATGCGGGAAATGCGCCAGGGTGCGGTCCATTCGTAACCGACCCGGACCGTGTCGATGGGAAAGTCTTCCGGCAAGGTGAGATTGTTAGCCGTGGCATACCAGCCCTTCTCCGGATTAAGCACCTCCGGCATGTCGCTCATGGGATGGAAATCAGCCCATTCGTAGCGTCCGTCCCCGGGTACGGGCAACAGACCGTCATAGTTCACGCGCCGGGGTAAAAGGCCCGCAGGCTTATAGCCAATATTGCCGTCGATGTCGGCGTAGACCTGGTTTTCCGAGGGCGCGCCCCAGCGGTTCAGGGCGGCCACGAAGCCCCGCCAGTTGGAGGCGCGCATGTATTCGATGGATCCAAAGTAGGGCGCCATCCCCGGCTCAAGCCAGGCCGCACGAACCACCCAGAGGCGATCGTCCTCCTCGAAGATGACCGGCCCGTGGCGCGTGAAGGCGAGGGAAACGGACACCGGCGCTTCGCCGCGTACCGCAATGGTGGTGTCGATGCGCTCCAGAGGTTCCCAGCGGTCTTGGTAGCGGTAACGATCGCCGTCCCGGTCGTAAAAGAGAAGATCCTCCTGGTCCATGGCAAAGATGGTCAGCCCAAAGGCGATTCGTTCGTTATGGCCGATGGAGATCCCAGGGAGGGCCGGCTCCCCGGCCCCGATCACGTTGAGGTCCGGGGCATTCAGATGCGCGATATAGCGCAAAGAGGGCAGGGCGTGGCTCCGGTGAGGATCATCCGCGAGGATCGGGCGCCCCGATGCGCTCCGCTCTGGGGACACCACCCAATTGTTGGACCCCGCCGAGCGCAAGTCCCGGACCCGGGCTTCAAGGGGCTCCTGGGCCAGGGCAAGCTGATCGCCGCTGCGCTTAAATTTCACGGAGCTGGTGGCCAAGAGGTAGCTATCGAGTACGCCCTCGGGGACGCTGCAGGGATCCAGCCCCTCGGGCACGGTGGGCGCGTGGGGGGGCTCGAGGGGGCTGCGCAGCTGATCTTCTTCCAGCGATCCTCGGCAGGCGCTGCGAGCCCGAGCGACTTCACTGATCACGTTGCGCCATAGGCCATGGCTGCGGATGCGCACCACGTCCTCCGCCGCCCAGCGGGCCGGGCGGTAATCGAGAGCCTTGAACTCCGGGGGTAGGCGGCTGGGGTCCGCTTCCGTCAAGGCGACGAAGGCATTTATGCCGGCCACGAAGGCCTCGGCGATGGCCTGGGCGTCCGAGCCGTAGGCCAGCCATTCCCGGAACAGGCTGCCGCGGTAGAGAAACTGACGCGCCGCCGCATCCTGGGCCACGAACTCGGGACCGAAGACCTCCGCCAGCTGCCCAAGGCCTCGGCGCCGCCAAAGGTCAATCTGCCAGAGCCGATCCCGGGCCGCGTTGAAGCCCTGGAGGAAGAACGCGTCATAGTGGGTCTGGGCGTAGATGTGGGGCACGCCCCAGCGGTCGATCAGGATTTCCCCGGGGGCGCTGAGCCCGGGCAGCGCAAGGCTTTCCGTCGCGGGCGCAGCCTCGGCCCGCACCCCTCCAGCAACAAGCGCAAGCCCCAGGGCCAGGGCGGGCAGGGGCAGGCGGCGAAGTAGGCGATTCATAGGGCAAGCTCCAGGGTTGGAAGATCGTCGAGCACGGCAAGGGCGTCCGCGATGCCCTCATGCCAGACCAGCTCCGCCAGCCCATCGAGGGGCGTGGCTTCCCGATTGATGATGACCAGCGGTACGCCGCGCCGTGCCGCCTCCTCGGGAAAGGCGGCGGCGGGGTAGACCTGCAGCGATGAGCCGAGGACTAAGCACAGATCGCAGGCCGCAATGGCCTCGGCAGCTCGGGCCATGGGCCCTTCGGGCATGGCCTGGCCAAAGCTAATCGTGGCGCTCTTGACGATGCCGCCACAGGCGTCGCAGGACGGCACGGCGCCCATGGCCTCAAAGGTGGCCTTCAGCGCCGCCAGCTCATAGCGCTGACCGCAGCTTAAGCACGTCGCGTAGGTGCTATTGCCGTGGAGCTCGATTAAGGCGTTCGGGTCGACCCCGGCGCGGCGATGAAGATCATCCACGTTCTGGGTGAGCACGCAGCGCGCGTAGCCCTTGGTGAGCAGGGCCGTGACGGCGTAGTGGCCCGCATTGGGTGCCGCCCGGGTTAGCGTGTCGTCCCCCTCAAAGCGCCGGCGCCAGCTTTCCCGGCGCACTGCCTCGGAGCGGATGAACTCGTCGAAGGGGATGGGCTTCATGCGGGTCCACAGCCCGCTGGGGCTACGAAAATCCGGAATGCCCGAATCGGTGCTCATGCCCGCCCCGGTAAAAATCACGGCGCGTCGGGCGGCGCCTACCAACGCCCGTAGCTTTCCCTGGGGATCCATGTGCTCTCCCTCCGCAAGGCCAGGGGGAAAGCTTATCATTGCCCCCCTTCCTCCACAGGCACGGGCGTTGGAGTCGACCATGGATCGTATTTTGCTCACCGGCGCCACGGGCTTCATCGGCCAAGCGCTACTTCGGGCCTGGCAGGGCAGGGGGGAGATCGCCGTGCTGACGCAAAGCGTCCCCCGCGCCACCGCCAGCTTGGGGCTTTCGCCGGAGGCCATTTTTGACCATGCAGACGCCGCTGCCGCCTTTAGGCCGAACCTTGTGGTGCATTTGGCCGGCGCGGGCATTGCGGACGCGCGCTGGACGGCGAAGCGCCGCGCCGCGCTCTGGGCCTCCCGGGTGGACTACACCCGCCGCCTCGTGGACGCCCTCCGTGCGGCGCCCCCCGCGCGCATGATCGCCGCCTCCGCCATTGGCTATTACGGCCCCGCGGGGGATCCCCCGGTGGACGAAAGCGCCCCCCGGGGTGAGGGCTTCGCGGCAGCACTCTGCGAAGCCTGGGAGGCCGAGAGCCGAGCCCTTGAGGGGGCGGGAACCGCGGTGTGCTGCCTGCGCCTCGGGCTTGTGCTAGGCCCGGGCGGCGGGCTTCTGGGGCGCCTGGCGCCCCCCTTTCGCCTCGGCCTCGGCGGACGCATCGGCGATGGTGCTCAGGGCATGAGCTGGATTCACCGCGATGACGTGCTGGGCCTTTTGTCCTGGCTACGTGCCGCGAAGACCCTTCCAAAGACGGTGAATGGCACGGCCCCCCATCCCGTTAGCAACGGGGAATTCACCCGGGTTCTGGGGCGCGCGCTGCGCCGCCCCACGCCCTTTCCCTTGCCCGCGGCCCTGGTGAAGATCCTCTTCGGGCAAATGGGCGAGGAGCTGCTGCTGGGCGGCCCCAGGGTGCTACCCAAGGTCGCGGAGGTGGAGGGCTTTAAGTTCCGCTTTCCCACTCTCCCGGAAGCCCTCGGAGACATTTTCTAGTATTTTCTTGCGATCACCTCGCCCCATTGAAATAGGAGAGCACCATGGGTTTCGCCCTGTCAGACATGACGCTCCGGTCCCCAGCCTTTGCCGAGAACGGCGCCATCCCAAGGGCCCATACGGGGGAGGGCGCGGATACTTCCCCGGCCCTCAGCTGGGAAGGTCTTCCCGAGGGGACGCAGCAGCTAGCGGTCATTTGCCATGACCCGGACGCGCCCCTCGTCACCCCGGGCCACTACGGCTTTGTGCACTGGGTGCTCTACAACCTACCCGCAACGCTTGATGCGCTCCCGGAAGGCTTTGAGGGCGGTACGCAGGGGCGGAACGACTTTGGGGCCGAGGGCTATGGCGGCCCCATGCCTCCCGAAGGCCACGGCACGCACCGCTATTATTTTTGGCTCCTCGCCCTCGATTCGGCGCTGGACCTGCCGCCGGGGCTCGATCTGTGGACACTGCTGGAGCGCGTTGAACCCCACGTTCTGGGCATGAATCGCCTCGTGGGCACCTACCGCCGCGACCCCGCCTAAGCGCCATGGGCCAATCTTGGTACGACCGCTACTGCCTAAGCCCAGGCATCGACAAGCTCTGCGGTGGCCCGGAGGTCATGAAACTTCGGGCGGAGGTGGTGCCCCTCGCCGAGGGCACCGTGCTTGAGCTCGGCCTCGGCTCGGGGCTGAATTTGGCCTTCTACGATCCGCAAAGGGTCACCAAAGTGCTTGGGGTCGATCCCGGGGTGGCCCTAACCGACCTGGCCCAGGCGCGCATTGCCTCAGCCCCGGTGCCCGTGGAGCTTCTCAGTATTTCCGGGGAAGCCCTACCCCAGGCGGACCAGAGCATTGACACGGTGCTCACCACCTTCACGCTGTGCACCATACCGAACGTGTATGCGGCGCTCCGGGAGGCGCGGCGGGTGCTTAAGCCCGGCGGCAAGCTGGTCTTTCTGGAGCATGGCTTGGCACCAGAACCTACCGTTGCCCGGTGGCAACGGCGGCTCAATCCCATTTGGGGGGCGCTGGCTGGCGGCTGTCAGCTGATCCGCGACCCCAAGGCCCTCCTCGAAGAGGCGGGCTGGCGCATCGAGGACGCCCACCATGAGGTGGGTTATGGCATGCCCGGGCCTAGGGTGCTGACCTACCTGTATCGAGGGGTGGCTCGACCGCGGGGGCGGGCTTGAAGAAGGGATGCTGGGCAAGAAGGCCCAGCAGGAGTCCCGCGCCCACGGCGAGCAGCGCGAGGCGCTCAAAGCCCCCCAGAAAGCCCTCCATGCCGGCCCCGGCATCGGCGGAGACGAGGGTCTCCGCGAAGAGCCCACTCAAATAGCCCGCCGCAGACACGGCGAGAAACCACACGCCCATCATCATGCCCACGAGCTGGGGCACGGCCAGGCGCGTCACCATGGCGAGGCCCACGGGGGACAGGCACAGCTCGCCCAGGGTGTGGAGCCAGTAGGTACCCACGAGCGCCCACAGCGGTGCAGAGGCGACGCCTTGCCCCGCCATCACTAAGAGGGCGAAGCCGAGCCCCACGAGCAACAGCGCCAGCGCGAACTGCCGAGCGAGCCCCGGGGACCAGCCCCGTCGAGCCAGCCAGGGCCAGAGGCGCGCAAAGAGCGGAGCGAAGAGAATGATGAAGAAGGCATTCAGGGACTGAAGCTGGGAGGCGGGAATCTCCCCGGAGCCCAGGGTGCGATCCACAAAGCGGTCCGTGAATAGATTCAGCGCGCCGCCAGCCTGCTCAAAGAGAAACCAGAAAATAATCGAGAAGGCGATGAGCGTTAGCATCAGCAGGGTATCGTGCCGCGCTTCCCGGGGCAGGCGCCGAAAGGCGTAGTAGAGCGCGAAGGTGACCGCGCCGCAGCCCACAAGCGCCAAGGTGCCGCCCATGAGGGGCGGGTGACTGAGCAGCTGATAAGCCACGGGGAGGGCCAGCACGGCCGTCGCGAGCAGTACCCGGGGGCCCAGCGTGGGTTGGGCCGGGGGGTCGCCGAGGCCGGCCAGGGAACGGCGGCCAAGCACCAGGACCAATAGGCCAGCGGCCATGCCGAGGCCTGCCAAAGCGAAGCCCCAGTGCCACCCGAGCCGTTCCCCCACGTAGCCCACGGCCAGGGCGGCGGTAAAGGCGCCGACGTTAATGCCCAGGTAGAACCAGCTGAAGGCGCCATCCCGCTCCGGGTCCTCTTTGGCGTAGAGCATGCCCACCAAGGTGGAGATATTGGCCTTCAAAAGCCCGGTGCCGATTCCGATTAGCGCCAGCGCGAGATAGAGGGGGCTGATGGGCAGCGCGAACCCCAGCTGCGCCCCGTCCAAGGTGAGGATGGCATGACCCAGCACGAGCACCACTGCGCCGTAGTAAACGGCCCGCCGGGCGCCGAGGGCCTGATCGGCGAGGGCGCCTCCGAGCACGGGGAGGGCATAGAGCAGGGCCAGGTAGGCGCCGTAGAGGCGTAGCGCATCGCCGTCGGAGAAATCCGCAGCGCGGGTCAGGTAGAGCACGAGGATGGCGCGCATGCCGTAGTAGGAGAAGCGCTCCCAAAGCTCGGCCAGGATCAGAAAGAGGAGGGCGCGCCCCCGATGAGGGACCGCCGCCGGGGCGGCGCCAACGGCGCTCATAACGGCGAACCGAGAGCCTTGGCGCTTCCGGATTGCCGAAGGCGGTCGAAGGCCGAGGGTTCCAGCCCCGCGTCGATAAAGGTCGAGATCTGCCGGGCGCAGCCCTCCGGGCCCTCGGCGCCCGTATCCACTTCAAGGTCATAGACGCCGTGGGCGTGTACCGCATCGAAATGGGAGTAGGCCGTGCCGGGGAATCGGCCGGGGCGCGCATCTTCCCGCGCCTGCACCACCTCAAGGGGCGCCCGCACCGCCACAAAGAGCACCCAGAGCCCCTCCAGGGCCACCAAATAGTCTTCGAGAATGCTGGGCTCCAAACAGAGGTCGTCAACCACCACATCGTTCCCGGCGAGCGCGAAGGCGCGGATCGCCCGATGCATACCGGCCAGCATGCGCTGCCCCACATCGCCAAAGCGCACCTCGGTCACGCGGCGCTCGCCCCGGGTAACGGGGACCACGTTCAGGCCGCGGGCGCCGGGGCAGCCCTCCGGAGAGTTAAGCCCCCGATAGGCCGGCGGCATGCCATCGCGAAATTGATCCAGGGCCAGGTGGAACCAGGGCTCCTGGCGCTGATCTTGAAAGGCGCGGGCAAGGGTCGTTTTCCCAGCGCTTGAGGCGCCATTGAGCAACACGATACGGCCAGGGGTCATGGGTTCCTCCCTTCCAGGAACGCGCGAAGGTAGGCGAGGGCGCTCCGGGATGCAAGGGCGCGGCGACTGGATTCAAAGCCTTAGGAAGGATGCGTGTACACTTCCGCCCTTTGGCCCAGCGGCAGGAGCTTTCCATGCAGGCAATTCTTGGCCTCGTGGCCCTTTTAGGGCTCGCCTGGCTCGTTTCCGAACAGCGCAGCCGGGTGTCCTGGCGCCTCATCGCCATGGGTATGCTTTTCCAAGCCGTCATTGCCCTGGCGCTGGTTAAGGTTGCGCCGCTTCGGGATGCACTCCTAAGCCTCAACGCCGTGGTGGCGCTCCTGGAGGAGGCAAGCCTTGCCGGCGCCCAGTTCCTCTTTGCCTACCTAAGCGGCGGGCCCACGCCCTTCGCGGTGACCGCCCCGGAAAATGGCACGGTGCTCGCCTTTCGCGTGGTGCCCCAAATCCTGCTCTTCACCGTGCTTGCGGGCCTGGGCTGGCACTGGCGCATCCTGCCCTTGCTGGTGAGCGGCTTCAGCCGCCTTCTCCGCAAAACCCTAAAGGTCGGGGGCGCCGTGGGCCTCGGCGCTGCGGTGTCCATTTTTGTGGGGATGGTGGAAGCACCGCTGGCGATCCGGCCCATGCTGCCACGCCTCAGCCGAGGGGAGCTGTTTATTGTGCTGACCTGCGGCATGGCCACGGTGGCCGGGACCATGATGATTCTCTACGCCACGGTGCTTGAGCCTGCGCTCCCGGGCGCCCTCGGCCACATTCTCGCTGCCTCGGTCATGAGCGTCCCCGCCGCCATTGTCATGGCCCACATCATGGTGCCCTCGGAGCACACCACGGACGGCGCGAGCAACGCGCCCATGGTCAGCTATGGCTCCACCATGGATGCCATTACGCAAAGCACCCTCGACGGCTTACGCCTGGCCGCGGCAGTGGTGGCCATGCTGGTGGTGTTTCTGTCCCTAACGGCCCTGGCCAACAGCCTGCTGGGCCTCGGCCCGGAGATCGCGGACGCCCCCCTAACCCTTGAGCGCCTCCTCGGTTGGCTTCTGGCCCCCCTGGCCTGGGCCATTGGCGTTCCCTGGAGCGAAGCCGGCGCCGCCGGGGCACTTCTCGGCAGCAAGATCATCCTGAATGAATTCGTGGCCTACCTGCAGCTCACGGGCCTCGGGGACGGCGCCCTCAGCGAGCGCAGCACGATCATCATGACCTACGCCCTCTGCGGCTTCGCGAACCTGGGCTCCCTCGGCATCATGATCGGAGGCCTTTTGGGCATGTGCCCGGAGCGCCGGGAGGACATCCTGGCCCTCGCGCCGAAAACCCTCATCTCCGGGAATCTGGCCACCCTGAGCACGGGGGCCATGATGGGCCTGATGTCAGGCCTCTAAATCGAAGGCAAAAAAAAGCGCGCCCGGGGGGCGCGCTTCTTCATACCCGGGAGGCCTACTCGGCCATGTTCCCGAGCTTCACATCATAAACCCCCGCTTGCCGCGCCGAGTCCATGATGTGGATGAGGGCGCCGGTGGAGGAATCCGCGTGGGGAACCACGACCACCGGAGCCTCCGGATTTTCTGCGTGGAGCCGCTCGATGTTGGCCCGCACGGAACGCCAGTCCACGTCACGCTGAGCGATCACGATGCGATCCCGGTTGGTGATCTTCACCACGATGCTCTGCTTGTCGGGGTCCGGGGGCGGCGGCGTTTTGTTCGGATCAGGAGAGTTCAGATCCAAGCCCACTTCCTTAATGAAGGTGGCGGTCACAATAAAGAAGATGAGCATGATGAAAACGACGTCCAGCATGGGCGTCAAATCGATCGAGCTTTCGTCATCCTCTTGCGGGGCTCCAAGCCGACGTCGCACGAATAAATTCTCCTATTGCTTTGACCCTGGGCCGCCGAAGCGGTTTTTAGTCCCTACCCAAGGCTCTGGAGTGTACACGGGGCAGCACAGTTCACAACCCTTAGGCCCGGGAAAAGTGGTCCTCTAGGAAGCTCAGCACCGCGGCGTTGAAGGCCTCGGGCTGATCCAAATTCGCCGCATGGCCCGCCGCCGGCAACACCACCTGGGACGCGCCGGGAATCTTCCGCGCCATGTAGTCTGCGGCGCCCAGATAGGGCTTATCCTCAGCGCCCACGAGGACCAGGGTGGGCACGGCGATTGAGTCGAGCCCTAGCATCACCCGCGCGTTGACCTGCGCGAGCATGCCTCGCGCCGCATTGGCGAGGCCCGTGGCCGAACGGTGGGCTGCCCCTTCCGTCTCAGGTCCCTTCGGTGCAGCCTCAAGACCCCGGCTTTCGTATTTTTCCGCCTGGCGCCGGGCGAAGCCGTTCCACTTCTCCCGGGCCTCATCCTGCTTGTACCCCGGCCCCGTATCGAAAAGCAGGAGCCCGTCGACGCGCTCCGGGTGGGAAAGGGCAAAGGCCAGCGACATATAGCCCCCGAGGGACAGGCCTCCGACAAGGGCCGAGGCCGCGCCTTCCGCATCGAGGATGGCGGCCATATCCGCCACCGTCTCCGCCTCGCTGTAGGCGGCGGGATCCTCCGGGCTATCGCTACGGGCGTGGCCGCGCATATCCCAAAGAATCAGGCGGTGCTTCGCGCTCAGCGCCTCGCGCTGGGGAGCCCACATGGCCGCCGAGGCCCCAAAGCCATGGCTCAAAAGGAGGGTAGGGCCGGACCCGAGCACCTCATAGAAGAGCGTCACCCCGTTCCGCGTCAGGGACTTTTCCATGCTAGGCCTCCCCGCCGAAGTTCAAGGCAAGCCCGGGGGCATCCCAGGGCACGCTCACCAGCCGCCCCGTGGAAGACAGGGTGAGGAACGCCGTCCGAAGGTCCGGGCCGCCAAAGCAGATGTTGGTGGTGAGAATATCGTCGAAGCGGCGAAGCTCCGCCGTATTGGCCACGGGGTCGATCACCGTGATCCCCCCCTGAATCAGGGTGGCTACGCATACCCGCCCCAGGCTGTCCACGGCAAGAGAATCGTAGAGCAGGTACCCCGGAGGCGCGGGGAGAAGGCGCCCTCCGTCGGGGCGGTCCCGGCGCTCAGAGACGAGCGTGCCCGGGCCAGCGAGGCGCCATTCCCAAACCCGTCCGGTCAGGGTTTCCGCGACATAGAGGGCATCCTCCGCCGGGGACAGCCCAATGCCATTCGGTCCCTCAAGGGGGAACAGAACCTGCTTGATCTCGCTGCCATCGGCTCGGGCGTAAAACACCCCGGTGCGGTCCCGGTCCTGAGGGCGATTCTTGCCATGATCGGTAAACCAAAAGCCACCGGTGCGATCGAACACGAGGTCGTTGGGGCCGCAAAGCGGGCGACCGTCGCAGGCGTCATAGAGAACGGTGAGTTCTCCCGTGGTGAGATCAAGACGTTCGATGCGGCCACCGCTGTAGTCCGCGGGTTGATCCCCGGGATAGAGCCGGCCGTCCCGCTCATGCCACTCGAAGCCGCCGTTATTACAGATGTAGAGGGCGCCATCGGGACCGAGGGCCGCGCCGTTGGGGCCTCCGCCCGGGGTCGCTACGATGCGCTGCGTACCATCGGGGGCCACCTCCGTGATCGTGCCCCGAGCAATCTCCACCAGCAGCACCCGCCCATCGGGCAGGGCTACGGGGCCTTCGGGAAAGCGAAGGCCCTCCGTGATGAGGGTGCTTTCCCCCCAAGTGTCCTGTGCTTCCATGAATCCTCTCCCCCTCAAAAAACCCGTTCTCCCCACCCCTAGGGGGCGGGCTCTGCTTCGGTCTCCGGCGCCACCAAGCCAATGCCCAGGAAGGCCCAAAGCACTGCAACGCTAAAGGACGCCATATTGAAAAAGCAAAAGGGCAGGTAGGCCAACGTGCCCACCCCCAGGGTGGCGGCCATGTAGGCCCCGCAGGTGTTCCAGGGCACGAGCACGGAGGTAAGCGTGCCCCCGTCCTCAAGATTCCGGGACAGATTCAGGCGATGCACCCCGCGGCGAGCGTAGGCCCCTTGGAATAGGCGTCCAGGTATGGAAACGCCCATGTACTGATCCGCGGCCAGAATGTTGGTCACCAAGGCCGTTACCAGGGTCGACACCTGAAGGCTTGCCACCCCGCGAACCAGGGAAAGGATGGCGGATACGAGGCGCGCCAGGGCCCCCGTGGCTTCCATCACCCCAGCGAAAACCATGGCGCAGAGGATCAGCCAAACCGTATTGAGCATGCTCGCCATGCCCCCCCGGGTGAGGAGGCTGGCAACGCTTTCCACACTGCTTTGGCTTTCAAAGCCCGCGTAGAGCACGGTCCAGCATCCAGCGAGGGCCGCCGGGAGGCCCTCGAGCCCTGCGGGCGCCTGGGACAGGGCTGCGGGGTATTGGGTCAGCAGCGCGAGCAGCAAAGCCAGCAGCGTACCCGCGGCGATCACCGGCACCGGAGGGAAGCGCAGCACGGACAGCGCCAGCAGAAGCAGGAGGGGCAGGAGGCTTAGGGGCCCGAGGTCATATTCCGCTTCAAGCGCCGTCGCCAGCTGGGCAAAGACATCGGCGCTCGCCCCCTCCGGCGCGGCGCTGAGCCAAGAAAAGAGCAGCAGGGCGATGGCCAGGGCGGGCAGGGCGGTCCACAGCATGTTGCGGATATGGGCGAAGAGATCGGCCTCGGCCACGGCGGCGGCAAGATTTGTGGTCTCCGAAAGGGGCGACATTTTGTCCCCGAAATAGGCGCCGGAGATGATGGCGCCGGCGGTGATCATGGGCGAGAGCCCCAGCGCCTCCGCCGCCCCCATAAGGGCAATGCCCACGGTCCCCGCGGTGGTCCAGGAGCTACCAATGGAGAGGGAGATCAGCGCACAAATGAGGCAGCAGGCCGCGTAGTACCAGTTGGGGGAGAGGAGCTCCGCGGCCAGCAAAATCAAATAGGGCACGGTGCCGGAGAGAATCCAGGCGCCAATGAGGGCCCCCACGGCCAAAAGAATGAGGCAAGCGGGCATGGTGACGGAAATGGCCCGCACCACCGCCGCTTCAAGGGTGGGCCAGCGATGGCCATGGCGCAGACCCAGGAGCCCGGCCACGAGGGCTGCGAGGAGCAGGGCGATCTGGTTGGGGCCGTAGGAGCTGTCTTCTCCATAAACGGCAACGGAGGCCCCTAGGAGGCTGACCAGAAGGGCGATGGGGAAGAGGGCCTCAAGCAGGCTCGGAGAGGATTTTTCCGCAGCGGTCACGGCGACTCCCATGGGCTTTGGGCGAGAACTGCGCCGGTGCTAGGCTCAGGCCATGGCCCCGGCGTTTCGGGCGCGACGCTTACCCACTAGGAGACCGCGATGCGACGTTTGACTCTAGCATGGACCCTTTCGGCCCTCACCCTTGCGTCCCTGGCCCAGGCCGGGGACGCCCACCCGCCGGGCTACGGCCAGGGCCTCGCCGAGCGAATCCCAAGCCTGGCTCCCGAGATCCAAGCTTTCCTTCCGGAAGCCCGGCGCATTGCTGCGGAAAGCATCATTCTCGATACGCACGTCGATGTACCCTATCGCCTGGAGCGTGGCTGGGTGGACGTGAGCGAGGCCACGGAGGGCGGGGACTTTGACTACCCCCGGGCCGTGGCCGGCGGCTTGGATGCCCCCTTCATGTCCATCTATATCCCTGCGGACGTCGACGCCCAGGACCAGGGCTCGGTGCTCGCCGATCGCCTCATTGATTCCGTGGAGGCCCTGGTTGCCGCGGACCCGGACAAATTCGCCCTCGCAAAAAGCCCCGGGGAACTCGTCGCGAACTTCCATGCGGGCAAGATCTCCCTCCCCATGGGTATGGAAAATGCGGGCCCCATTCGCTCCGTAGAGGAAGTGGCGCACTGGCGGGAGCGGGGCATTCGCTACGCGTCCCTGGCCCACTCTCGCAGCAACGCGCTCTCCGACTCTTCCTACGACATTAACGAGCGCTGGGATGGGCTATCGCCCCTCGGGAAGTCCCTGGTGCCGGCCCTAAACGACGCGGGCATCATGCTGGATCTCTCCCACGTGTCCGACAAGGCGGCCTACCAGATCCTCGAGCTTTCCGCCGTACCGGTCATTGCCTCCCATTCCAGCGCGCGCCATTTCATCCCGGGCTTCCTTCGCAACCCGGACGACGATCTGCTCCGGGCCATCGGCGAAAAGGGCGGCGTCATCATGGTCAACATCGGCTCCTCCTTCCTCAGCCAAGCCTCCCGTCGAAGCAGCGAACAGGCCACCCAGGCATTCCAGGCCTACCTACGGGAGAGCGGGGAAGCACGAGATAGCCAAGCCGCGAAAGCCTGGCGCGCTGCCTATGCCGAGGAAAACCCCTATCTCCGGGCCACCCTGGAGCACGTCCTGGATCACGTTGACTACCTGGCCGGCATCGCAGGCATCGATGCCGTTGGCATTGGTACGGACTTCGACGGCGTGGGGGATACGCTCCCTATCGGCATGCGAGATGTCGCGTCCTACCCCCACCTGATTGCGGGGCTTCTCTCCCGGGGCTACAGCGAAGGGGAAATCAAGGGGATTTTGTCCGGCAACCTGCTGCGGGTGTGGCGCGTGGTGGATGCCTATCCCCGGGGCAAGGGCCGAAGCTAGGACGGGTTGGAGGTGCCCGAGGCCCGGCGGGGCCTCGGGCGCTCGCTGTCAGCTTTGGATAACGTCAGAAAGGTTATTCACACCTAGAAAGGCTACGCCAAAACGGCGAGGTTTACTCCTTCCTCCTCAGTTTCTCCACAAATAAGCGCCTTCAACCATCTGTTTTTATTCATTTTTTACTAATTGTTCAAATTTTAACCAGCGGAAAGAAGTTCCCAGTCCCTCTCGCCTCCAAGCCCACGCCGAGCGGTTGTCCCCAAACTTATCCACAGATTTTGTGGACAACCGCCAAAGATTTGACGCTCCTTACGCATCACCTAACCAATCCCGGGGTACGAGGTAGCGTTCGTAAAGGGCCGCCTCGGGCGTTCCCGGATCCGGGTGGTAGTTGTACTTCCAGGTGCAGAGGGGCGGCAGGGAGGCCAGCACCGACTCGATGCGCCGGCCCGACTGGATGCCGTACTTCGTGCCCCGGTCAATTGCCAAATTGAACTCCGCGTAGCGTCCCCGGCGATAGAGCTGAAAGTCCCGCTCCCGCTCGCCGTAGGGCATGGCCTTGCGGCGCTCGAGGATAGGGAGGTACGCCGGCAAGAAGTGGCTACCAACGCTTTGCGTCATGGCCTGCGCGGCTTCGAAGCCCCCTTCCGTCCAGTCATCAAAGAAGATGCCGCCCAGGCCGCGCTGTTCCTGGCGATGGGTAAGCACAAAGTAATCGTCGCACCACGCTTTCAACCGGGGATAGAGCCCCTCCCCATGGCCTTCCAGCGCCGCTGCGCAGGTGCTGTGCCAATGGCGAGCGTCGTCATCGAAACCGTAGTAGGGGGTGAGGTCGAAGCCGCCTCCAAAGTACCAAGCGCCAGGCTCATCCACGGCGCCATCGACCACAAACATGCGGATATTCATATGGGTGGTGGGGGCATAGGGGTTGCGCGGGTGAACAATGAGGGAGACGGCGCCGGCCTGGAAGCCGCGCCCGGCCAGATGCGGATGGCGCTCCGTTGCCGCCGGAGGAAGGGCCTTACCTACGGAGTGGGTGAACTGTACCGCCGCCTTTTCGATCACCGGGCCATCGGCGAGCACCCGGGGCCGGGAAAGGCCACCGCCGTCCGTCGCGATTTCCTCCCGGAGGAAGGTCGCTTCCCCATCCGCCGCCTCGAGCGCCGACACGATGGAATCCTGGAGGGTTTTTAAATAGTCGACAAAGGGGCCGACGGAAGGTTGCTGAGCCATAGAAAGTGGGTTCCCTATTTGAACAATCATCACCATAGCTTGAGCATGGCGGGGCAGGCCAGGGGGTGCCTTGTCCTAAATCAAGGCTTATGCTCGAGCCCTGGGGACATTTCATGCACAACAAGATAGGAGGGGGCATGGCCGGTATTTCCGCCTTTGGCGCGTATGTTCCGCGCTTACGTTTGGCCCGCAGCGCCATTGCTGCAGCGCATCAGTGGTCCGATCCCAGCTTTAAGGGGAAGGGGAAGGGTGAGCGCGCCATCGCCAACTGGGATGAGGACGCCATCACCATGGCCGTGGAAGCGGCCCGGGATTGCCTCGCTCATGGCGCGGCACCGGGGCCAGACGCCAGCGCTAGCCTCGATGCGCTCTACCTCGCTTCCACCACCTTGCCCTTCGCCGATCGGCAGAACGCGGGCATCGTCGCCACGGCCCTGAGCCTCGATGGCCAGCGTCGCACCCTAGACATCACTGGCTCCCAGCGCGCCGGCACCACGGCGCTGCTCGAGGCGCTGCAGGCCGTTTCCGGCCCCTACAGCAAGCAGGCCCTGGTGGTGGGCACGGATAAGCGGCAAGCCAAGGCCGCCTCCGCCGGGGAGCTCGCCTATGGCGATGGCGCCGCCGCGCTGCTCGTGGAAGAGGGGGAGGGGGTCCTCACCTTCCTTGCAGGCGTTACGGAGACCGCTGACTTCGTTGATCACTTCCGCGGCGCGGGGGAAGCCTTCGACTACACCTGGGAAGAGCGCTGGATTCGGGATGAAGGCATTAGCCAGATCGTTCCCGAGGCGGTCAACGCCGTCCTCGCGAAGGCCGGGGTCGAGGCCAGCGCCATCGACCACTTCATCTTTCCCTCCACCATTGGCCGCGCCGCCGACGGCGTCGCCAAAAGCGTGGGGATCAGGGCCGAGGCCCTTGCCGATAACCTCTCGGCAACGCTCGGGGAATGCGGGACCGCCCACGCCCTGGTGATGCTAAGCCACCTCCTGGAGGGCGGGCTAAAGCCCGGGGCCCTCGTGCTGGTGGCCGCCTTTGGGCAGGGCTGTGATGCCTTGCTGTTCCGGGCCACGGAGGCGGCGGCCTCCCCCCAGGGGAAGCTTGGTGTGCGAGGCCACCTGGCCCTCGGCAAGACCAGCGATAACTACATGCAATATCTTGCCTTCAACGATCTGGTCACCCTCGAAAAGGGCATGCGCGCGGAGCGGGACGACTACAAAACGGCCCTCTCCGTCACCTATCGGAAGCGCGACATGCTGCTGGCCCTGGAAGGGGGCAAGTGCACTCAGTGCGGAACGCTTCAGTTCCCGCGCACGGACATCTGCGTGAACCCCCAGTGCGGCGCCCATCATACGCAGGAGCCCCACAGCTTCCGGGATAGCAAGGCCTCCGTGCTGACCTGGTCCGCGGACTACCTCACCTACATCCCCAACCCGCCAAGCCACTATGGCATGATCACCTTCGAGGACGGGGGCCGCTTCATGACCGATTTCACGGACGTGGACGTCGGCGAGCTTGACGTGGGCACCTCGGTGAAAATGATGTTCCGCATCAAATCGAGCGATCGCCTCCGGGGCTTTGTTCGCTATTTTTGGAAGGCCGTGCCACAGCGCGGCCAAGACGCCTAAACCGCGGGAGGGCTAGGCAATGGCACGAGGAATCAAAGACAAGGTCGCAATCCTGGGCATGGGTTGCTCCCGCTTCGGGGAGCGCTGGGAGAGCGGCGCCGAGGAGCTCATGGTGGAGGCCTACGAAGAGGCCCTCCTGGATGCGGGTATCGACGGTAGCCAGCTGGACGCCGCCTGGTTCTCGACCCACTACGAGGAAATCAACGTTGGGAAGGGCGGCCTTCCCCTCGCGACGGCCCTCCGGCTGCCGAACATTGCAGTGACCCGAGTCGAGAACTTCTGCGCCTCGGGCTCGGAAGCCTTCCGGGGCGCGGTCTATGCCGTGGCCTCCGGGGCCTGCGACATCGCGCTGGCGCTCGGCGTCGAGAAGCTCAAGGACACGGGCTACGGCGGTCTACCGGGCAGCCTCGGGGGCACGCTAAACGCCCAGTGGGCGGCCACGGGGTCGGCCCCGGGGAACTTCGCCCAGCTGGCCTCCGCCTATCGCGCAAAGCACGGCGTCAGCCGGGAGGACTTAAAGCGCGCCCTGGCTCACATCTCCGTGAAGTCCCACGCGAACGGCGCGAAGAACGACAAGGCGCACCTGCGTAAGCCCATTACGGAAGAGCAGGCCCTCAATGCCCCCATGATCGCCGAACCCCTAGGGCTCTTCGATTGCTGCGGGGTGTCCGACGGCGCGGCAGCCTGCATCGTGACCACCCCCGAGATCGCCAAGCAGCTGGGCAAGGAGCGCATCGTCACCGTAAAGGCGTTGCAGCTTTCCCTCTCCAACGGCAGCGAGGCCGGGCACAACAGTTGGGATGGCAGCTACTTCCACACCACGCGCATTGCGGCGCGGAAGGCCTACGAGGAAGCGGGCATTAAAAAGCCCCGGGAAGAGGTCTCCATGTTCGAGTGCCACGACTGCTTCTCGGTCACGGAGCTGGTGACCATGGAAGATCTCCAGCTATCCGCTGAGGGCGGGGCCATTACGGACGTGCTCGATGGGTTCTACGATGCGGACGGCACCATTCCCTGCCAAATTGATGGCGGCCTGAAGTGCTTCGGCCATCCCATCGGGGCCTCGGGAATTCGCATGCTCTACGAGATGTACCTGCAGCTGTCCCACCGGGCCGGGCCCCGGCAGCTCGAGGCGCCGCGCATAGGCATGACCCATAACCTGGGGGGATCGCCCATGTCCAACGTAGCGGCGGTGTGCATTATCGGGGCCGCCGAGTAGGTACCCTCGGCCCTAGGCCTTTTCGAAGGCCTGGGGCTCAACTTCCCAGCGGTAGCCCACCCCATACACGGAACGAATGCCCATGGCGTCGCCCATGACCGTCAGGAGCTTCTTCCGCAGGTTCTTCATGTGCGTGTCGATGGTGCGATCGCTGACCACCCGGTGGTCCTCGTAGGCCGCGGCGATGAGCTGATCCCGGGATAGGATGACCCCTTCCTGGGCGAGAAGTGCGGACAGGATCCGAAACTCCACCCGGGTAAGATCCACCGCCGCGCCCTCGTAGACGGCCCGTAGCGCATCCTCCTGAAGATCTAGCCCAGCCTTCGGCGTTCCCCGGGCCCAGGCCTGGCGCCGGAGCTGCGCCTTCACCCGGGCCACGAGCTCCCGGGGGCTAAAGGGTTTACAGAGATAATCATCCGCCCCAACTTCCAGACCCAGCAGCCGATCCACTTCCTCCACCCGAGCCGTCACCATAATGATCGGAACGGTCGACTCGGCACGAAAGATCTTGCACAGCGTCAGGCCATCCACCCCGGGCAGCATCAAATCCAGCACCACAAGATCAAAGGTTTCTTCCGCGAAGCGCGCCTCTGCCTCGTCACCGCGGTGGACCAGCACCGTTTCCCATCCCGCCGCATGGAGATAATCCGCGGCGAGACGGGCAATTTTCGGCTCATCCTCAACGATCAAAATGCGAGCAGCCCCGCTCATGGGCGACCTCCCTCAGGCTCCTGGGTGCGGAGCAAAATCGAAATGCGAACGCCCCCCAGGGGGCTGGGTTCCGCGAAGGCGTCCCCCTCGTGGGCGCGACTGATGCGCCGCACGATGGCGAGGCCAAGTCCAGCTCCACCGCTGGCCCGAGCCCGGGACGCTTCCTGGCGCCAGAACCGGGTGAACATGGCTTCCCGCGCCTCATCACTCACCCCCGGCGCCGAGTCCTCAACGATCAACCGTGCCCCCTGCCCCTCAGGCTCGAGGCGCAGACGCACTTCCCCCGGGGCATCGGTGTAGCGGAGCGCGTTCTCCAGCACGTTGTCGAGCAGCTGCGCAATGCGTAGCGGGTCCAGGGACAGGGTGAAGTCGCTCGGGCCAGGGTCGAGCCCTAGGGCAAGGCCCGCTTCCTCAAAGCGACGCTGATGGCGCGCAAAGGCGTCTTCTAAAAGCCGCTGGGGTTGGCAAGGCTCATATTCAAAGGCAAGGGCGCCGGCATCGGCGAGGGCCAGGGCATGGAGATCTTCCACGAGCCGCCCGAGCTGACGCACCTCCGTATTCAGGGACCCTAGATTTTGCGGTGTTAGGGGCCGCACCCCATCCTCTAGCGCTTCCAGCTCCCCCCGGAGCACGGTGAGGGGCGTCCGAAGCTCGTGGGCCACGTCCGCGAGCCAGCGCTGGCGCGCGGAACGGGCCTGCTCCAGGGCTTCAGCCAAGCGGTTAAAGTCCCGGCCCAGGGCGCCGAATTCGTCGCTCCGGGTGAGATGGAGCCGGGTACCGTAGCGCCCCGCAGCCAGCGCCCGGGCCCCGGAGGCGAGATCCCGTACCGGTGCCAAGAGGCTCCGGGAAAGGCGCCGTCCCGCGAAGCCTGCCACCAAAAGGATCAGCGCCGCGATCACCCAAAGGGTTCGAAGGAGATCCGCCTCAAAACGCAGATCCGTTTCCTGATCGAGGCGCCGCACGGGGTAGAGCATGATGTAGCCCACCACTTCGCCCGCCCAGCGAATGGGTTGGCGTCGCACCTCCGCTTCCCCCAGCTCCTGCATGGGGGCGGGCACGCGAACCTCCCCGGACAGGTCAACGAGGGCTAAACGCGACATGGTGGGACGGCGCAGGGGGCGGCTGGAGGGCCCGGCGAGATCGCTCCGGCTGGGGCTCAGCATGCTCTCTGGCGGCGCCGCCAGGGAAGAGGAAAGGGGAGAGGGGGCCACGGGGGCATCGACAAGGGCATCGATGCGGTTCCCCGGCACCTCCCGGCTGGACACGCGCGCCGACCATAGCAGGAGCCGCCGGGGCGGAATGGCTTCCGAGAGCGCATCCCAATCACCGTAGCGACCGTAGATCTCGGCAATCTGCTCCGCCATGCGCTCTAGAATCGCCGCTTCCTGCTCGTTGACGTAACTTAAAAAGCGGGACTGGAAGGCAAGGCGAGAGGCCACCGTATTCACCACGAGCACCAGCGACGCCACAAGCATCACCACGGCCGTGACCCGAGCGGTCATGCCGAAGCGAAAGCGAGGAGGGGACGCGGACTCGTTCATGACGGAATCATACGCTCCCCAGCAGGCACAGGACGAGCCACCTGCTATCCTAGGGGTCGTTCCCGATACAGCTAAGGAGCTCCCGTGAGCACTGCCGAATCCCTCAGCGCGACCCCCGCCGCAGACCTTAAGACTTACGAAGCGGCCCTCCAGGCCATGGAGGCGTGCCTCGGCGACGCACTGGCGCACGTGAAGGGCCAAAGCGCTCTCCTGTCTCCCGGGGAAGATCTGATTGATCAGCACCAGCTCGCGGTCTACGACCTCGCCTTCTTCCGCGCCGAGCTTTCCGCGGCGAAGGCGATGCAGCACTGGGCCACCGCGCAGAGCGGCATCGACGGGGCCTTTTGCCAGGCCCTCGCCGGGGCGGTGATCGCCGATACCCTAACCCAGCTGCGCCAGCGGGTAGGGGCCCGGGCCCGGGACTACGGCATGACCCGAGCGGCCTTCGAAGCCCCCTTCAGCGGCGCCATCGATGAAGCGCTCGAGCGCGCGAATGATCGCGCCGCCCTGGAAGCGTTAGGCACGGAGATTCTGGCGCGGAAGGGGGATCTTGGCCCCGTCGTGCTGCCGGAGGCCACCGGCATGATGCGCGACACCTTCGAGCGCTTTGCGCGGGAGGTGGTCGCCCCCCAGGCGGAAGCTATCCACCGAGAAGATCTCACCATCCCCGAGGACATCATCGAGGGCCTAAAGGCTCTCGGGTGCTTTGGCCTGTCGGTGCCGGAGCGTTTCGGAGGTCTGCTCCCGGACGATCGGGAAGACACGCTGGGCATGATCGTGGCCACGGAAGCCCTGTCCAAAGCCTCCCTCGGGGCGGCGGGAAGCCTCATCACCCGGCCCGAGATCTTAGCTCGGGCACTCCTCGCCGGGGGCACGGAGGAACAGAAGGCCCATTGGCTGCCGCGCATTGCCGCCGGAGATCCGCTGGTGGCGATCTCCGTCACGGAACCGGGCACGGGCTCCGACGTCGCCTCCGTTGCGCTCCGAGCCACGCGCTGCGAGGGCGGCTGGCGCTTAAACGGCGCCAAAACCTGGTGCACCTTCGCCGGAAAAGCCGAGCTCATTCTCGTGCTGGCCCGCACGGACCCGGACCCGAAGGCCGGGCACCGGGGCCTTTCCCTCTTCCTCGTGGAGAAGCCCGGCACGGATGCTCACGAGTTTTCCCACCGCAGCCCCGGCGGCGGGGAGGTGAGCGGGCGCGCCATCGCCACCCTGGGCTACCGAGGCATGCACTCCTACGAAATGTTCTACGACGACTTCTTCGTGCCGGATAGTCACGTGCTAGGCGGCGAGGAAGGGCTTGGCAAGGGCTTCTACTATCAAATGCGGGGCTTCTCCGGCGGCCGGATTCAAACCGCCGCCCGTGCCACGGGTCTCATGGAAGCGGCCTTTGAAGCGGCTTTGCGTTACAGCGAAGACCGTACGGTCTTCGGGCAAAGCGTCAGCCGCTACGGCCTGAGCAAGGTCAAGCTGGCGCGCATGGCCATGGCCCTGCAGAGTTCGCGCATGCTGACCCTCGAGGTCGGCAGGCTACTCGATGCTGGGGAAGGGCAAATGGAAGCGAGCCTCGTTAAACTTTACGCCTGCCGCGCCGCGGAAACGGTCTGCCGGGAAGCCTTGCAGCTCCACGGGGGCATGGGCTACGCCGAAGAAACGGCCGTTTCCCGCTACTTCGTCGATGCGCGCGTGCTGTCGATCTTCGAAGGCGCCGAGGAAACCCTCGCGCTGAAGGTGGTGGGTCGGGCCCTTTTGGCCTAGGCCTTCGAATCGCGCTTTCCGAAGCGCCTAACCGGTGGGCAGCAGGCGCTGCCCCGCAACTGGGAGAAACTGCATGGCCAGTGAAGGAAAGGGCGGCGCTTCCGCTCTACTGTGGACCGGAATCGGCCTCGGCGCCGGCATTGCCTTAGGCTGGTGGACGGGCCAATACGCGGTGTACACCGTGTTTGGTCTGCTGTGCGGCTGGATGACGGGCCTATCGCTGGCCAAGGCTGGCCACTAAGACAACAAAAAAGGGGAGGCGGCCCGAGCCGTCCTCCCCCTTTCCCCTCAGTTCAGAACATCCACCCTCCGAACGTTCGATCCGCCGCCTCCTAGGACAGTTCGTGCGCCCGGGCAAGATCGGCCTTGAGGGTTCGGCCTGCAAGCAAATAGCTCCCCGTGGACAGCACGTTGAAGATCAGCACGATCACCAGGGCCATTTGCAGCGATCCCTCGCCGTAGCTCGACCGCAAAGCGTCACTCATGATGCCCACGAACTGGGGCCCAAGGCCGAGGCCGATGAGATTCAGAATGAAGAGCAGAATGCTCGCGGCAAGCGCGCGCATGCGCAGCCCCACAAGGCTCTGGGCCAGGGAGAAGGTCGGGCCCAGGTAGTAAGACCCCAGAAAGGTGGGGATGGAGTAAACCCAAAGGCCGAACCAGGGGTCCTCATGGGTGTACACGTAATAGGCAAAGGGTACGGAAATGAGCGTGGCAAGGCCCGGTAGCCACACGTACCAGCGCACGTCCCGCTTGGCGAAGCGATCCCCGAGCAGGCCCCCAAGGAAGGTTCCGGCCATGCCCGGAATACCAAGCCAGAACAGGGCCGTCCCAATATCCGTGCTGGAGAAATCGTGGGTGCGCATGAAGAAGGCGGGGATCCAGTAGCCCACGCCATAGCCAACAAAGGCATGGAGCCCGCCGCCAATGGCCATGTAGCGGAAACTTTTTCGCGCCCAGAGGGCCAAAAAGACTTCCTTCACCGGGGGCAGGGCGGTCTCCGCCTTCGGCGCTTCCGTCACCGCGGGCTTGGCATCGGAGGCCCCGCGCACCGGCTCCCGGAGCGTGAAGCGGACCAAAAGCGCCAGCCCCACCCCGGGCATGCCCACGAGGAAAAAGGCCGTACGCCAGTCAAAGGCGTCGTTGATCCAGCCCCCGAGAAGATTCCCCAGCATGGTGCCCACGGGAATGCCCAGGGCATAAATGCCAAGGGCCGTCGCGCGCCGATCGGCGGGGAAGATATCGGAAATCATGGAGTGGGACGGAGGACTACCCCCAGCCTCACCCACCGCAACCCCGATCCGGCAGGCCAGAAGCTGAATAAAGCTGCCCGCGAGGCCGCAGAGCGCGGTCATGCCACTCCAGATCGTGAGGCATACGGCAAGGATATTTCGGCGCACGCCCCGATCCGCGAGGCGCGCGATGGGAATGCCCAGAAAGGTGTAGAAGAGGGCAAAGGCGATGCCCCCCATGAACCCCATCTGCGTATCCGAGAGGCCAAGATCTTCCTTGATGGGCTGGGCCAAGATGCCAAGGATCTGTCGATCAATGAAGTTGAAGATGTAAACAATAAAGAGGAGCCCCAGGGCGTACCACCGATAAACGGGCCCAAATTGCTCATCACCCTGCGCCGAAGCGCCGGCCCCCGGTGCCTGCTCTGCCATGCCTTTCTCCCCCGAACGCGATGCGCGTCGTTTTTGTGCTTTTAGCCCGGGAAAAAGCGGTGGTCAAGGCAATGCAAAGGAAGAAATCGCTGCGTATACTCGGGGTGAGCGGGCACCGCTGTGACTAACCACGAGGGAGCACCTATGAACGTTGAGTTCTCCGCCGAGGATCTCGCCTTCCAGGCAGAGGTTAAGGCCTTCATCGACGAAAACCTCACGCCAGACATGCGGGAAGTGCTGCAGCGCAGCCCCACCGGGCACCTGTCCAAGACGCTTCAGATTGAATGGCAGCAGCGCCTCGCCAAGAAAGGCTGGGCCGTGCCGAACTGGCCGGCAGAGTGGGGCGGTCCAAGCTGGACGGCTACTCAGAAGTACATCTTCGACCTCGAGATGTCCAAAGCCAGCGCCCCGCGGGTGCTGCCCTTCGGCGTCACCATGGTGGCTCCGGTGATCATGAAGTACGGCTCGCAGGAGCAGAAGGAGAAGTACCTCCCCGATATCCGGGACTCCAAGGTGTGGTGGTGCCAGGGCTATTCCGAGCCCGGCTCCGGTTCGGACCTCGCCTCCCTGGGAACCACCGCCAAGCGGGAAGGCGATCACTACATCGTCAACGGCACGAAAACCTGGACCACCCTGGGCCAGCACGCCGACATGATCTTCTGCCTCGTGCGCACCTCTAAGGAAGAAAAGCGCCAGGACGGGATCTCCTTCCTCCTCATCGACATGAAGAGCGAAGGCATCACGGTGAACCCCATCGTCACCATCGATAACCCGCCCCCGGGACATCAGGAAATCAACACGGTCTTCTTCGAGAACGTGAAGGTCCCGGCGGAAAACCTGATCGGGGAAGAGGGCAAGGGCTGGACCTACGCCAAGTACCTCCTCGAGTTCGAGCGCGGCAATGCCTACGCACCGGCACTGCTCGCGAAGCTCGACCGCATTCGCAGCTATGCCAGCCAGCTCGAAGCCAGCGGCGAGCCCCTCGCCGCCGATCCCGGCTACCAGCGCAAGCTGGCAGATACGGAAATCGCCATCCGCGCCATGGAGTTCACGGAACTGCGCATTTTGAGCGCTCTCTCCTCGGGACAAAACGTGGGTCCGGAATCGTCAATGCTGAAGTGCCGGGGCACGGAGCTCCAGCAGCAGGTGGCCGAGCTCGCGCTGGAAACGGTGGGGGCCCAGGGCATTCCCTTCCACCACCCGGACCCCAGCGCCGGCATGAACGAAGAGCCGGTCTACGACTGGACCTCCGCGAAGGCGCCGCTGCACCACTTCAACATCCGCAAGGCCTCCATCTATGCGGGGTCTAACGAAGTGCAGCGCAACATCATGGCGAAGCTGGTTCTGGGGCTCTAAGGGCCCCACGCTGCCATGCGCTTCGGCGTATTGGATCAAACCCCGGTTCGTCCGGGGAGCACGCCGGTCGAGGCGCTCGGAGAATCCGTGCGCCTTGCCCAGCACGTCGAAGCCCTCGGCTTTGATCGCTACTGGCTCGCAGAACACCACGGGGGGCAAGCCCTCGCGGGCCCCGCCCCGGAAATTCTTACTGCCCGCATTGCCAGCGCCACCTCCACCCTTCGGGTGGGGACCGGCGGCGTCATGCTCATGCATTACTCCCCCTTCAAGGTCGCCGAGCAGTTCCGCGTCCTTGAAGCGCTCTTTCCCGGGCGTATCGATCTGGGCATCGGCCGGGCGCCGGGCGCCGATGGACACACCACGGCGGCCCTCGGCTACGGTAATGCGGTAGGCGCCGATTACTTCGCGGCGAAGGTCGCCGACCTCCAGGCCTGGCTCACCGATGGGACGCCCCATACGCAGGCCCTGAGCACCGTGCCCTGCGGGCCCAAAACCCCCTCGGCCCCGGAGCTCTGGCTTCTGGGCTCCACGGATCAAAGTGCCCAGCTGGCCGCGCACCTGGGGCTGCGCTTTGCCTTCGCCCACTTCATTGCCCCAGACCACGCCGCCGCCATTCTGAAGCTGTACCGGGACCGCTTCCGGCCCTCGCCCACGCTGGCCGCGCCCTACAGCTCTCTAGGGGTGTTTGCCCTCTGCGCCGATACGCCCCGGGAAGCGGCCGCCCTGGCGCGCTGCCGGGATCTTTGGCGCCAGCGCCTGATGCGAGGAGAGGCCGGCCCCTGGCCAACCATCGAAGAAGCGGAGCGCATTTTGGGCACCGACAGCCCCGCCGGTGGTGCCCATGCCATCGCCGGAACGCCAGGCGTCGTCCGCAGCCGCCTAAGCGCGCTGCTCGAGGAAACGGGGGCCGATCACTGCAGCGTGATCACCATTACGCCGGAGCATGAGCAGCGGGAGCTGAGCTACCAGCGCCTCGCGGAGGCCTTCTCTTTGAAGGCGGAAGCCGCCTAGAAGCTAGGCAGCGGGGAAGGGCAGGGCCGTGGCCTCGGGCTCTGCCACCACCACGTTTTCGATCTCTCCTAGGCCTTCCACGGCCACGCGCACCCGATCCCCCACCTTGAGGTAGGCCGGCGGCTTCATCGCATGACCAATGCCTGCGGGGGTGCCCGTGAAGATCATGTCCCCCGGCTCTAAGGTAAAGGCCGTGGACAAATGGGCAATGAGCTGGGCGCAGGAGAAAATCATGAGCGCCGTGCTGCTTTCCTGCCGCAGTTCGCCGTTCACCCAGGTCTGAAGGTTCAGCGCCTGAGGATCGATGATCTCGTCCGCCGTGGTCAGGTAGGGACCCACGGGACCATGGGTATCGAAGGATTTGCCCATGGTGAATTGAGGCGTCTGCAGCTGCCAATCACGAACGCTGACGTCGTTGCCGACGCAATACGCCCCCACCACCTCCAGGGCGCGGGCTTCTGGCACGTGGCGGCAGCGCTGGCCAACGACCAGCACCATTTCCCCCTCGTAATCGAGGGCCTCGGAGACCCGCGGCCGATGGATCGGCGCAAAGGGACCCGTAATGCAGCTCACCTGTTTCGTAAACACCGTAGGGCAGGGAGCCAAGGTCCCCCCGAACTCCTCCGCGTGGGCCTTGTAGTTCAGCCCAATGGCCAGGCACTTCTCTGGCTTCAGGGGGGCGAGGAGGGAGCCTTCGCTGAGGGGGCGCGCCGGGGCCGCCGCAGCGGCCGCAGCCACGGCATCGCGTTCCGCGGAGGACCAGGCCAAGCAGGCGCGAAGATCCTCCGGCGCTTCGCCGCCCGGGAGCGCTGCCCCAAGAGCAGAAAAGGGCACGAAGGCATCGAGGGCCTCTCCCAGGAGCATGCCGAGCTGGGCAACTTCTTCACTGGAGGGGCGGAAACGGGCCAGTTTCATGGGGGATCCTTACTTAAGCGGACACGCAGCCGCGGCAGCGACCCCGCACCTCAACGGTTTGAAAGGTCGGCTCAAAGCCCGCGTCTTCCGCCTGAGCCTCAAGAGCGGAAGCCAGCTTGGAAGAATGCAGCTCCTCAACCAGCCCACACTCGTCGCAGATCAGGAACTGGCACACGTGGGCCCCCTCCGGGGCTTCGCAGCGCGTGAAGCCGTTGGCCGATTCGATGCGATGAATCAAACCCAGGTCGAGCAGAAACTCGAGGGCCCGATAAACGGTGGGGGGCTTAGCGGCCGGATCTTCCTTTTGGAGCGCCGCCAGCAAATCGTAGGCGCCCACCACATCGTGGGAGCCCCAGATCAGCTCGAGCACGCGGCGGCGGTTGGGCGTTAGCCGCGCCTTTTTCAGGGTGCAGATGCGCTCCGCCGCCGCCAGTGCGGACGCGACGCAGGCCTCGTGATCGTGATGCTGGGGGCTCGTCATCGTCCACCTCCGTAGAGCGCAACGGAATCGGCTTCGATTTGATAGGCCGCCTGGGCCATGGCGCTGTCCACGGCGGCCGTGCGCAGCACGCCCTCCACCTCCCAGGCTTCGTAGATCCGATCCGCGGCCAAGCCCGGGGAGGTCGTTACGTAGATAATCTGATTGGCCGGAGGCGGCGGCACGTGCACGCAGGCGCCGAAGTAGGGCACAAGGAGGAACTCGTCTACCGTTTGGTCCCGGGTAATGTTCAGGGGCACGATAAAGCCGGGAATGCGCACCCGGGTGGCATCTAGCTCCGGGACCACGAGTTCGCTCATGGCAAGGGCGCCCCAAGGGGTAGGCTGGGCCATGGGATCGGGGCTCGCATGATCAATGGCCGACGGCGTCAGGGGCGTGGCGGCCAGGTGCGCAGGAATGAGCTCAGTCCATTTCAAGCGCCGCACCTCCGCCGCGCTGGCGCCCAAAGCCAATAGCAGCAGAGCTATGGTCGCACACCCGCGCCCAACGCGTTGAAACATGGACAAACTCCCCTAAACGGAACGCCCTAAGTGTACCCTGGGCGAAGGCAGAACCAAGAGGCCGAAGGCAAAGGATAGGCGCGGGAATGACTGGCATCGGCGAAGCCCTGGTGGGGCACCTTGAGGCGAACCCCGCCCACTGGCCCTTCGAGCCCTGCGAGGGGCTTACACGCATCGCCACCCACAGCGCCTGGGTACTGCTGAGCGAACACTTCGCCTTAAAGGTCAAAAAGCCCGTGAACTTCGGCTTCCTCGACTTCTCTACTCTCAGCCGCCGCCGCGCCTGCTGCGAAGAGGAACTCCGCTTAAACGGGCGCTTTGCCCCGGACCTCTATAAGGGGGTGGTGGCCTTTCGCCAAGCGAGCGGTGGCTTTGAAATGGTCGACGACCCCGAGGATGGGGAAGAGTTTGCGGTGCTCATGGCGCGCTTTCCCCGAGGGGCGCAGCTTGATGAGCGCCTGGCCCAGGGCATGCTGCCCCTAGAAGCACTCCGCGCCTTTGGCGCCCACTGGGCGGCCCGCCAGGCGGACTTCGAGCGGGCTGCAGAGGACGGCCCCTGGGGAACGGTCGATGCGGTGCAAAAACCCGTGGCGGCGAACTTTTTCCATCTTTGGCCCAAGGCGGCCTACCTTGAAAACGGCGCGGCGCGCCTGGCCGCGCTGGAGCAGCAAAGCGTGGAGGAGGGCGCAGCCCTCGCCTCACGCTTCCGAGGCCGACTCGCCCAGGGGTTCATTCGCGAAGGCCACGGGGATCTGCATCTTAAGAATCTCTGCGTCTACCAAAACACCATCCAAGCCTTTGATTGCATTGACTTTTCTCCCCAGCTCCGGTGGATCGATACGGTTAGCGATTTAGCCTTTCTTTTCATGGACTTACGGGCTCGCGGGGCCCACCGGGAAGCCTTTAGCGTGCTCCAGGGATGGCTCGACGGCTCCGGCGATCACGACGGCATCGCCGTGCTGCCGTACTACGTGCGCTACCGCGCGCTGGTGCGCGCCAAGGTCGCGGCCCTCGATCTTGCCCAGGCCGCGCCCGAGGCCCGGGAGGACTGCGTAGCCCGCTTGGAAGCCCAGGTGGCGCTTGCGGAAGCGCCGCTGTCCAGGCCCGCGCTGGTGATCCTGCAAGGCCTGTCCGGGAGCGGAAAATCCTACTGGGGGCAACGGCTCGGGCCGGCGCTGGGCGCGCTATGCCTACGGAGCGATATCGAACGAAAACGGCTTTTGGGGCTCCCGCCAGAGGCGCGGCCCGCGAATGCGCAGGAGCGCGCGGCGCGCTATAGCCCGGAAATGAGCGCGCGCACCTATGAACGGCTTCGCGAACTCACGCAGCAGCACCTGAAAAGCGGCTTCGCGGTAATCGTGGATGCCACGTTTTTAAGCGCCGAAGCCTTAAAAAGCTTCGAAGCGCTGGGAGAATCCCTAGGAATGGCAACGGTGCTCGTGCGCTGCGAAGCCCCGGAGGCCGTGCTGCGGGATCGGGTCCGCGCGAGGGAAAGCGCCGCGAGCGATCCCTCCGATGCCGATGAAGCTGTTCTGCACGCGCAGCTGCGTGCAAAAGTTCCGCTGCCCGGGGCACCAGCCGTGGTTTTAACGCCCGAGACAACGGAGGAGATGGCGCTGGCAGCGGTCAAGGAGGCCCTGGGCTGCAAGGACGCCTAGGGGCGCCCCTTTCTAGCCCGCACGGATAACTGCGCATAATACATATTATGTTAAATATTGAATTTCTAAGTTCGGGCAAGAGGAAGGGCTAGTACGGCCTACTGTTATGTTATAGCATCTGCCCCGAATTGATCGGAGCGCACCCCGTGGCCTTTAAGAAAGTCGACCTCGCTGCCATCGTGCTATCCGGGCTTTGCGTGCTGCATTGCCTGACCGTGCCTCTGCTCGTCTCCTTTACGCCGTTCCTCTTTATCTCCGAAGGCAGTGACGAGATGGTCCACAGCATCTTCTTCTTCGTCGCCTTGCCCCTATCCGCCCTCGGTTTCTGGCAGGGTTTTCGTCGCCACGGGGTGATTTTCATTCCCGCGCTCGGCGCGGTGGGCCTTTTACTTATGGGCTATGACCTCCGCCCCCTGGTCCACGACCTCGACCACGCGCACAATCTCACCCTGCCTGGGGTGTTGTTGGTGGCGGCGGCCCATCTTTGGAACATTCGCTCGATCCGCCAACGCGCCCTCGCCTAATCATTGGCCCCCGGGGGCCAGGCTTGGAGTGGTCCCATGGCGTATGCTTTAAGTTTTCCCCGTCTTCTTCGCTTGGGCTACGGCGCCCTTGAACAGCTGCCTGAGGTTTTGGGTGCCCTAGGCGTCAGCCGCCCCTTGCTTGTGAGCGATCCGGCCATGGAGAGCCTGGGCCACGTGGCGCGCGTGCTCGGGGTCCTTAAGGAGGCGGGCCTGGATGCCCAGGTGCATACGGATACGGAGCCCGAGCCCGCCGATGGCAGCATTCTTCGTGGGGTGGCCGTCCTGGCAGCCTCCGGCGCCGACGGCGTGGTTGCCCTTGGGGGCGGCAGCGTGATCGACAGCGCCAAGGGCATGGCGGTGCTCGCTGCGGGGGGCGGCGGCATTCGGGACTACGCCGTGCCTCGGGAGGTTACCCTGCCCCGGGTCCCCATCATCGCCCTGCCCACCACCGCCGGTACGGGCTCGGAAGCCACGCGCTTTACGGTGATCACGGAAGCGGCCAGCCAGGAAAAGCTCCTATGCCGGGGCGCCGCTTTCCTACCCGATGCGGCTCTGATTGATCCCAGCTTTACCCTGAGCGCGCCCCCTCGGCTCACCGCTGATACGGGCCTCGACGCCCTCACCCATGCCCTCGAAGCCTACGTGTCGAAGCTGGCCAACCCCGTCTCCGACACCTTTGCGCGGGCGGCCATGGGGCGGATTTCAGTCCACCTTGAGCGGGCCTATGAGGATGGGACTGACCAGGAGGCCCGGGAAGCCATGATGCTCGGCGCCTTCGAAGCGGGCCTTGCCTTCTCCAACGCCTCCGTGGCCCTGGTGCATGGCATGTCCCGTCCCGTGGGCGCCCTCTTCCACGTCCCCCACGGCCTTTCAAACGCCATGCTGCTGCCGACGGTCACGGCCTTCTCTAGGGAGGCCGCCCTTCAGCGCTATGGGGAAGCGGCCGTGCTCATGGGCTGGGCCGACGCCAGCGCCAGCCCCGAAGCGCAAAGTCAGGCCTTGATCGAAGGGCTTTCCACGCTGAATCAGCGCTTGGCCGTGCCCTCCCCTGCGGCCTTCGGCATCGATCGAGACGCCTGGTTTACGGCCCTGCCCACCATGGCCCAGCAGGCGCAGGCTTCCGGATCCCCGGCGAATAACCCCCGAGTGCCGACCTTAGAAGAGATGGAGGGGCTCTACGCAGCGCTTTGGGGTAATGAAGGCGCCTGAGGCCCCTCATCTCCCGGAAGTCCTCGCGGACTACACGCTTGGGAATGCGGCGGGGCTTGGCTGGACCAATACCGTCTACGCGCTCCAGGCCCCAGGGCGCCGAGGGTTCTTTCGTGCGCCTCGCAGCGCAACGCCTCCCCCGGGAGTGGATTGGGCCAGGGAAGGCGCGCTCCTGGCCACGGCAGGGGATCTTGCGGCGCCCGTACTGTTTTTTGACCCGGACACCGGACGGCTGGCCACTGAGGCCCGCCCTGGCGCCCCCTTAGGCTCCGCATCCCTCAAGGCCGGTCCCTGCTGCCTAGCCCTGGGCCAGCAGCTGCGGCGCCTCCACGCCCTGCCCTACCCGAAGGACGCCACGCCCTTCCACCCCGCCCGCTACGCCCTGCATTGCCTGCACCGCGCCGGAGCCCAGGGAATCAGCGCGGACCCTCGATGGCAGGGTCGCCTGGAAGCGCTGCTCCCCTACCCCCTTCGCAGCGACCGCCTCACCCACAATGACCTCCATGGCGGTAACGTCCTGCGCCACGGCCTTCGATTCACCTTCCTCGACTGGGAGCTTGCCAGCCCCGGGGACCCGCGCTTTGATCTTGTGACCCTGGCGACCCACCTGGGCCTGGGTCGCCGCCAAGCCGCGGCGCTCTTTTCAAGCTATGGCGCGGCGCTCCCGAGCGCTGGGGAATGGCGCACGCTCGAAACGCTCCACTGGCTACGCGAATATGCCTGGGCGCTCTGGGCAAGAGGGGAAGGCATCAGGGAAGCCGAGGTCCAGGAAAACCAGGCCGCCGAGGCCTTGGCCCGCCTCGAGGGCCCTTAGCGAACCCCTAGGGCAGCAGGCCGTGATCCGCCAGCGCCGCCTCTGCCGCTGCCAGACGATCGGGCCCCGTGCCCCGAAGCCGCACCCAAGGCCAGGGCTGGGCGGCCAGCATCGTTTCATAGCGCGCATGGAGCGCCGCCCGGGCGGCGGGTTCAGGATGCTCTCGCAGGGGATCCTCAACCCAAGGCAGGTCCGGTTCGCATAGCAGATACATGCGCGGACCCTGCGCCGCCGCTGCCGCGCGAAGCCAAGGATCGACCCGACCGAAGCGTACCTCCGCCCAGATCACCAGGGTCCATAAATCCGTATCGAGCACCGCCGGCCCTTCGGCCCAGCGCGCCCAGGCCCACTGGCGCCGAGCGATGGCAAGCAGGTCCCCTTCGTCGTAGCGCCCCCCACGCAGCGCAAGGTAGGAACGGGCAACCTCAGGCACGCAGGGACGGCCAAGGCGCGCCGCGAGGGCCTGAGCCAAGGTGCTCTTCCCCGTGGACTCCACCCCCGTCAGCACGACGTCCATGGCTAGGCGCTCGCCTCCAGAGAGCGGCGCCATTGCTGAAAACCCAGCACCGCCAGACCTAGATAGATGGTGTAGAGCAGCGCATAGAAGGGCAGCCCCTTCACGGCGTAGATGCCCGCCGCCACCACGTCCACCGCTAACCAAAGAACCCAGTTTTCCAAGCGCTTCCGCGCTGACAGCCACATAGCCCCAAGGGAAAAGGCTGTGGTGGCGTTATCCCAGTAGGGCAAGGCGGCATCCGTGGTGCGGGCGAAGAGCGTTCCGAAAACCACCGTGCCCAGCACCCCAAGGGCGAGTACGGCGAGAAGCTCGCGTCGGGGCGCACGGGTTACGGGAAGGGTCGAGTCGTCTTCTCCCTGGCCCTGGGACCAGACCCACCAGCCGTAGCTGTTCAAGGCGAGGAACCCTAGGTGGAGAGCAAAGTCTGCATAGAGCTTGGCCCCCCAAAAAATATAGAGGGAGAGGAAAACGTAGACGATGCCCAGGGGCCAGGTGGCAATATGTTGGCGGATCAGGAGCCAGACGCAGGCCAGCCCCGTGACCAGGCCGGCGAATTCGAGGACGCGATCTACGGTCCAAAAGCTCATAAACTCCATTGGGACACCCCTTCGGGAAGGCACCGCATGAAAAAAACCATCGCCATTGTCGAGGACGATCCGGATCAGCGGGAAAACTACCGGGACGCCATCACCAAAAAGGGCTACCTGGTGCGGGCCTACGGCTCCCGGGCCGAAGCCCTTGCGGGCTTCGAACAGGCCCTCCCGGACCTTGCCATCTTAGACATCATACTCGGGGACGAGATCGACGCGGGCTTTGAGCTCTGCCGCGATCTCCTCGCCCGGCGTCCCAGCCTGCCCGTACTCTTTCTCACCGAGCGCATCGATGAGATCGACAAGATCTCCGGGCTGCGCCTTGGCGCCTGGGATTATCTACCGAAGCCCATCTCCCTCGACTATCTGGCAGAGCGGATCGCGTCCCTGCTGCGCATCGGCTCCCAGCGCGACGGCGGTGCCACGGCGCCAAGCCCCAGCGCGCAGCGCATCGGCGATCTCGTGCTCGATCAGGATGCCTTGCTCGTCTCCTGGAAGGGCCAAAGCATCGACCTGTCGGGGACGGAGTTTCGCATGCTGGCCAAGCTCGTTCGCGCCCCGGGGCACGCCGTCAGCTACGAAACGCTCATGAACGCCACCATGCAATCGTTGGTAACGAACAACACCATCAACACGCACATGCGCAATATCCGCAAAAAGTTCGAGCGCGTGGATTCGAGCTTCTCCGCCATCAAAAGCGAATACGGTTACGGCTATCGCTGGGTAGGCAGCTAGCCCGTGGCTAAGCGACGCTTCCGGGGGCCGAGCCTCGCCACCAAGCTCATGCTCCTTGGAGCAGCGCTCCTAAGCCTCCCCTACTTCAGCCTGCGCCAGCTGTTGGCCATGGAGCAGTTCCTGATCCAGGGCCAGGCCCAGGCCCAGCTCCTCACCGCCGAGGGGATCTCCACGCTCCTCAACGGCCGGGATGATCTCTTTAACGATCTCCCCCTAAGTGCGGAGGGCTATGCCTCCCTTTATGCCCATCCCCTGCCCTCGGCCATTCGCCTCGACGGCCGGGACGGGGACTGGGACGGGCTTGCCGAACGACGCCTGGTGTTTGGCGCCGACCCGGACAGTGGCAATCGTCCCGACGGCTCCTTCGACCTGATTCTCGGGGAGCGCGCCGATCAGCTCTACGCCGTGCTACGCATTCTCGATCGAGATCGAATCTGGCGGGACCCGGACGCCCTGCGCCTCGACAACGCCGATCACGTACGCCTCACCTTCCAAGACGCCAGCGGCGCCCGGGGGCGTATCCAACTCACCTTCTCCGGCCCCGGCGTGCTCACCGCCTACGCCATGGATGAGGCCTGGCGCTTTGCCAGCGACGGGCAGCCGGACAATCGCATCCAGGGCTTCGTCTCCCCCACCAACACCGGGGAAGGTTACGTGGTGGAATTCCGCCTGCCCCTGGCCATGCTCAACGCTCGGGAATCCTTTGGCATCAGCGTGGTGGATGTGGATGACCCCGTTGGCCGCAGTCCGCGCACCATGGTGCAAACCCTGCCCACGGCGGGGCCCGAGGCCTTTAACCTCATCGTGCTGCGCTCCCCGGAGGTGCTGAATATCGTCGAGGGGCTCGGCTATGCGGGGGCCCGCATTCTCGTCATCGACGGCGAGCGCCGGGTGCGCGCGGAAACGGGCGCCTATCAACGGGAGGGCCCGGAAGCGCCCCCCCTGTCCGCCCCCGCCCTCGGCCCCTTGGAATTTTTCCGCCCCCTTGTGCGCGGTCTCCTGGCTATTGCCCTGCTGGGCCAGGCAGATAGCACCGATCCGATCGCCAGCGATGCGGTCATCGACACGGCCCTCGCCGGAAGCCCCCTTGCCGTGCGCCGGCGCCTCAGCGACGAGCAGGAAATCATCATGGCCGCCGTCCCCATTCGGGGCCGGGAGCGCACCCTAGGGGCTGTGGTGGTGGAACAGGACACGGATGAAATTCTCGCCCTGCAGCGCGACGCCCTCGATCGCATCATTGGCTTCGCGGTGCTGACCATTGCCCTGGTGTTCCTGGCCCTCCTCACCTTCTCCCTGCGCCTGGCCTGGCGCATTCGGGGCCTGGGGGCCGAAGCCTCCCGGGCCATCGACCAGCAGGGCCGGCTGCGCACCTTCGAGCTGCGCCGGGAGGCCCGCGCCGGGGATGAGCTCGGGGAGCTCTCCCGAAACGTCTCCCAAATGCTCGCGCGCCTTAACCAGCACAACCAGTTTCTGGAAAACATGCCCCGCACCCTGCGCCACGAGATCAACAACCCCCTAAACACCCTCTCCACGTCCCTCCAGAACCTAGAGGACACGCAGCCCGAACTTGCCGACAGCAAGTATCTGGATGCGGCCCGACGCGGGGTGCAGCGCATTGGGGCGATTGTGCAAAACCTTGCGGACGCCGCAAATCTCGAGGAATCGCTGAAGGCCGAGGATCTGGAAGCGCTCGATCTTGAGGCCCTCGTGGAGAGCTACGTGCGAAACTCCGCGGCCCTCCAGGCGCCTCGGCGCCTCACCTTCCAGGGGCCGGGAAATGGGGTCACGGTTGAGGCCGCGGATTACCGCATCGAGCAGCTTCTCGACAAAATCATTGATAACGCCCTGGATTTTGCCCTGCCGGATACACCCATCGCCGTGGTCCTGCGCCGGGAGCGCAGCGATGCGGTGCTCACGATCCGCAATCAGGGGCCCCTGCTGTCCGAGGACACCCTCGCCAGCATGTTCGATTCCATGGTGACCCGCCGGGACGGCACGAACGACACCAAGCTTCATTTTGGGCTAGGCCTGTACGTGGTTCGAGTGATTGCGGCGCACCACGGGGGCAGCGCCCTGGCGCGCAATCTCCCCGATGGTTCCGGGGTGGAAATTGAGGTTCGCCTTCCCCTCGCCCGACGTCTCCGAGGAAACGCCCGATGATCTTTTCCGATGAAAAGCTCCAGCATCATGTCCTGGTGCTGGGCGCCGGCGGGGTGGGCCATGCCCTCGCCCGGGCCCTAGCCGCCCATCCTCGGGTGGCCTCGGTGACCGCCACACACCGGGGGGCGGCCACGGAAAGGGACGGAATTCCTTACCACAGCCTCGATCTTATGGACGACGAGGCCATCGCCGCCTTCGGCGCGGCCCAGGTGAGCAGGCCCCAGGCCCCGAATCTGATTTTCTACACCGCGGGGCTTCTGCACGGAGAAGGACTTGCCCCGGAAAAGCGCCTCGCCGAAGTGGAGAGCGCAGCACTGCTCGCCAGCTACCGAATCAACGCCGTCGCGCCCCTCCTTCTCGCCAAGGCCCTTTCCCCGAGCCTCCCCCGCCGGGGACCGGCCCTGTGGGCGAGCCTATCGGCCCGGGTGGGCAGCATCGGGGATAACCGGCTGGGGGGCTGGTACAGCTATCGCATGAGCAAAGCAGCCCACAACATGGGCCTGCGTACCCTGGCCATTGAGCTTCGGCGCAAGCACCGGGATCTGCTCTGCGTCGCGCTCCATCCCGGCACCGTGGCAACCAAGCTTTCCGAGCCCTTTCGCCGCCCCGATCAGCCGAAGCTGCTAACGCCGGAGGGCTCCGCCGCGGCCCTGCTAAACACCGTGAGCGCCCTGACCCTTGAGGATCACGGGGGCTTCTTCGCCTACGACGGCCAGCCCATTCCCTGGTAGAACGCTTCGCGCCCTAGGAGAGGGCCAGCACCGCGTCGGCGTTGAGCGGCCCCGTCACGGTGAGCTTGCCCTGATCTTCGAGGTAGGCCACGGCGGCGAGCACGGAGCGGGTCGCCGCGGGATAGAGGTTCGGGGAAACGTCCGCATACATCTTCGGCACCATGGCCGACACCTGGGTCAGCCCCGACGCCAGCGCATCGAGAATCTGCTGAGCCCGGGCCTGACGATGGGCGATGAAGGCCCGGACGTGGGTTTTCGGCTCTTCGATGGACGGCCCATGGGTGGGCCAATAGCGGACGTCGTCGCGATCCAGAAGCTTTTCTAGGGAGGCCATGTAGGCGGCCATATCCCCATCGGGGGGAGAGATCACGCTCGTGGACCAGCCCATCACATGGTCCCCGGAAAAGAGCGTTTTCTCTTCCCGCAGGGCAAAGGCCATGTGGTTGGAGGTATGGCCCGGGGTAAACACGCACTCCACGGACCAGCCCTCGCCCTCGATAATCTGCCCATCCACCACCCGGTGATCGGGGGTGAAGTCCCAGTCCGCGCCCTCCTCGCTTTCCCCCTGATCCCCGAGGCGCCCAGCGCCGTGAGGCCCAAAGGCGTAGGTAGGCGCCCCCGTTTCCGCCTGAAGCATGCGTGCCCCAGGGGAGTGATCATGATGGCAGTGAGTAATGAGGATGTGGCTCACGCGCTCCGTACCAAGGCCCTCGAGCAGCGCCTCGATATGCCGCGGATCATCGGGGCCCGGATCGATCACCGCCACGGAACCTTCCCCCAGCACGTAGGTGCCCGTGCCGTGGAAGGTAAAGGCGCTCGGATTGTGGGCGATAATGCGCCGGATCATCGGGCTTAGGCGCTCGAGCTTGCCGTACTCGAAGCTCATTTCACGCCGATAGGGAATGCTTACGCTCATAGCCAGTGGCCTTACTGCAAACGTTAAATTCAGGCCCCTAGGCCCCCCGCTCCTTCAGCCAGCGGTCGATGTGATCCGCCGCCGTCTCCCGCGCTCCCGCGGGCTCGGTGAGGTAATGATCGCCGGGGATCATCACCAACGCTTTATCCTCGCTCCCGAGCGCACCATAGATGGCTTGGGCATCGCTTGGAAAGACCCCCGTATCCGCGGTGCTTTGCAGTACCAAGGCGGGAATGCGTAGCCGTGCCAGGTGCGGCGCCCCCTGACAATCGGAGGCCTCAAGGCTCCACATGGCCAGCCAGCTTCGAAGCGTGCAGGTGAGACCGACGTTGAAGGGGGTGAAATTGGCCCGGGAGGGGTCTCCCGCGTAGCACCGCTGCGCTGCGCGATCCGAGGGGTCAAGGGTGCTATCCCACATGCGGGGATCGGCCCAGGCCCGGTGGAACAGAAAGGCCTCATCCCGATAGCCCGCCGCTGCGAGCGTTTCTAGGCGGCTCCGAGCCCAGGCCGTAATGCGATGATTGCGCGCTTCCTGGGCAGCTCGGTAGCGGGCTACAAAGGCTGGATCGAGGGGCAAGGGCTGGGCGAACAGGTCTAGCGCCGGGTCCTTGGCGAAGGGGTCGCGCTCGTCGATCACGGAAGGATCGCTCCAGGCCGTCAGCACCTCGGGCCGGCCCCCGTGAGCATTCAGGGAAATATAGAAATCCGCTCCCGGAAGCGCTTCCAAGGCCCCGGGCAAGCGCTCCCCGGCTACGCTCCGAAGCGTGACCCCCTGGGCCTGGCTCTCGTAGGCGGCCATGAGCGATCCACCTCCCGAGTTCCCGAGGAGCACGACGTTTTCCACGCCCTGATCCCGAAGCCAGCGCACCCCCACGGCAATTTCGCAGAGGGCATGATCAAGGCGGAAAAAGGCCTCGGCGCCCCGGAACTTCGTATTCCAGCCAAGAAAGCCGTAGCCCCGGGCAGCCATTAGGGGTGCCAGATAGTGCTCGCTGAAATCGACGTTGTAGTGCGTCGCAATAAAGGCCGTTTTGACCGGCACCCCCGGGTGGTGCCAAAGGCCCTGGCAGGGGGCGAAGCCCGCCCCGTTCACCGGCGTCACCGGGGAAGCGCTGGAAACGAAGGCCCGCTGCACCTTCATGACCTGGTGCCTCCTGCCTCGCCAAAGGTGTGGGCGTAGTCCGCGCGCAGCTGGTTTTTCTGCACCTTCCCCATGGTGTTCCGGGGGAGCGCCGTCACGGGGAACAGGGCCTTGGGCACCTTAAAGGCCGCCAGCGCCTCCCGCAGGGCCGCCAGCGTGGCGCTCTCTCCGGGATAGGCGTCTTCCTTAAGGACCACTGCCGCCACCACCGCTTCCCCAAAGTCCCGGTGGGGTACGCCAAAGACCGCGCTTTCCTCAATGCCTGGCAGCGTATCGAGCACGCTTTCCACTTCCCGGGGATAGACATTCAACCCTCCGGAGATGACCAGGTCCTTGTGGCGCCCGACGATGCTCACCCGCCCGGTTTCGTCGATTTGCGCCATATCGCCGGTGATAAACCAGCCCTCCCGGAAGCTTTCCGCGGTTTTCTCTGGTTGCCGCCAATAGCCCGAGAACACGTTGGGGCCGCGGATTTCCAAAACCCCCACGGCGCCCTCGGGCACCGGTTCGCCCTCTTCGGACCGTAGGCGCACTTCCCCGTCCGGAAGTACGAAGCCCACGGTGCCCGGGATACGCGCCCCCTCCAGGGGGTTTGAGGTAATCATGCCCGCCTCGGACATGCCGTAGCGCTCAAGAATCTTGTGACCCGTGCGGGCCTCGAAGGCCTCGTGGGTTTCCGGTCGCAGGGGGGCTGAGCCAGACACCCAGAGGCGCATGCCCGAGGAGGCCTCGGCGG
>JAUILI010000181.1 GCA_030433075.1 Gammaproteobacteria bacterium | reverse complement strand
TCAACGGCAGCCGCTGCGACCATGGGGACTCCTAGGGCGTGTTGTCGATAGGGGTGGGAGCTACGGGTTTTAGGGACCGCCGAACGCCTTCCGTGCTCGGGCGAACGCCGCGCCACAGGGCAAAGGCTTCCGCGGCCTGCTCCACGAGCATACCGAAGCCGTCGGCCCGGGCGCCAATCCCGCAGCTTTCTGCCCATTGAAGAAAGGGGGTCGCCGTTGCGCCATACATCATGTCGTAGGCGAAGGCCTCGGGCGCCCAAAGGGTCGAAGGGAGGGGCGGACGCTCGCCGGAAAGGCTTGCCGCCGTGGCGTTGATAACCCCATCAAAGGTAAGACGCGTATTGAGCCCTCCGGCGGTAAGCGTGCTGGCCCCGGGAACCTTTTTGAAGCGGTTGCATAATTCTTCCGCACGGGCCTCGGTGCGGTTGAGGATCACGAGCTGTTCGGGCCCCTCCGCGAGGAGCGGCGCGATCACCCCCGCGGCTGCGCCGCCCGCCCCCACCACGGCCAGGCGCCGACCCTCCAGGGACCAGCCCAAAACCTTTAAATCATGGATGAGCCCAAGACCATCGGTGTTGTGGGCCTCCCAGCCCCCGTCAGCCCAGCACAAGGTGTTAGCGGCCCCGGCGAGGGTGACCGCGGGGCTACAACGCTTGGCGATTGCCGCTGCGGCGGCCTTATGGGGTACGGTGACATTCGCCCCCCGCCCACCCCTGGCGGCAAAGGTCGCCAAGGTTGATTCAAAAGCTTCCGGAGCGGCTTCGATTGCTTCATAAGTGAGTGCTTGCTTTGTTTCTTGCGCAAACTGGCGATGGATTTTCGGGGAAAGGCTGTGGCTAATGGGGAAGCCAAAGACGGCGTAGCGATCCATTGCCTCTCCTATGATCGGCGGCGTAGGGGGGCACCCCCCCGGAAGGGGCTGCCATCATAGCCCGCCTGGCCGCTCCACCCCAACGGGGCCCAAGCCCAGCGCAAAAAGCGCTTGCTTCTACATGGGGCGCCTCCTAGCGCAAATAATGGGCCTGCTCACCACTTAGCCAGAGACGTCCGGCAAGTTCGAGGGCGCTGAGCTGGGAGAGTAATTCCGGGGGCGACACGCTCGGCAAGGCTGCCAGAAGGGTCTCTAGCGATTGGGGTGATGCTTTTTGTAGTAACTGCATAATTTTGTATTCGACGCTTTCGCAGATGATGCTTGAAGCGGTCGCTTCATCTTGATGCGAGTCATCCGAAGCGTCCGGCGCTTCCAGCCCCGGCCCAAGCCTGGGGAAGAGGGTTGGCTGCTGGCCCTCAGGTATCAGGCTCTCCTCGATATCCCGGGCATCCCGGATGAGCGTTGCCCCTTCGCGAAGCAGGCGGTGCCCACCGGCACCGGCGGGATCAAGCGCATGGCGCGGCACCACAAAAACCTCCCGCCCCTGGGCGACGGCCAGGCGGGCCGTGATCAGCGCCCCGGAGCGATGGCCCGCCTCGATGACCACGACCCCCTGGCTGAGCCCGCTCACGATGCGATTGCGCGCGGGGAAGTGGTGGGGACGGGCGCTCATGGTGGGGGGAAACTCGCTAACCACGGCC
>JAUILI010000093.1 GCA_030433075.1 Gammaproteobacteria bacterium | reverse complement strand
AGGCGATATGGCCGATGCCCGCCATGGAGCCCTCGAAGGATGCCCGCGCCGTCACCTCGGCGGAGCCGGCCCCGGCTACGGAGACCTCCGCCGCCTGCGTTTCAAGCTCAAAGCCCTCGAAGCTGCCGGCGCCGGCGATGCTGACCTCTAGCGCGTCAGCCCGGCCGCTAACCTCGCAGCGCGCAGCCCCCGCCAGGGTCAGCTCGAAGCGCCCAAGGGCGAGATCCTCAAGCTCACATTCCCCGGCCCCAGCCAGGCGCAGGGACAGCTCATCCCCGGAAAGGCCCTCGCCCGTGAGGCGGCCGGCGCCCCCAAAGTCCACCACTTCAAAGGCCGGGAGGGTGACGGTCAACGTCACCGGGAGCCGCTCATCGTTATCCCAGATCCACCCCGACTTTTTCTGCGTTTCCTGCTTAACGATGAGCCGGCGTCCCCGGGCCTCAATGCGCAGGGCCTCCAGGGCTTCGGGTTCCTCAGCGGTGACGCGGTAGCCCGCCTCCTCCCCAACCTCCAGGATCACCCAGCCCACCAGGGTGAGATCGAGGCGATTCACGGACGGCTCGAGGGCCCCCTGCAGGCTTTCTTCCGCGGCGGCGCTGGCTCCGAGGAGCAAAAGGCCGGCGCCAAGGAGGGCCCGGCTTCGGGCGCGAAGGGTGTTCATCAGGGGGACTCCTGAGGGGCTTGCCCCTCTTTTTCTAGGCGGTGAAAGGCACGATCCAGGCGAAATTGCCGAGACGTGACGGTGCGTTCCATGCGCTGGAGCCTGAGCTCCAGTTCGCGAAAGCGCGCTCGAAGGCTCCGCGCGCTAAAGCGCGGGGCCGGGGGCGCGGGCGCAAAGGCCGGCGCAGGGGCTTGAGGCCCCTCCGACCCAGGGTTTAACCGCTCAACTCCGGCGCGCGGCAAAGGAGCGAGGACCACCAACGCCAGCAGGTACAGGGGCACCACGATGTGGGGGACAAAGATCAGGAGGGTCACAGCGATAAGCCGCGCCACCCAGCGCTCCACCCCGTAGGCCCGGGCCAAACCGGCGCAAACCCCACCGATGAGGCGCTTGCGCCGATCCCGGTAAAGCCCCCGATGCCAACCGTTGCTCCGGCGTGGCGGGGCGTAGCTATCCGCCCCCGCGCTCCGGGGCGCCGGCCCCTGCCCTTCCAGCTGGGCGTAGATGCGGGCCAGGGCTCGCTCCAGATCGCGCTGGGTCACCACCGTTTCCGCGGTGGTCGGGCCTTCGTTCAAGGCCTCAAGAGCGCGCTCGAGACGCTCTGCCGTGGCCCGTAGCCGCGCGCGGGCGGGGTCCTGGCCGCTCACGATTCCCGCTCCGGAGTGCGCCAGCTAGGGACCTCGGTGTCGAGAATGGCCTCGAGGGTCCGCACCCGGTCGCTCAGCTGATCGGCGATATCCGCGAGCGCGTCAAGCTCCGCCTGCTCCCGATCGCTCAGGGCCGAGCCGTGCTGGCGCTTGCTGCGGTAGTGAAGGATGAGCCAGATGGGCGCCACGAGGACCATGAAGACCACCGTGGGGATCATCAGCGCCGTTGCCAATTCCATAGTGCCAATCCCTTAGCCGTGGAGGCGTTTATTCGCTGTCCTTCGGAGCCTTCACCTTCGCCTTCAGGGCAGCAAGGGCTTCGTTGAGCTTGTCATCTTCCTCGAGTTCGGCGATCTCGTCACTGAGGCTTTTGCGCCCCAGGTCGTAGGCGGCCACCTGCCCTTCAAGGTCATCCATGCGCCGCTCGTAGTGATCGAAGCGGTCCAGGGCCTGATCGATGCTTTCCGCCGAGAAGCGCTTGCGGACCTTCAGCTGCGTTTGCGCCGTACGCGTCCGCAGGGCCAGGGACTTCTGCCGCGTGCGGGCATCGCTCAGCTTTTCCTGAAGCTGGTGGATATCCCCGCTAAGTTGCTCGATGGCTTCCCGGAGGGCGCCGATCTCCTCATCGAGATCGGAGAGCGCGCTCTCCGTCCGGGATTGCTCCAGGAGCGCCGCCCGGGCGAGATCTTCCCGATCCTTCCGAAGGGCCACCTCCGCCCGCCGCTCCCACTCCGACACCTCCTGGGCCAGGGTCTCGCGGCGACGCTCGAGGCCGCTCCGCTCCGCGATGGCCCGCGCCGACTGGGTGCGCACCTCCACCAGCGTTTCTTCCATTTCCTGGATGATGAGGCGGACCATTTTTTCCGGGTCCTCGGCCCGATCCAGCAGGGCCGTGATGTTGGAATTCACAATGTCAGATAGACGGGAAAAGATACTCATAACGCCACTCCTGTTGAGGCACGCCTAACCTTATCCAAGGCCCGTGCCAACTTTTTTGAGCGCCCACCGCACTTAAAATCCTTCTCCAAGTGATTGTTTTCAAAGCCCTTCGCGAAAGCTAGGGAATCGCGCTAAGCTGCGCCCACAATCCTGTCGTGGCGAAACTGGCCACCTGCTGGTGAGATTAACCAATGCCCCTTCGCGCGCCCGAAGCCGCCCCCCGGGAAAGTCGTCTCCTTGGCCAGGCCCCGGCTTTCTTGGAAGCCCTCGATGCGGTCTCCGCCGCTGCCCCCCTTGCGAAGCCCGTGCTCCTCGTCGGGGAACGGGGAACCGGGAAGGAAGGCTTCGCGGAGCGGCTGCATTTTCTCTCCAGCCGTTGGGACGGGCCCTTCGAAAAGCTGAACTGCGCCGCCATCAGCGAAACGCTGCTGGAATCGGAACTCTTCGGCCACGAGGCCGGGGCCTTCACCGGGGCCAGCAAGACCCACACAGGGCGCTTTGAGCGCGCCCACGGAGGCACGCTCTTTTTGGACGAACTTGCCACCACCTCGCCCCTTGTTCAGGAAAAGATCCTGCGGGTCATTGAATATGGAGAATTCGAGCGCCTCGGGGGCAGCCGCACCCTAAAGACCGATATCCGGCTGGTTGCCGCCACCAACGAAGATCTCCCCACGCTGGCGGCCCAGGGCCGCTTCCGGGAGGACCTCCTGGATCGCCTCGCCTTCGACGTCATCACCCTGCCCCCGCTGCGGGCCCGGGAAGAGGACATTCCCTTGCTCGCGGAGGCCTTCGCCACCCGCATGAGCGCGGAGCTCGGCTGGGAGGTCTTCCCCGGCTTTAGCGCCGCCGCCCACGGCGCCCTACTGCGCCACCCCTGGCCCGGGAATATTCGGGAACTGAAGAACGTGGTGGAGCGCAGCGTCTATCGCCATGGGGATCAGGACGGACCGGTGGACGTCATCGTGCTCGACCCCTTCGCCTCCCCCTGGCGCCCGAGCGCCCGTCCCAAGGAAGCCGACGCCGGGGCCGCCGGCGGCATCACAACTCCGACCTATCCCATGGACTTCACGGAAGCCGTGCGCCGCTACGAGATCGCCCTCCTCGAGGGCGGCCTTGAAGCCTCCCAGTACAATCAGAAGCGCTGCGCCGAACTCCTTTCCATGACCTACCACCAGCTCCGGGGGCTCCTCCGAAAATATGATCTCAATACGCGCTAGCCTCGCCCTGCTTCTGAGCCTTCTAGCCCCGAGCTACAGCTTCGCGGCGGCCCTCGCCCCGGCCACGGGCCGCTTCATTGAAGCCACGGCGCACCGCGCCGCTCTCATGGGCCCGGTGGCAGAAGCCAAGGCCGCGCTCGGCCAGCCCATTTTTGATCCGGCGCAGGAGGCTCGGGTGCTCGCTGTGGCGGCCCGGGACGGCGCCGCCCAGGGCCTGGCCATAGCGCCCTACGAACGCTTTGTGGCCGCGCAGATGGCCCTCGCGCGGGGGATTCAAACGCGTTGGACGCAGCCCCTGTCCCCGCTGGCCTCCCCGGAGGCCGCTCGGGCGGCCCTAAGCGACCTGCGCCGTGCCATCGCCGCCACCACGGCGGCGCAGCTGACGGCGCTCACCCAAGCCCTACCCCTGTTGCCTCGGCAAGAGGCCGCCTTTCGTGAAAGCCTTCAAGAAGCGCTGCAGGCCCAGGGGGCGCAGGACGGGGAAATCAGCGCCCTCGCGGAGGCGGCCCTCGCCCTACGCTTTGCACCCCCGGCGCCGGAAGGCCTCGCCGCCCTTAAGGCTCGGGGCACGCTCCGCGTGGGCACCACGGGGGACTACGCCCCCTTCAGCTATCGCACCGCCGAGGGCACGCTTGCGGGCATCGATATCGACCTGGCCGAGGCCTTTGCGAAAAGCCTGGGGCTTAAGCTTGAGTGGGTGGAGACCAGCTGGCCCACGCTTACGGCCGATCTTCAAAGGGGCGCCTTTGATCTCGCGCTCAGTGGCATCAGCCGAACCCTCACGCGCGCCGCCGTTCCCGGAAGCAGCTTTTCCGAGCCCTACCACCGGGGCGGCAAGGCGCCGATCATTCGCTGCGCAGATCAAACGCGCTTCACAACCTGGGAGGCGATCGATCAACCCGGGGTGCGGGCCGTCGTAAACCCGGGGGGCACCAACGAAGCCTTCGCCCGGAGCCGCTACCAGCAGGCCAGCCTCCGGGTTCACGAGGACAACCGCACCATCTTCCAGGAAATTGCCGAAGGGCGCGCCGATGTCATGGTGACCGATCTGATTGAGGTGCAGCTGTGGGCCGGCCGGGATTCGCGCCTCTGCCCCGCCCTGGGCGCGGCGCGCCTCACCTATGCAGAAAAGGGAGCGTGGGTGGCTGCGCCGCCCGAGAGCCCCCTGACCACCCTCTTCAACCTCTGGCTCGCCCAGCAGCAGGGCTCCGGCGCCCTCGCGGAGCGCTTCCGCGCCCACGGCGTGGGACCCTAGGCCGGATCCCGATCGCCCTCGGCCCCGCTTGCATGGGGCACGGGCGCATCCTGGAGGAACGCTGAGACCATGGCGTTCACCGTCTCCGGATCGTCCTGCTGGATCCAGTGGGACGCCTCGGGCAAGTAGCGCAGAGTGAGCTGGGCCACCTGCTCTTCAGTCCCGTAGGTGGTGCTCTTCGCCAGAGCCACATCCTGCTCTCCCCAAAGCATGAGCGTCGGGACGGTGATCAGGGGCATGCCGCGCTGCGCCATGCGCCTCGAACCCCCTCGGACTAAGGCCCGATAGTAGTGAATCATGGCCCGGGCGCCGCCGGGGCGAAGCACGTTGTCCACAAACACCTGCACCGATTCGGGCGGCACCGCGCCGGGGCGCACCGTGCCCTCGCCGAACATGCGGGCCACCGCCGCCCCCCGCTGCCGCGTGAGGAACCACTCGGGAAGGGCCGGAAGTTGGAAGAAGGCGGCATACCAGGACTTCTTGCGCTGCTCCGGATTGACCTTAAGCTCCCGCGTCATGGGCACGGGATGGGGCACGTTCATGATGATCAAGCGATCGAGGGTGCGCCCCCCGTGCATGGCGTAGTACCAGGAAATGACCGCCCCCCAATCATGCCCGATGAGCACCACGGGACCCGCATCCGCGGCGTCGATCAGCCCATCCACGTCAGCAAGGAGCTTTTCGATGGCGTAGTCGCTGACCTTCGGGGGCGTACTCGTGGCCCCGTAGCCTCGCAGATTCGGCGCCCAGGCCAGATAGCCCTCGGCCGCCAGCGCCGGCAGCTGGTGACGCCAGGCATGGGCATGCTCGGGGAACCCGTGAAGGCATAGGGCGAGGCCCTTCGGCGCCCCCTCGGGACGCGCCTCGAGCACCTCGAAGCGGAGATCACCCACGTCGATGAAACGGGTCTGAATGGGCGTACTCATCGCGGCAGATACTGCTTGGCCAGCTTCCCAAGGGTCTCCAGGCACTCGTCATGCACGGCCTGGAGAATCTCCGCCACGGGCTTCACCGCATCGATGCGCCCCGCCACCTGACCCGTTAAGGCAATGGCCGCTTCCATATCGCCGCCGAAATAGAGGGCCTTGGCGTCCCCAAACTCCCCCCAAATATTCTTCTCCACTTCCTTCTCGAGGGCCGTGGTACGCGCCGTGCGCAGGGCCCTAAGGGCTGGGGAGTGGAAGCGATTCAAATACACCGTGTCCGTTTCCTTCGCTGACACAATGGCGTCCTTCCAGTTCTGGTGCACCGGCGATTCCGCTGCGGACACCATGCGCGTACCCATCTGCACCGCCTCGGCGCCGAGGGCCAGGGCCGCGGCCATGGTGACGCCGTCGGTAAAGCCACCGGCGGCGATGATGGGGAGATCGGTGCGGGAGCGCACGAGCGGAAGAAGCACCAGGGTAGAGACGTCCTTCGGGTTCTTAAAGCCGCCCCCTTCCGCGCCCTCCACCACCAGGCCGTCGACCCCCGCATCGATCGCCTTCAGCGCTGCATCCAAGGTGGGCACCACGTGGAAGACCGTCAGCCCCGCCGCCTTCAGCTCTGCGGTGTAGCGCGTGGGGCTGCCCGCGGAGGTGGTCACGAAGCGCACGCCCTGATCGACCACGAACTGGACGATATCGGGATCGCGCACAAACGCCTGGGCGATATTCACCCCAAAGGGCTTATCCGTGAGCTCGCCCATCTTCTTGATCTCTTCCCGGATCGCGTCGAGCTCCCCGGAGGAGGTTTCGATGATGCCCAGACCCCCGGCATTGGAAACGGCAGAGGCCAGCGCCGACCGGGCAATCCAGCCCATGGGGGCCTGCACCACAGGAATGGTGATCCCGAGCTGCTGCGTGAAGCGATTGATGATAGCCATAGCCCCTCTCCCATGTAACGGCGCGGTTGCGCAGGAGAGACTACTGTACTGAGGAAGGAGGCGGCAGCCCAACCCAGCCACACTCCGGCACTCGCGAATGCTGCTACCGTTGCTCCCTTCCGGGCCTGGCGGGGTTCACAGCGTCACAATGCGGAGGGACCGGGCGGACTGCCATAAAACAAGCGAGAGCATACACGGCTTGCCCCTCGCTCGCAGCTGGGGGCGCTTAGCTGTCCCGGAAATTGCGCTCTAGGCGCTCCTGCCGGGCCTTGGCTTCGGCGCAAAGGGTGGCCGTGGGGCGAAGAAGGAGGCGCTCAATACCGATGGGCTCCCCGGTTTCCTCGCACCAGCCGTATTCCCCCTCTTCGATGCGCTTAAGCGCTTCGTCGATCTTCGGCAGGAGCTTGGACTCGCGATCGGCAATGCGAAGGCGGAGGCGGTTTTCCTCCTCCGTTAGGGCCCGGTCGAGTTCGTCCGTCTCCCGGTTGGCATCGGCCAGGCGCTGCCGCGCCTCGTCAATATGGGAGATCGTCTCGCGCTTGAGTTCCAAGAGATGGTTCTTGAAGAACTCGAGCTGAGCCTCGTTCATGTAGTCTTTTTTTGGTGCGCGTCGAATCTGTTTTTCCGTCAGCATCGTGATCTGTCTCTGCCCTATCTGAAGACCGTGACCCCGTGAATGACCGGGCTGCGCTGGCGCGTGCAACCGCTGCATCGCCTGAAAATTCATAAGCTTAGCTTTAAATCGGGGGTTACCCCGGCCAAGCAAGGCGCGGAGTTTATAGCAGCCGTAGGGCGGTGACCACGCTTTTCTTGTGACAAGAGCGTTTGCCTCTGAGCGAGGGCTGCGCTAACCTCGCGCGCCTTCGGAGAGGTGTCCGAGTGGTTTAAGGAGCACGCCTGGAAAGCGTGTATAGGTTAATAGCCTATCGCGGGTTCGAATCCCGCCCTCTCCGCCACTATCCCTTACTTATCAATAGCTTAACAGATACCAGCGCCAAAAATGACGCCAAATGGCGAACGACTCGGCGCGCGCTCCCCTACCCCGCGTAATACCTTTGCCGCTCGATTAGCGGCCATCCACGCACCAGCTGGGCCTCCGCCTCGGCCACCAGTGCCTCCAGCATCGCCTTCCGCGTCAGGCCCCGATGGGCTGCAAGGCGCCTCAGCGCGGCGTCAGAGCTCGCGCTCCAATACATATTCAGGCGCCCGTCTTGGCGATGGGCCTCCCGATAGCGTCGCTGGCGTTCGGCATTAGTGACTATTGGATTCATCAAAAATCTCTCTGGGTCCAGCTATCCCGTTGGGTATCTCAGTCGCAGAGCGTTCTCAGAATCTAAACACCGTCCGAGCATGTCTCTGGACAGTCTGTGCTATGGCTTGCTAACAAGCAGTGCTTGCTTCTGCACCTCGGACCAAAAAGCTTTAACGTAATTTTCAGGAATCTCTAACAAATTCTTCTGCCCCGATTTTGACGCAACTTGCACTAGAATTTTTTCCCCTGCGCTCAGTTGATCCTGTCTCAGGTCTACACCAACGATCTCGCTATAGCGGCACCGAGTCGACATACAAGACTCTACATCTCGGCTAATGGATGTGAACTTGGCTTCTGTGCCGCCGGGTAGCGTTGCTCTGTTGTAAAAACGCCATCCGCTGCCTGTGCTGTAACTAAGATCCGCATATAGCTGATGAACCTGAACCTCAGGATTGTCTTTGTCGACCCATGTCCTTAATCTGAGCGTCATAATTCCAGTATCAAACGCACCTCCAGCAAGCCCCCAAGTTATGGGCCCTCCCGTGATCTTCACTGAGCTCTCAAACTCAGAATTATCTACTTGAAAGCCTTTAGCGAAGGTTTCAGGCGTCGTCGTGTCGTAACCGGCAAGCTGTT
>JAUILI010000180.1 GCA_030433075.1 Gammaproteobacteria bacterium | reverse complement strand
CCCGGAAGGCCTGCGGGCCATTTTAGATTGGGAGCTGGCCCACCTCGGCGATCCCATGGAAGATCTTGGCTGGCTTTGCGTGCCCTCCTGGCGCTTCGGCGTGATGGATCAGCCCGTGGGAGGCTTCGGGCAGCGCCGCGCCCTCTGGGACGCCTACGAGGCCGCCGGAGGGCAGCTCGACGCGGAGCGGGCAGCGTTCTGGGAACTGTTCGGCGCGCTGAAGTGGGGCGTCATGTGCATGATGATGACTCGCGCCCACCTTTCCGGGGCCACCGTCTCCGTGGAGCGGGCGGCCATCGGTCGGCGCGTGTCCGAAACGGTGCTGGACGTGCTGAATTATCTTGAGGGCAAGGAGTCCTTTCCATGAGCGGACAGCGGCCCACGGCTCCGGAGCTCGTCGCGGCGGTGCGGGGCTTTTTGGAGCAGGAGGTGGCGGGGCAGCTCACCGGCGCCACGGCCTTTAATTTGCGTATTGCGGTGAATGTGCTGGCTATCGTCGAGCGGGAGCTAGCGGCGGAGGATGACAGCGCGGCGGCGACGGCGCGCCTCGGTGCCCTCTTGGGAGAAGATCCAGCCCTAGGGCGGGAGGCTTTAGAAGAGAAGCTCGTGGCGGCGCTCCGGAGCGGCGCCCTTGGCCTCGCTTCTCCAGGACTTTTGACGCATCTGCGCGCCGATGCGGTGCGCCAGCTAGGTATTGATAACCCACGCTACGGGAGCTATCGCCGGGAAACGGCGGAGCCATAAGCGGCTAAGACCGCAGCCGGAGCGTCTTTTAACGCGCTAGGGGAGAGAAAGCATGGTCGCCATTGCGGGCGGTTGGAACTACGGAGATATCTACGACGCCCTCGGGGCAGCGCTGCCGGCGGAGGCGCCGGCGCTGATTCATGGGGAACGGGCCATCAGCTGGGGCGACTTTACGGCCCGCAGTAATCGCCTGGCCCGGTCCCTGGGCGCTGCCGGGCTCACCGCCGACAGCAAGGTCGGCTTCTACTGCCGCAACCATCCGGCCTACATGGAAATGCTGGCCGCCTGCTTTAAGGGTCGCTTTGTCCACGTCAACGTGAACTACCGCTACGTCGACGAAGAGCTCTACTACATCTTTGACAACTCCGACGCGGAAGCGGTGCTCTACGCCCGGGAGTTTGCGCCCCAGGTGGAGGCGCTGAAGGCTCGCCTGCCCAAGGTGAAGTGCTTTATTGAGGTTAGCGATGATACGGACGTGGTCCTCGACGGGGCCCTGTCCTACGAGGCCCTTGCGCAAAATGGTGATGGGTCCCCCTTGGGCATTCCGCGCAGCGGCGACGATCTGCTGTTCCTCTACACCGGGGGCACCACGGGCATGCCCAAGGGCGTGATGTGGGGCCATGACGATCACTGGCACGCCGGCGCGGCCGGGGCCACCCCCGCCACCAACCTTGTGCCTCCGGAAAGCCTCGAGGCCCATGTGGCGAACGTGCTCGCCGCTGGCGGCGGATCGCGCATGATTCCCTGCTGTCCCCTGATGCACGGCACGGGGCTGTTCACGGCCATGGGGACCCTGGCCCAGGGGGGCAGTATTCTGACCCTCGAGGGGCACAGCTTTGACGCCGAAGAGTGCCTGGCCGCCATCGACCGCTGGAAGGCCAACGGCCTCG
>JAUILI010000092.1 GCA_030433075.1 Gammaproteobacteria bacterium | reverse complement strand
CGATAAAAGCGCTTATTTCCTGGGGGAAGATCTGCTCCTATCGAGTACACATATTCCCGGCTAGGCAAGGCACAGCACTATGAAGGCAGGACAGGTACTGGCGTTGATGCGGACCCTCGCTGAGGAGCCGACGCTGAAACCCTTCTGCCGTCGCAGCTTCTCCCTCGAGCTTTTACTGATTCTTGCAGAAGCGGAACGCAGCCGCCGGGAGCTGGGGGTCGAGGAATGCTTTGAAGCCCTTACCGTTGCCCGACCCACGCGAGGCACCTTCTCCCGGTGCTACCAGTCGCTGGTAGAGGAGGGATGCCTTGAGATTCGAGAGAGTGCAGCGAAGCGTTCTAAGCGCGCCGTTCGTCTTTCGGCCGCAAGCGAAGCGGCGCTTCGCCGAGTACTTGTGGCGGCGCGAAAGGCTGAGGCCTAGCGCAGCCTAGGATCCGTGTAGTCCCTCGTAGGCGGCGATCAACCCTTCCGCGAGGCTTAGGCGACCGTTGCGGGAGCAGCTGTTCACGAGCGCCGCATAGTAGCCGTCGCCGTCAAGGCTCTCCCCGAGGCGCTCCCCGCTGCCGGCGTTCATGGCGGCGACGAAGCCCATGAAGAGCGAGCCCAGCTGTACCCGCGCCGCGGGGTTTTCCTCCGCATGAAGCTCGAGCACCCGGGCGCAGGTCAGGCCCTTAAGCGCCGAGCCCTCCAGGGGCGCGGCGCTTAAGGTCACGTCGTGTGCCAAGGTGGGAATGCTGAAGGTTAGAGCCAGCAGGGCGGGGGCAACGCGTTTCATCAGTGGCAGGCCTTTCCGAGCGCCTTGAGGCGCCAGTAGTTGTAGGGCAGGGGGGCGAGGAACCCAGCGATCAGCATGAGGGGGATGGCCACGGGGCTCAGCTGGGCGCCGCCGGTGACGGCTAGATCGACTAGGTTCATGGCCGCTTCCATGGCGAGCATGGAAATGAGGGACATCCCCAGGGCCGTTTTGAGGGCGAGGGTCAGGGCCATTTGCCGGCTGAGGATCACCGTCTCCAGCGCGATGGAGGTGAGCAGCCCGTTGACCATGGCGAGGGCCATGATGGCCATGGGATCCCAGGGCCAGCCCCCCAGCTGGAAGGCCGCGATGGTGCCCATATCCCCGATAGAGCAGCCCAGCAGGCACCAGCTGGTGTTCACGGAAGCCCGGCGCCAGCTGTGCTTGCAGCGCCAGCTGATGGCAAAGGGGGATGCGGTCGCAGCGGTCATGGCAACGCCTTCAGTGAAGAATCTATAGCCAAAAGTATCACGACGGCGCTGCGTAAGCAGAGCTGTCCCCACAAGCGCTGCTCCTCGGCGCCGAGGTTGCTATCCTTAGCCTTGGCTGGGGCGGTAGTTAAATGGATATAACGACTCCCTCCTAAGGAGTAGTTCCAGGTTCGATTCCTGGTCGCCCTACCAGCCCTTGTTTTATCCTGACGCTTTTACCTAAAGCACCTTCGACCGGGACCAGGCATGGCACTGGTGAATCGCCGAGGCGCGAAGCAGCGGCGAGGGCTGCCGCGTGCTGGCCATGCGATTCATGCACTGCTCCCGCAGGTAGCGGATTTGGCTCAGATGGGCCTGCTCAATGGGCCCGGGCGCTGCGCAGCCGGCCAGGGTTGCGCTTGCAACCACGGCGGCCAGCACCCGAAGGTGTGCTCTCTCCATGTTTACCCCTCCCCAGAGGCATGTGGTGCGTGGCCTGGCGTTTTCGCTCTTTTTGCCCCGCGCTTTGATGCTAAGGAAGGCGGCGGGGCCTGTCCACGGCCCAGAGGCCCTGTTATCAGGCGCCCACCCTGGGCATAATTTCCCGCGAAATTTTCAGGGCTTCGGGCCCTTTTCTCCCAATTTAATGAGGATGCGACATGAAACGCTGGCTGTGGGGCGCGGCCCTTTTCAGTGCCACCCTAGCTGCACCCCCCTTTGCGCTGAGCGCCGAAGCCGAATGGACCCCCTCCGGGGAGCTTGGCTTCGTGAACACCACGGGGAACTCGGAAGCCACCACGATCAACGGCAAACTCGCCGTGGAGGGGCGCTATGAGGGCTGGGAAGGAGATGCCCACATTTCGGGCCTTCGCGGGGAAAACAGCGGGGAAACGAGCGCCGAGCGCTATGAAGTCGCGGGCACAGCACGCCGCGATCTGGGCCCGGAAACCTTTCTGTCCTCGGCCCTTCGCTACGAGCGTGATGACTTCTCTGCCTTCCAGTATCAGGGCAGCGTCTCCGTCGCCTACGGTTTTCGCCCCATTGCCGATGTGGACCAAACCCTGCGGCTCGAGGTCGGCCCCGGTATTCGCCGGGCCCAGCCCCGGGGGGAAAGTGACGATACGAACCTCATTGGCCGGGCCCAGGGCCGCTATACGCGAACGCTGAGCGATACGGCCCAGCTCTACAACACCACGCTGCTGGAGACGGGGACCGATAACACCTTCCTGCAGAACGAGCTGGGCATTGCCGTCGATATCAACGAATCCCTCGCCCTGAAGGCCGCCTATCAGCTGCGCCGAAACTCCCAGGTGATCGGCGATAAGGAAAAGCTCGACACGCTCACCACCGTTAATTTGGTCTGGCGGCCCCGGCGCTAGCCATGGCCCCCCCCCTGTCCATCATCATTCCGACGCTAAACGAGGCGCGGAACCTGCCGAGCCTGCTCCGCGCGCTCGAGCCAGCTCGGGCCCGGGGGGCGGAGGTGCTGGTGGTGGATGGGGGGAGCGAGGATGAGACGGTGGCGCTGGCGGAAGGGGCAGGCGTCGCCGTCCTCCAGGCGGAAGGGGGCCGCGGTCCCCAGCTGGCGAAGGGCGCAGAAGCGGCCCGGGGCGCCGTGCTCTGGTTTCTCCACGCCGATAGCACCATCGAGGCGGTGAGCGACCTTCATTTGCTCACGGGGCTGGCGGAGCACCGGCGTCGCTGGGGCTTTTTCTCCATCCGCATTCTGGGTCGCCATCCCGCTTTGGCGCTTATTGGACGCATGATGAATCTGCGCTCGCGCTTGTCGGGCATGGGGACCGGGGACCAGGGGCTCTTTGTCACCCGGGATGCCCTTGAGGCCGTCGGTGGCGTGCCCCCCCTGCCGCTCATGGAAGACCTTGCCTTGGCTGCGGCCCTGAAGGCCACGCAAGGGCCACCGCTTTGCCTCAAAAAGCGCCTGCGTACCGATGGCCGGCGCTGGGAATCCCATGGGGTGTGGAAAACGGTGCTGCTGATGTGGCGCCTGCGCTGGGCCTACTTTCGCGGCGCCGATCCCGCCGGTCTGGCGGCGCGCTATCGCGCCAGCGATTCGGCGTGAATGTCCCCCTTCGGGTGATTCTCTTTGCCCGTCCCCTGGTGCGGGGCACGGTGAAAACCCGCCTTGAACCGGCCCTGGGCGCCGATGGCGCACTGCGGCTCTACGAGGCCCTGCTGCGCTACGTGGTGAGCGTCTGCCAGGCGGCCGAGCTGGGTCCCCTAACCCTGGCTTATGCGGGGGATCGTCCCGGGGCGGCGCTGGCGGCCCTCGGGGAGGCGCTGGGCGCTACGCTTGTGAGCCAGGGCTCCGGGGATCTCGGCGACCGCATGGCCCGGGCCCTCGGGGAGGCGCTGGAGGCGGGCGCCTGGCCCGTGCTGCTGGGGACGGACTTGGCGGGGCTGAAGCCTAGCCACCTGACGGCGGCGGCTGCCGCGCTCCGCGCAGGCGATGACTATGCCTTCGCCCCGGCGGAGGATGGGGGCTACGGCGTCGTCGCGGCTCGGCGCCTCGATTCCGCGCTCTTTACCGCCATGCCCTGGAGCACGCCCTTGGTGATGAAGGAGACCGCCGGGCGCTTGGCCGAGCTTGGACGGGCCTGGACGCGCCTGCCGACCCTCTACGACATCGATGGCCCGGAAGATTTGCCTCGCCTCGAGGAGCACCCCGTGCTGGGCCCAGCCCTGGCGACCTTGAGCCATGTTTCCCCTTCGTGATCACAATCCCACCCGACGCACGCCCTGGGTCACCTATGGGCTGATCGCGCTCAATGTGTGGGTGTGGGCTCGGTGGCAGGGCTTCGGCCTCCCCGAGCCGTTACTTCACTCCCTGTGCGAGCGTGCCCTCATTCCCGGGGCGCTGCTGGGCTTCAGCGAACCGGGCTCCCTCATCCCCCTGGGTCCCGAGGCCAGCTGCCGCCTCGGGGAGCGCAATCCCTGGAGCGTCTTTACGAGCATGTTTATGCACGGGGGCTGGCTCCACCTGCTGGGCAATATGTGGTTCCTGTTTATTTTCGGGGACAACGTGGAGGATCGCCTCGGGCCCCTGCGCTATGGCTTTTTCTACCTGTTGGCCGGGGTGGCGGCGGCGACGGCGCAGATCCTGTCCGCCCCCGCCAGCGTTGTGCCCATGGTGGGGGCCTCCGGCGCTATCGGCGGCGTGATGGGGGCCTACGCCGTGCTCTATCCCAAGGCCCGGGTCGATTTGCTGGTGTTTCTGGGCTTTTTCGTCACCCGGGTGGCCGTACCAGCGGCGCTCATGCTCATCTACTGGTTCGCGATCCAGGTGCTCGCGGGGCTGCCCTCCCTGGGGCAAAGCGGGGGCGGGGTGGCCTTCTGGGCCCACGTCGGCGGCTTTGTCGCCGGCGTCTTCTGGGCCCTCGGGGAACTTCGTCGGCGCCCTCCCATTCGGACTCGCAAAAGGCGCTAACTGCTGCGTACACTGGCGCCATGAAAGTCACCCGTGCACAAGATCTCGAAGGCCTTCGCGCCGCCGGCCGAGCCGTGGCCCAAACCTTGGCGGCCATGGGGGCTGCCCTTACTCCGGGGATGACCACGGCGGAGCTCGACGCCCTGGGGGCCAAGCTGCTGGCAGAGCACGGGGCCCGCTCGGCGCCCCAGCGCGACTACCGCTTCCCCGGCGCCACCTGCATTAGCCTGAACGAGGAGGCGGCCCACGGCATTCCTGGGCCACGCACCTTGGCCCCGGGGGATATCGTGAATATCGACGTCTCCGCGGAGCTTGACGGCTATTACGGCGACACCGGCGCCACCTTCCTCGTGCCCCCGGCGGCGTCGGCCCACGAGGCGCTTCTCGCGGCAACGCAAGCGGCCTTAGAGGCGGCTATGGCCGTGGCTCAGCCGGGGGCCCTCATCAATGAAATCGGTCGGGCCATCGAAAGCACGGCTCGGGCTGCGGGCTTCACCACGCTCCGGGATCTCGGTAGCCATGGGGTGGGGCGCAAGCTTCACGAGGCGCCACGCTTTATCCCCAACTTCTTCGATCCCACCGATCGGCGCCGCTTGGCTGAAGGCATGGTCATCACCATTGAGCCCTTCCTGTCCCTGGCTTCGGAGCGCTGTACCACCGCCGATGATGGCTGGACCCTGCTCTCCGGGCCGGGAAACCGGTCGGCGCAATTCGAGCACACCCTCGTCATCACGGCGGGCGGCCCCGAGGTTATGACGCGTCCCTAGGTGGGAAGGCTATACTGCGCAGGCCCCTGGGAGAGGAGAGGCCGTGGATACCCCCTTGCTAACGGTTCGGCAGCTGCGCTGCGAGCGCGACGAGCGTGTGCTGTTCGCCGACTTAAGCTTTGCCGTGGCGCGAGGGACGGCGCTCCAGCTGCGGGGCCCGAACGGTGCGGGAAAGACCACCCTGCTGCGTATCCTCGCAGGCTTCCACCCCGATTATGAGGGGGAGGTGAGCCGCGCCCCCGGGCCCCTCGCATACCTGGGGCACCGCCCGGCCCTAAGCGGCCTGCTGACGGCGGAAGAAAACCTCGCCCACTACCTTTCCCTGACTGCCCCGGGTACGGCAGCCAGTGCGATCCCCGTAGCCCTCGAGCGCGTGGGGCTGGCGGGCTACGAGGACGTGCCTTGCCAAGCCCTGTCCGCCGGGCAACAGCGCCGGGTCAGCCTTGCGCGCCTGCCCTTGCTGGGCATCGCGGCGCCCCTCTGGCTGCTCGATGAACCTTTTACGGCCCTGGATGATCGGGGCATTGCCCTGGTGACGGCGCTGCTAGAGGAACACCAGGCCGCCGGTGGCGGGGCGATCTTCACCACCCACCAACCCCTCACCCCGCGCCCGGGGCTCGAGACCCTTTGGCTCGGCCCGGAGGGGGCGCCATGAAGATTCCCGGGCTTTTCTGGGGTCAGTTTCGCCGCGATGGCGCTCTGGCTCTGCGCCAACCGGGGGAGCTGGCGAACCCCCTGGCCTTTTTCGTGCTGGTGATCACCCTCTTTCCCCTTGGCGTGAGCCCGGAAAGCGCCGTGCTCGCGCCCCTTGCCGCCGGAGTGCTGTGGATTGCCGCGCTTTTGTCGACGCTGTTGGGGCTGGAAGGGCTTTTTCGCCGGGACCGGGATGAGGGCACGCTGGAGCAGCTCGTGCTCCACGGCGAGCCTTTGGTGTTGGCGGTGCTCGCTCGCCTGCTGGTGCACTGGCTAGGCACGGGCCTGCCCCTGACGCTTCTGGCTCCTGTGCTGGGCGCCATGCTGGCCCTGCCCGAGGAAGCGCGCTGGCCCGTGACCGCGGGCCTGGCCTTAGGCACCCCCATTTTGGTGCTGCTTGGGGGCGTGGGGGCGGCGCTCACCGTGAGCCTCCGTTCCGGCGGCGTGCTCCTGGCGCTGCTCGTGCTGCCCCTGTTTATCCCCGTACTGATTCTCGGGGTAAGCGTGGCGGAGCTCGCCGTGGCGGGGCTGCCTACGGCGCCCGTGCTCGCCTGGCTTGGGGCCGGGGCAGCCCTGGCTCTCGTCACCGCCCCCTTTGCCATCGCCGGCGCCCTTAGCATTGCCGTGGAAACGGGCTAGGCTTGGCGCCCCTGCATAGGAGATCACCGTGAAGGTTCCGGCTCCCCTCGTTCGCCTCTGGCATCGTCTGGGCTCCCCGCGCTGGTTTTTCGAGACCACGGCGCCCTGGCTTCCCTGGCTTTTGGGCTTTGGGGTGGTGCTCCTCGGGGCGGGGGCCTTTTGGGGCCTGGCGCTCGCGCCGGCGGATTACCTTCAGGGCAACAGCTTTCGCATCATCTACGTGCACGTCCCCGCGGCGATCCTCGCCCAGTCCTGCTACATGCTCATGGGCACCTGCGGCGTGGTGCTGCTGGTCTGGCGCATGAAGCTCGCGGATATGGTGCTGGAAGCGGCGGCGCCCATCGGGGCCTCCTTCACGGCCCTGGCGCTCGTGACCGGCGCCGTGTGGGGCAAACCCACCTGGGGCACCTGGTGGGCCTGGGATGCGCGGGTCACCTCCATGCTGATTCTGCTCTTCCTCTACCTCGGCATCATTGGCCTTCGCCAGGCCCTGGCGCGCCCCGAAGCGGCGGGGCGGGCCTGCGCCATCCTGGCCATCGTGGGGCTCGTGAACATTCCCATCATCAAGTATTCCGTGGATTGGTGGCTCACCCTGCACCAGCCTTCCACCTTCAAGCTGACGGAAAAGCCCGCCATGCCCCCGAGCATGTGGATTCCCCTCCTGCTTTCCGTGCTGGGCTTCTACGCTCTTTTTATCTGGAGCGTGCTTCAGAGCACCCGGGTGGTGGTGCTCGAGCGGGAGCGGCGTACGGCCTGGGTGCAGAACTTTGCGGCTGAGCAGGGGTCTAAGGCATGAACTTTGAGAGCTTCAGCGCCTTTCTGGCCATGGGTGGGCACGGCCCTTACGTGTGGAGCTGCTATGGCTTAACGCTCGCCGTGCTGCTCTTCAACGGCCTCGCCCCGGGTCGGCGCCAGCGCCGCTTCCTCCGGGAGCAGCGGGCCCGGCAGCGGCGCCAGGAGCAGCCCCAAGAGCAAGCCTAAGCGGACAGGGCCGGGGCAGGCGCGCTATCATGGGTGAAATCGTTTGGGAGCCCCCGCCATGCATCCAAAGCGCAAGCAACGCCTGACGCTGGTCGCCTTTTTATTCGCCGGGGTGGCCGTGGCCGTGGGCCTGGCGCTCTTTGCCCTGAACGAAAACATCAATCTCTTTTACCCGCCGGATCAAATCGCCCGGGGCGAAGCTCCCGTGGATCAGCGCATCCGCGCCGGGGGCATGGTGCTAGAGGGCAGCGTGCAGCGCGACCCCGGCTCCCTCGCCGTGCGATTTACCCTGTCCGATATGGCCGGGCACGACGTCCCCGTGGTCTACGAGGGCATCCTCCCGGATCTCTTCGGGGAAGGGCAGGGCATCGTGGCCACGGGGCGGCTCCGCGCCAACGGCACTTTTGAGGCCAGCGAAGTGCTGGCCAAGCACGATGAAAATTACATGCCGCCGGAGCTTGCGGAGCTTGCCGGGCGCAAGGCGCCGGAGGGGCAGCGGGCCGGCCTGGCCACCCTCGACGCCGGGGGCTAGGGCCTAAAACCTTTTGGGGGACGTATGATTCCAGAGCTGGGACACTTCGCGCTCATCCTTGCGCTCATGCTCGCCGTGCTTCTGGCGGTGGTGCCCATGGCCGGAGTGGTCCGCCGGGACCTCACGCTCCAGCACAGCGCCGGGGCCCTCTCCGCGGGGCTTTTCGTCTTCCTCCTCCTATCCTACGCCTGCCTTACCCAGGCGTTTCTCCAGGACGACTTCTCTGTGGCCTACGTGGCCAATAATTCCAATGCGCTCCTGCCCTGGTATTACAAGGTCAGCGCCGTCTGGGGGGCGCACGAGGGCTCCTTCCTGCTCTGGACCCTCATCATGGGGGGCTGGACCCTCGCCGTGGCCCTGCGCTCGGAAGCCCTGCCCACGGCCATGCTGGCCCGGGTGCTCTCCGTCATGGGCGCCCTTACCGTGGGCTTCATTCTGTTTTTGCTCATGACCTCGAACCCCTTC
>JAUILI010000091.1 GCA_030433075.1 Gammaproteobacteria bacterium | reverse complement strand
GCAAGGTCGTTGATCTGCTTACGGAGCATGTCGCTTCCGTAGCGCGCTTCCAGGGGGGCCATAACGCGGGCCACACCCTGGTCATCGACGGTAAGAAGACCGTGCTTCACCTGATCCCCTCGGGGATCCTGCGGGAGCACGTGACCTGCCTCATCGGCAACGGCGTGGTGCTGGCCCCGGAGGCGTTTCTCGAGGAGCTGCGTACCCTTGAGGCCCAGGGTGTGCCGGCCCGGGAGCGGCTGTACCTGTCCCCGGCCTGCCCCCTCATCCTGCCCTACCACGTGGCCCTGGATCAGGCCCGGGAGGCCCGCCGAGGCGCTTCGAAGATTGGCACCACGGGGCGGGGCATTGGCCCGGCCTACGAGGATAAGGTCGCTCGCCGGGGGCTCCGGGTGGGTGATCTGCTGAATGAGGCCCGCTTCGCCGAGCAGCTGAAGGACGTCCTCGAGTATCACAACTTCGTGCTCACGGAGTACTACAAGGCGCCGGCTGTGGACTACCAGCAGGTGCTGGATGACACCCTGAAGGCCGGGGAGGAGATACGGCCCCTCGTCGCCGACGTCGTTGATCTGCTTCACCAGAGTCGCCTGGCCGGGGACAACATCTTGTTTGAGGGGGCGCAGGGGGCGCTGCTGGATATCGACCTTGGCACCTACCCCTTTGTCACCTCCTCGAACACCACCGCGGGCGGTACGGCGGTGGGGAGCGGCTTCGGGCCTCTCTACCTCGATTACATTTTGGGAATCACCAAGGCCTATGCCACCCGGGTTGGTTCCGGGCCCTTCCCCACGGAGCTCTTCGATGACGTGGGGGCGCGCCTCGCGGAGCGCGGCCATGAGTTTGGGTCCACCACGGGCCGGGCGCGGCGCTGTGGCTGGTTCGACGCCGTGGCCCTGCGCCAGGCCATTCGCATCAACTCCATTTCCGGTCTGTGCCTCACTAAGCTCGACGTGCTCGATGGCCTAGAGACGATTCGGGTGTGCGTGGGCTATCAGGATCAGGGCGGAGATGCTACGCCGGCGCCCTTCGGGGCCGAGGGCTACGACCGCATCGTGCCGGTCTATGAAGATCTGCCCGGTTGGTCCGAATCCACCGTGGGGGCGAAGCGCCTGGAAGACTTGCCCGCGAATGCGCGGGCCTATCTGAAGTGCATCGAGGAAACGGTGGGGGCCCCCATCGACATCATTTCCACGGGCCCCGATCGCGCCCAAACCATTGTGCTTAGGGACCCCTTCGACGGCTAGGGCCTGGCCCTAGGGCACCCGCTCCACCCGCAGCGTATTGGTGACCTCCGCCGCCCCAAAGGGGAGGGCGGCGGTCACCACCACCGTATCTCCCGACGCCAGAATGCCGTCATCCCGGAGCCGGAGTAGCTCCCCGCGCATGGCGCCTTCGATATCCCGGGCCATGGCGGGCTCCGTGGGAAGCGCGCGCACCCCCCAGAGCAGGGCCGATCGGCGGCGAATGGCCTCCGTTGCGGTAAGGGCAATGAGGGGCGTCTGGGGCCGGAGGCGAGACAGCTGGCGCAGCGTGGCGCCGCTGCTGCTGAGGCAGAAGATGGCCTTGGCGTCCAATTGCTCGGCGAGGCGGCAGGCGGCTTCCGCCACGGCGTGATCGGCGCCGCCGGACAGCTGAGCGTTTTCCGGGCCCCGCCACCCCGGCGGGAGGGCTCCCTCCGCCAGCTGGGCGATGCGGGCCATGGTTTCTGCCGCCAGCGTCGGGTAGGCGCCGCTCGCCGTTTCCGCCGAGAGCATGACCGCGTCCGTACCGTCGAGCACGGCGTTCGCCACGTCCGAGGCTTCGGCGCGGGTGGGGGTGGGGCTGTCCACCATGGACTCGAGCATCTGCGTCGCCGTGATGACCGGTAAGCCTGCGGCCCGGGCGGCGCGAATAATGGTTTTCTGTATGAGGGGCACCTGCTCCGCGGGCAGCTCTACCCCGAGATCGCCCCGGGCCACCATGATGCCGTCCGCCGCTTCGAGGATCGCTGGAAGCGCGGCCACGGCCTGGGGCTTCTCAATTTTCGCGATGATGGGAATGGTGGCGCCCAGGTCCGCCAGGGCCTGGCGGAGGTCTTCGATATCTTCTGGCCGCTGGACGAAGGATAGGGCGATGTAGTCCACCTGGGCCTCCACGGCGAAGCGCACGTCCGCGCGATCCTTTTCCGTGAGCGCCGGAAGGGACAGCAAGGCCTCGGGCACGTTCACCCCCTTCCGAGGCTGAAGCCAGCCGCCGACCTTCACCTCGGCTTCTAGGGCGTCAGGGGTTTTTCCCAGTACGTTCAGGGCGAGACGCCCATCGTCCAGCAGAATGCGTTGCCCCACGGCCAGATCCTGGACGATGGCGTCGTGGCTGACCGCTAGTCGACCTTCGGTTGGGTCCGTGTCGCCGTTGCCCACCACCGTGAGGCGATCGCCGGGGCGAAGGGTCCAGCCCTCGGGGCCCAGGCCGGCCACGCGAATCTTAGGGCCCTGCAGGTCGAGGAGCGTGGCCAGGGGGCGCCGGCGCTGGGCCGCCAGGGCGCGGAGGCGAGCCAGGCGCTGAGCGTGTTCTTCGTGGGCGCCGTGGGAGAAGTTCAGCCGGGCCACGTCCATGCCCGCAGCCAGCAGGCCCTTCAGGGTCTCGTCGTTATTGCAGGCCGGCCCTAGGGTGCAGATCATCCGCGTGCGCCGGTAACTGGCCATAACGTTCAAGGCTCCTGTGGGTCCGTGAGAGTGCTAGCATACGCCCTTGCTACCGCAGGGGACGACCTCAACATGTTCGATCGCGACCTTTTGTCCATTCTGGTGTGCCCCGTCAGCAAGGCGCCGCTTAAGCTCATCAACGATGACCAGGAGCTGGCCTGCATTGCGAGCGCCCTCGCCTATCCCATTCGCGACGGCATTCCCGTGCTCCTTGCCGATGAAGCCCGGACCCTGGGGCCCGAGGAGCTGGACACGCTCCGGGGCGAAGGCTAGCTGTCCGCTTTTTGTCCTTGACACCGTTGCGGCGCTCGGAGCCCCGGCCTATACTCCGAGTAGTTTGGTCGGATATTTAACCGACCCACCCCCCACCCCCAACGGAACCCAGCCATGAATAGTCTCAAGCTTCCTGAGCGACCGGGCGGCATGCCCGACATCGCAACTCACGGTGGCGCTGGCCTTGCGGAAACACTCGATTGGGTTGGCATGGCCGCCATTCACCTCCCCATGACCCTCGCCCTCGAGGGCGGTTCGGTCCCCGTCGCGGCGAAGGCCCAGGCCTTCGTGAACCTGGGAGACCCGGAAGCCAAGGGCATCCACATGTCCCGGCTCTACCTGGCCCTCGATCAGGCCAGCGCCGCGGGCCCCATCACCCCGGCGGCCCTGGGCGCCCTGCTGGAGCAGTTCCTCGAAAGTCACGCGGAGCTCTCCACCCATGCGTTCATTGAGGTGAGCTTCGATCTGAACCTGCGGCGTCCGGCCTTGGTGAGCGATAACAGCGGCTGGAATGGCTACCCCGTGCGCCTCCGGGCAGAGCGGCGGGGGGCGCAAACGCGCCTCGAGCTGGCCCTTTCCGTCACCTACTCCTCCACCTGCCCTTGCTCTGCGGCGCTCGCGCGGCAGCTTATTCAGGAGCAGTTCGACGAGGACTTCGCCGGACAAACGCAGATCGACGCCGAGGCCCTTCGGGCCTGGCTAGGCACGGAGCAGGGGATCATGGCGACGCCCCATAGCCAGCGCAGCGTCGCCGAGGTGCGTCTAAGCCTTGCGCCCACCCTGAGCACCTTCCCCATCGAAGCCATGGTGGATCGCCTCGAAGGCGCGCTTAAAACCCCCGTGCAGGCGGCGGTGAAGCGGGAAGATGAGCAGGCCTTTGCCCGCCTCAACGGCCAAAACCTGATGTTTTGCGAGGACGCGGCGCGGCGCCTAAAGGCAGCGCTGCTGGCGGACGAACAGGTGGTGGATTTCTGGCTTCGGGTGAATCATTACGAAAGCCTTCACGGCCACGACGCCGTGGCCGTGGCGACGGCGGGGGTTTCCGGCGGCTATACGCCCGATCCCGGTTGACATCGCCCCGGGGCATTTGTACATTTCGCCGCCCCGCGGGTGTGCTCGCGGGGAATGCCGAGGTGGCGAAATTGGTAGACGCGCCAGCTTCAGGTGCTGGTGGGGGAAACCCCGTGGAGGTTCAAGTCCTCTCCTCGGCACCATCTTTATCTGTTGAGCAGTCCTCAAGCGCCGTGCGTGACCCCCAAGGGCGCGCTTGACGCGGCGCCACCCCCGGGAGGCGCCCATGGCTAAGCTCTACTTCCTCCCCCGCGTAGCCCTTAAAGCTCAAGATGCGCTTTTGCCCCTGGCCTGGCGCCTCGAGGCGGCGGTGGTGCGTTGGACCTTTCGTCGGCTGCGGCGTTTGCCCCTGGCCGAGGCGCAAGGGACGGCGGCGCGGTGGTTTCGTCGCATCGGTCCGCGCACGCCCGTGGCGCAAAAGCTGCTCCGGAATCTTGCGATCCTCCACCCGGAGGCGCCCCTCAGCGCCCTGAAGATCGAGGCCCGAGAGTCCTTCGCCGCCCTGGGCCAGGCCGTGGCGGAGCTGGCCCATAGCGATGCCATCAGCGAAAACCCCGAACGGTTCTGCGAATTTGTGGTGGACCCCGCGGCCGAGGCCGCGCTCTCGGACCCCAAGGCCCCGGCGGTGCTCATTACGGCCCATGTTGGCCCCTGGACCTTCACCAACCTGATTGCGGCCTGGGGCCGCTTTCCCCTCTCCATTCTCTATGCTCCGGAGTCGAACCCCGGGGTGCGGGAGGAATTTCTGCGGCTCCGGGGGGCCTTGCCCGTCACCCTGATTCCCCGGGACAACAGCATGCGGGGGCTATTGAAGGCCCTGGGCAAGGGGGAGAAGGTGGGCCTCGCCTCCGATGTGCGGCTCGATAGCGGCGAACCCCTCCCCTTCTTCGGCCATCCCATGCTTACCAATACGGTGCCCGGGCGCCTCGCGCTGCGCGCCGGGTGCCCCTTGATTCCCATTCGGGCGCAGCGCCTGGGCCCGGGGCGTTTTCGTATTCACGCGGAAGCCCCCCTGGATCCGGGGCCGGAAGACCAGCCCCTGGAGGACCGGGTGCAGCATTTAGCGCAGCAGGTGCTCGGCACCTACGAGCGCTGGATTCGGGAGGCCCCGGCGGAGTGGATGGCCATGGCTCGGCGCTGGCCGAAGGCGCTGGAGCTCGAGGCCTATGGTCGGGCTGAAGCCCGGGACCGCGCCTCGTGAAGCTGATCTTTGCTGAGCGCCTCGGGCCCTGGCTCGAGCGTAACCCCGGGGTGCTGCGGGCCGTCTGGCGCGTCGAGGCGCTCCTCGTGCGAGGCCTCATTGCGCTGTTTCGCGCCCTGGGGCCGGAGCGCAGCGCAGCGGTGGGGGCCTGGCTGCTGGCGCGCTTTGGCCCGAAGGCGCGGAAGAAGCAGCCCATCGTGGCGGCGACGCTGCGCCGGGTCACGCCCGAGCTCACGGAAGGGGCGCGGGCCCAGGTGCTGCGGGCCAGCTGGGAAAGCACCGGCGCCGTCTTCGCTGAATATGCCCACCTCGAGGCCCTCGCCTCCCCGGAGCGCCTTACCCTAAATGATGAGGCGGACCTGCCGGGGCTTTTGGCGGCGAAGCGGGGCATCATTTTCGTGGGGGCCCACTACGGCAACTGGGAAGTGCTCGCCATGGCGGCCAGCCGGGCCGGCTGCCCCATGATGGCGGTCTATGCGCCGCTGCAGAATCCCTACCTCGATGAGCTTCTCTGCGCGGCCCGGGCCAGCTTTGGCGCGGACACCGTGCCCCGGGGGGCGCCTCTTCGGCCCATGCTGCGCCATCTGCGCGGAGGCGGAGCCACGGGGCTGCTCATCGATATTCGCGTGCCCGATGGCGTCCCCGTGTCCTTCTTCGGGGCGCCCACCACCTTTTCCGCGACCCCGGGGCGCCTGGCGCAGCGCACGGGCGCCGCGATCGTGCCCCTCTGGGCGGAGCGCACTGCGCCAGCTCGCTACCGCGTAACCTTCGAACCCCCCCTTTTCGTCGGCAGCGATGAGCAATCCGTGATCCAGGTCACGGAAGCGCTGACCGCGCGCTGCGAAGCTTGGATTCGTCACGATCCCAGCCAATGGCTCTTGGCCAACCGGCGCTGGGACAAGGCGACCCTCGCGACCTTCTAGGGCGCGCCCTTCCTTCTATCCGCCGACGAGAGTAACGTGCGGCGCAACAGCAGGAGAGACCGGATCTGTGAGTACGCTTTTCCTTGTGCTTTTGGCCCTGGCCCTAGTGGCGTTCCTGGCGCTGCGCTGGTTTGAGGGGCTGCCGAATAAAAAGAAAAAGAAGTGGTTTACGAAGACTGTGAACCGCTACTTCGTGCTGCTTGAAAACCTGGGCCTGCTGCGGCGCACGGTGGCCTACGATCGGGACTATCACCGCCAGTATCCGGGGCTGGATCGGCTCGAGGCGAACTACGCCGATGTGCGGGAAGAGTGCCTGGCGCTCTTGGGTATCAAGGATCAGCTGACGGACATGACGGCCCTGGGGGCCGGCTATACCAATGGGGGGATTCACACCGCCCAGTGGAAAGCCTTCATGTTCAAGTCCGGTAACCGCTTTATTGAAGAGAATTGCGTGCAGGCGCCGAAAACGACGGCTCTGCTCCGGGGCATTCCGGGTATGGAGACGGCCTTCTTCTCCATCCTTGATCCTCGGCAATACATCACGCCCCACTGGGGCTATTACAAGGGCTACATGCGCTATCACCTCGGGGTGATCATCCCCGACAACAACGCAGAGCAAAAATGCTGGCTGCGGGTGAACGACAACCGCGCGCAGAACGCCCTCAAAGATAAGGATCAGATTGCTTTTGGGGAAAAATATCATTGGCACGATGGGGAAGGGATCGTCTTCGACGATAACTATCTCCACGACGCCTCCAATGAGTCGGACCAGGTTCGCGTGGTTCTCTGGCTCGATCTTCGGCGCAAGATGCCCTTCTATGCGTCGCTCTTTAATCGCTTCGTGCTTTGGCTGGCGGGTCGGGATAAGTCCGTGGAGAAGATCCGCAAGAAAGCGACCGTTAATGCCTAGGGGCCCGCGGGGCCACGGAGGTCACCGTGGCCAAAGGTAAGACGCCGCGCAGCCGCGCGCCGAAGGACCCCCACGCCCAGCGCGAAGCCGAACGCTACGCCGACCCCATCGCCAGTCGAGAGCTCATCCTAGAAACGCTGGGGGAGGCCCGTCGCCCTCTCACGCAGGAAGCCATTGCCGCCGCCCTCGCGCTCCAGGGCCCCGGACCCCTCGAGGCGCTCCGCCGGCGCCTGCGGGCCATGTGCCGGGACGGGCAGCTCATGGTGGATCGCCGGGGGCGTTACATCGTGGCCGAGAAGCTCGCCATGGTGCGGGGCAAGATTGCCGCCCACCGCGATGGCTTTGCCTGGCTTTTGCCCCAGGATGGCAGCGCAGACGTTTATCTTCATGACCGCGCCCTCGGTTCAGCTATGGATGGGGACGAGGTGCTTGTGCGCATTACGGGCACGCGCCGGGACGGCAAGCCGGAGGGCGCCGTGGCCGAGATCCTCGAGCGCGCCCACGAGGCCCTGGTGGGCCAGTTTTTCGATAGCGGGGGCGTGGGGGTGGTTCACCCGGCCCATCCGCGGATCCACGGGGAATTCCTGGTGCGTCCCGGCGGGCCCCTGAGCCCGGCCTCGGGCAGCTGGGTGCGCCTGCGCCTGACCACCTATCCCCAGGGCCGTAGCCCGGGCTGGGGCGAAGTGGACGCGGTGCTCGCGCCCCCCGGGGACCTCAATTACGAAGGGCAGCTGGCCGTGGTGCTCGGTGCCCACAATTTGCAGGAAGACTGGCCCGCGGCCGTGGACAAGCAGGTGGCGCGCCTGCCCAAGCGCGTGCCTAAGGCGGCGCTCGAAGGGCGCGTAGATCTGCGCAACACGCCCCTCGTCACCATCGACGGGGAGGACGCAAAGGACTTCGACGATGCGGTCTTCGCCGAGCCCCGAGGTCGCACGGGATGGCGCCTGCTTGTGGCTATCGCTGACGTTAGCCATTACGTGCAGCCCGGCAGCCCCCTAGACGAAAGCGCTCAGGGCCGGGGCACCAGCGTTTACTTCCCCGGGCGGGTGATTCCCATGCTCCCCGAGCCCCTGTCCAATGGCCTGTGCTCGCTCATGCCCAAGGTGGATCGGCTGGCCATGGTCTGTGAGATGAACATCAGCGGCGCCGGGCGGGTGACGAGCTATCGCTTCTTCGAGGCGGTGATTCGCTCCGCGGCCCGGCTCACCTACACCCAGGTGGGGGCCTTCTTCGAGGATCAGGACGCGGGGCGCGACCCCTCCCCCGCGGTGGCGTCCCTCGCGCCCCAGCTCCGGTCCCTGCGTGCGCTCTACCATGCCCTTTGGGCGGAGCGGGAGCAGCGCGGCGCCCTCGATTTCAGTGGGACGGAAGCGCGCATCGTGCTGGATGAGGCTGGGCGCGTGGCTGACGTGGCACCGGTCACCCGCAATGATGCGCACCGCTTGATTGAAGCCTGCATGATCACGGCGAACAGCTGTGCGGCGCGGCTCCTGAGCAAGGCCAAGGTGCCCACGCTCTACCGGAATCACGCGCCCCCGGGGCCCGGCGGCCTCGAGAGCCTGTCGACCTACCTGGGTAATCTGGGCATCGAGTTCGCCGTGCCCGACCCCATCACGCCAAAGGCTCTGCAGGGGCTTTTGGAGCGCCTCTCCGCCAAGGCCGAAACCCAGCCCCTCGAGACCATGGTGCTGCGGTCCCTGTCCCAGGCCGATTACGGCCCGGAGCGCATAGGTCACTTCGGGCTGGCGCTCAGCCACTATGCGC
>JAUILI010000010.1 GCA_030433075.1 Gammaproteobacteria bacterium | reverse complement strand
ATTCGCGGCCTGGCCGAGGCCCTGCCCCCGTCCGTACAGCTTTTTGAAAACAGCCCCGTGCTGTCGCTAGGGAAGGGCGCGGGGGGCTGGAGCCTCCGCACCCCCGAGGGGGAAGTCCGCGCCCCTACGGTGCTGCTGGCGAACAACGGCTACGCAGCGCGGCTCGCCGGGGGCCCCCTCGGCCGGGGCGTGGGCGCCGTCACGCCCGTCTTTACCTTCGCCGGGCTGACGGCTCCGCTGACACCCGAGGCTCGAGGCCTGCTCGGCTCAGACCCCAGCTGGGGCCTCCTGCCGGCTCACCGCCTGGGTACGACCCTCCGACTCACGACGGACCAGCGCCTGCTGGTGCGTAGCTTTTACGACGATCGCCTGCCACCCAGCCCTCAGGCCTTTCAGGCGGGGCTCCAAGATGCCCTCGACCGGCGCTTCCCAGCCCTCGCGGCGGAAGGCGCAACCCAAATCACCCAGCACTGGGGCGGAGCGACGGGCATTACCTATAACGGCACCACCTTCTTCGGCGGCCTGGAAGACGGCCTCTATGCGGCGGCGGGGTGCAACGGGGGCGGGGTGGTAAAGGGCAGCCTCTTTGGGCGCCTTCTGGTGGAGGAGGCGCTGGGATCCCTCACGGTGGACGTCAAGGGGCTCTTCGGCGAGCCCCCCTGGCTTCCCCCCAATCCCTTGCGGCACTGGGGCTTTTCCTTTTTGACACGGCGCTGGCGCCGGGAGGCCGGCGCCGAGCTTTAGGGCTTAGCCAATGAGCTTAATCGCCTCGGCTTGGATCTTTTCCTTCCAGAGCCTCGGTCCCGTTTCGTGGACGGAAACGCCCTTCGAATCCACGGCAACGGTCACGGGCATATCCCGCACCTCAAACTCGTAAATGGCTTCCATGCCCAGTTCCGGGAAGGCCACAACCCGAGCATCGGTGATGGCCTTGGAGACCAGGTACGCGGCCCCGCCCACGGCCATGAGGTACACCGCACCGTGCTTCTTAATGGCCTCCACGGCCACCGGCCCCCGCTCCGCCTTACCGATCATGCCCAGGAGCCCGGTCTTTTCCAGGATGAAGTCCGTGAACTTATCCATGCGGGTGGAGGTGGTCGGCCCCGCCGGCCCCACCACCTCATCGCGCACCGGATCTACCGGGCCGACGTAGTAGATGAACCGTCCTGCCAGGTCGACGCCCTCGGGAAGCCCCTCCCCGCTTTCGATGAGGCTCTGCATACGCTTATGAGCGGCATCGCGGCCCGTCAGCATGCGCCCCGAAAGCAGAATGGTTTCCCCGGGCTGCCAGCTGGCCACCTCTTCCTTCGTCACCGTATCTAGATTCACCCGCCGCGCCGCGTCCCCGGCGCTCCAGCTGATCTCCGGCCAGGCGCTGAGATCCGGGGGCGTTTGCAGGGCTGGGCCCGAGCCATCCAGCACGAAGTGCGCGTGGCGCGTCGCGGCGCAGTTCGGAATCATGGCCACGGGCAGGGAGGCCGCGTGGGTGGGGTAGTCCAAAATTTTCACGTCGAGGACCGTGGTGAGCCCGCCCAGGCCCTGCGCACCGATGCCCAGGGCGTTCACCGCATCCATGATTTCAAGCCGAAGTTCTTCCACTCGATTGGAGGGACCGCGAGCCCGGAGCTCATGGATATCAATGGAGCCCATGAGGGCTTCCTTGGCCATCACCGCCGCCTTTTCTGCGGTGCCGCCGATGCCGATGCCCAGCATGCCCGGCGGGCACCAGCCGGCCCCCATGGTGGGCACGGTTTTCACCACCCAATCCACGATGGAATCGGAGGGGTTCAGCATGGCGAGCTTGCTCTTGTTTTCCGAGCCACCTCCCTTCGCCGCCACGGCCACGTCCACCGTATCTCCGGGCACGAGCGACACGTGGATCACCGCCGGGGTGTTGTCCTTCGTGTTCTGCCGCGCCCCCGCCGGATCGGTCAGCACGGAGGCCCGCAGCACGTTGTCGGGATGGAGGTAAGCCTGCCGGACCCCTTCGTTGATCATGTCCTCGAGGCTTAGATCCCCTTCCCAGCGCACGTTCATGCCCACCTTCACGAAGACCGTGACAATACCCGTGTCCTGGCAAATGGGCCGGTGCCCCTCAGCGCACATGCGGGAGTTCACGAGGATCTGCGCCATGGCGTCCTTCGCCGCGGGGGAGACCTCGTGCTCATAGGCCGCATGCACCGCCTGGATGTAATCCATCGGGTGGTAATAGGAGATGTACTGAAGCGCATCGGCGACGCTTGCGATGAGGTCGTCCTGGCGAATGATGGTCATGGCACTCGTTCTCCCGCCCAAAAAGTGGGCGCAAGCCTACCCCAAGGGGGGGCGCGCCTAAAGAGGCGAGGGCCTTGCGCGGGCCGAAACAAGGGGCCAGGGTAAGCCCCTACGGAAGGGGAGCCCTCGCCATGGCTGTTTTGCTGTTTTCCCAACACCGCTTCAGCGCCGGGGCGGGCTTTGAGGGCTGGCTTGCCTGGTGGCATGGCGAGGGCCAGGGGCGGGCAAAGCCCCTGGGAGGCGCGCTGCTGGCGGCCTATGAGGGGTCTGCTCAGTGGACCGTGCTGACGACCTGGGCCGACGACGCCGCTGCCGGGGCCGCGGTGTCCTTGCTTCAAAGTGCACCGGCGGTACTCAGCACCCAGGCCCTGCCGCTCCACGGCACGCCGCTAACGCACTGGCCCCGGGAAGGCTATTGGCACCTCGCCCTCGAGGACAGGACGGCCTGGGTGGGGCCTCGGGGCACGGGACGCTACATGCTGGATGACGAGGACAGTGGCGAGCCCCTGGGGCTTCGCCGCTATCCGGAATCGTCTTAAGAAGATGGTGGCTACGCCCTGGATCGAACAGGGGACCCCGGCATTATGAGTGCCGTGCTCTAACCAGCTGAGCTACGTAGCCAAAGAGGGACGCGGATTCTCAACCCGCCCCCGCATTGTGTCAAGGGACGGGCTTAGACGTTGAAGCGGAAGTGGATCACGTCGCCGTCCTTCACCGGGTAATCCTTGCCCTCGAGGCGCCACTTGCCGGCGTCCTTCGCCCCCTGCTCCCCGCCGTGGGCGACAAAGTCCTCAAAGCCAATGACCTCGGCGCGAATAAATCCGCGCTGAAAATCGGTGTGGATGCGCCCCGCCGCCTCCGGCGCCGTGGCCGGCTTGCGCACGGTCCAGGCCCGCACTTCCTTCTCCCCCGCGGTGAAGAAGGTGAGCAAATCCAGCAGCCCATAGCCGCCGCGGATCACGCGATTGAGCCCCGACTCCTCAAGCCCCAGGTCGGCCAGGAAGGCTTCCGCATCCTCGTCGTCCAGCTCCGCGAGCTCCGCTTCCAGCTTGGCGCAGAAGGGGACCACCACGGCCCCTTCCTCCGCGGCCCGCGCTTCAACGGCCGCTAGAGCCGGGGAACCATTCGACAGCCCATCCTCGTCGACGTTCGCCAGAATCATCACCGGCTTCGCGGTGAGGAGAAACAACAGCCGCAAGCGGGCCCGGAGGGCCTCATCGGCCTCGGCCAGCACCACCCGGGCGGGGGTCCCGGCTTCCAGGGCCCCCTGAATCTTCTCCAGGAAATCCGCTTCCGCCTTCGCGTCCTTGTCCCCCACCTTTGCCGCGCGGGATACCCGCGCCAGGGCCTTCTCCACCGTGTCGAGATCGGCGAGGAGCAACTCCGTGTTGATCACGTCCATATCGGCGAGGGGGTCCACGCGCCCGTCAACGTGGATCACGTTCTCATCGTCAAAGCAGCGCACCACGTGGGCGATGGCGTCCGTCTCCCGGATATTGCCCAGGAACTGATTACCCAGCCCCTCGCCCTTCGACGCCCCGGCGACCAGCCCGGCAATGTCCACAAACTCCATGGTCGTGGGCACCACCCGCTGAGGCTTCACGATCTTCGTGAGGGCGTCCATGCGCGGATCGGGGACGGGCACCACCCCCGTATTCGGCTCGATGGTACAAAAGGGGAAGTTCTCCGCGTCGATGCCGGCCTTGGTCAGCGCATTGAATAGCGTTGATTTGCCCACGTTGGGCAGCCCCACGATGCCGCACTTAAATCCCATGATGTTATTTTCCTTCCGAAAGGGTGCCCGGCCGGGTGGCCGAGTGTAGCGCCGTGGCCGCCCGCTCCCACTGCCCCGCAACCAGGGTAGGTAACACGGCCCGAACCTCTTCAAAGACGGTGGCCAGCACGTCCCGCTCCCCGGCCGGGGGCCGGGAAAGCAGATAGCCCGTCACGCGATCCTTGTGCCCCGGGTGCCCCACGCCCAGACGCAGGCGCGCGAAGGCATTCTTGCCCCCAAAGGCGTTAATCGTATCCCGTAGCCCATTATTGCCCCCATGCCCGCCGCCGAACTTGAGCTTGGCTACCCCCAGGGGCAGGTCGAGCTCGTCGTGGAGCAGGGCAATGCTCTCCAGGGGAATGCGATAGAACTGAGCCACCGCCAACACGGCGCGGCCCGTCGCGTTGTAGAAGGTCTCGGGAATCAGGAAGCGGAGATCCTCCCCCCCAAGGGAGGTGCGGCCAAGGCGGCCGAAGAATTTTTTCTCTGCCTTTAGGGAGACGCCGAGGGCGTCGGCAAGGAAAGAGACACAGTCGGCGCCGGCGTTATGGCGGGTATGTTCGTACTCAGCGCCAGGATTTCCCAGGCCCACCATCAGGCGAATGGCTGTGCTCATGGCCCGGGGCCCTCATCATGCAAGGGGCCAGAGCCCCAAGGGGGCCCTGGCCCTTCGGCCTTAGCCTTCTTCGCCGCCGTCTTCGGCGGGCGCAGCCTCGCCGTCTTCGGCAGCCTCAGCCGCTGCACCACCGCGCGCCGCAATCACGGACACGATGGCTTGGTCATGGTCACTGCCCTGAGCCAGAGCGGGGATCGTCACCCCTTCCGGCAGGACAATATCCGTCAGGTGCAGGGACGAACCCGCCTCGAGGGCAGACACGTCAATTTCCAGATACTCCGGAAGGGCCGCGGGCAGGGCCGTCACGGTCACTTCGTTCATATTCTGGCTCAAGCGGCCACCGGCCTTCACGCCCACGCAGTCCTCTTCCCCCACGAGGTGGAGCGAGAGGTTCACGGTCAGGGGCTGATTGGCGTCCACGCGCAGAAAATCGATGTGCATGATGTCGCCGCGGGCGGGATGACGCTGCAGATCCTTCACCACCGCGGCGATTTTCTTGCCGCTGAGGCTGAGCTCAAGCACCTGGGAATAGAAGGCTTCCACGCCTTCGGCCTTGGCCAGCTCCCGTGCCTCAAGGGACACGGATTGGGGTGCAGCTTCCCCCCCGTAGATAATACCGGGCACACGCTTTTCTAGACGACGCAGGCGGCGGCTCGCACCCTTCCCCACATCTTCCCGTGGCTCGGCGTTCAAAACCAGTTGGTCGGTCATGACAACACCTCTCTAAATCGGGAGCGTTACCGCCCCGGCGCGACCACCGAGGGCACTCCCCTTGCCCGCCCGGAATTGGGCCTTGGGCACCATGCGGCGCACGGAGCGCCTAGCCGAAGAGCTCGCTAATGGACTCTTCGTTGCTTACGCGGCGGATGGACTCCGCCAGCAGCTCATCCAAGGAGAGCTGCACAATCTTTTCGCTGGCCTCCCCCTCCGCGGAGAGGGGGATGGTATCCGTGACCACGAGCCGATCGAGCACCGAGGCCTCGATGCGCGCCACGGCGCCGCCGGACAGCACGGGGTGGGTGCAATAGCTCACCACGGACTTCGCGCCCATGGCCTTGAGAGCCTCCGCGGCCTTACACAGCGTTCCTGCGGTATCGACGATATCGTCGACCAAAATACAGCTACGCCCGGCCACGTCCCCAATGATGTTCATCACCTGAGCCTCATTGGCCCGGGGCCGCCGCTTATCGATAATCGCGAGATCCGCATCATCAAGCTGCTTAGCGATGGCTCGGGCCCGCACCACCCCGCCAATATCGGGAGACACCACCACCGGATCGTCGTAGCCCGCCGCCCGGGCGTGGTCCACAAGCACCGGGGAGGCGTACACGTTATCCACGGTGATGTTGAAGAAGCCCTGGATCTGATCGGCGTGGAGATCCACCGTCAACACCCGGTTCACCCCCGCCGTGGCAATCATGTCCGCCACCACCTTGGCGCTAATGGCCACCCGGACGGACCGGGGCCGGCGATCTTGGCGGGCGTAGCCGAAGTAGGGCATGACCGCCGTGATCCGCCCCGCGGACGCACGCTTGAGCGCATCGGCCATGATCAGCAGCTCAAGGATGGCATCGCTCGTGGGCGCGCAGGTGGACTGGAGGATGAAGACGTCCTGGCCTCGGACGTTTTCCTGGATTTCCACATCCACTTCACCGTCACTAAAACGTCCCACGCGCGCGCGACCCAGGCTATAGCCGAGGCGATCCGCGATGCGCTGGGATAGCTGAGGGTTGGCGTTACCCGTGAACAATTTCAACTTAGACACGGGCAACCCCTCAACTCGCGCCGAAGGCGCCGAGATATGGCTGGGGTGGCAGGACTCGAACCTGCGAATGCCGGAATCAAAATCCGGTGCCTTACCAACTTGGCGACACCCCAAGAAAACGCGTTTCGAAGCCCTAGGCTTCGGTGCTGTTTGCTTCCGCCCGCTCCGGGCTTTCCGCTAGCGCTCGCACGGCCCAGGCCCGCCAGGGCTTGGGCACCGCTGCTGCGCAGGCCTCCGCTGCGCTTCGCGAGGGCATGCGCGCGAAGAGACATGCGCCCGTGCCCGTCAGCTGCGCCGGCCCAAAGGCCGAGAGCCACGCCTGCGCCCGCCCCACTTCGGGGTACCGGGCCAGCACCGCCGGCAGGCAGTCATTATGACCACCGCCGTCGAAAAAGGCGGGTATTCTGCTGAGGGGGGTATCCCGTGTCAATTCCGGCGCGGAAAAGATTTCTTTCGTGGGCACGGAAACCCCGGGATGAAGCACCACAAGATCGCGCTCCGCCGTGCCCAGGGGGGTGAGGCGCTCCCCCACCCCCTCGGCCCAAGCTGTCTGCCCGTGGACAAAGACGGGCACATCAGCGCCGAGCCGCGCCCCGAGCGCCGCGAGCAGGGTCCGGGACGCGCCCAGTCCCCAAAGCCGGTTCAGGCCCAGAAGCGTAGCCGCCGCATCGCTTGAGCCGCCGCCGAGCCCGCCGCCCTCGGGGATGCGTTTCTTGAGCGTCAGGGTGGCGCCGTGGCTCACCCCAAAATGGTCTTGCAGGGCCCGCGCTGCGCGCAGGCAAAGGTCGTCCTCGCCCCCAGGCTGATCGCTATCGGGGGAAAAGCCCAAGGTTTCACTGGGGCTCAGGGTCAGCTCGTCGCACAGGTCAATCAGCTGAAACACCGTTTGCAACGTGTGATAGCCATCGCTTCGCCGCCCGGTGATGTGCAAAAACAAATTCACCTTGGCGCAGGGATACAGGGTCAGGGCTTCGGTCATGGCGTGCGCTCCCAGCGGTAGGGCGCCAGGGTAAAGGTGGTGGTGCCCTGGGTCAGGATCACTTGCTCCGGGCGCCCTGCGCTATCCTGGCGAAAGCGCACGGCCCACCCCGCCTGCTCAAAGCGTCCCTCGCCCCGGCCCCGCACCGCCCCATGCCCTGGCGAGGGTCGGCCAAACAGCCAGTGGGGTAGCGCGCTGAAGGGGGGCGGCACGGCCATCCAGCCCGCCAGGAGGGCATCGGGCGCCACGACCCGCACCTGGCCATTCTGCAGCAGGGTCGCGCTCTGCCCCGTCCCCTCCAGCACCACCAGCCCAGCTCCAAAGGGCCCGAAGGCCGTCACGCGATAGGCCTCACCCTGCTGGTCCCAAGACAGCTGCCCTCGCCCGGACCCGTTCTCGCTACGCAGGGAGACCCGAGCTTCGAGGAAGAACTGCGCGGGGGATAGGCCCGTCTCTACGGGCGCGCTTTGGCACCCCACTAGCCAGAGCATCCCCCAAAGGCCCCACAGGTAACGGACCATCTACACGCCCCCCAGACCACGGCTGAGCTGGCGACGCATGACCGTCAGGGCCCGATCCCCGAGCAGCCGGCGCACCGTTTCCACGAGCACGGGATCCTCCGGGTCCTTCTCCAAGCCCCCAAGCCAGGCCTGGCGGGCCCGGTTTCGACGGCCAAGGCGCCAGTAGGTCTCCCCCAGGTGCGCCGCAATTTCCCCGTCGCCCCGGCGCTCGAAGGCTTCCCGAAGGGGCGGCAGGGCCGCCTCGTAGGCGCCGCGCTGAAAGGCCACCCACCCCAGGGAGTCGAGGAAAGCCGGGGTCCCCGGCGCGAGCTCAAGGGCTCGCTCCACCAAGCGCTGCGCCTCTTCAAGGCGCTCGCCCCGCTCCGCCAGGAAAAATCCCAGCGCATTGAGCGCCTGGGCGTGCACCGGCGCCAGGGCAAGCACAGCCCGGAGATCGGCCTCGGCGGCGGCAAAATCCCCCGCCTGCTGGGCCAGCAGCCCTCGGCGGTAATGAAGAGAGGGGGTGGCCTTGATCTGAAGCGCCAGGGACAACACGCCAAGAGCGGTCTCGCCCCCGCCTATCTCTACCCCCCCGGCCTCCCCCAGCACGGCATCGGCGAGCGCCAGGGCCGTGCGCTCCCGGGCTTCGGGATAGCGCGCAAACTGCGCTTCGGCGAAGCGCAGAAGCGCACCCCGGTCGTCGCTGGCCCCGAGCCAGTAGGCGGCTCGGCGCAGCATGCGCCCGTACTCCCGGCCCAGGGGCACGGCCTCCCAATGGGCCAGCGCCACCGCCAAGTCCCCTTGCCGGGCAGCGATTTCCCCGCGATGGAAGGCCACCGGCGCCGGCCGCTCGCCGAGGGCGTCGAGCCGGTCAAGGTAGGCGCCAGCCTCCTCCAAGCGATTCTGATCGAGGTGAATCAGCGCCAGGGCGAGGAGCAGATCGGCGTTCTCACCGCTGCGCTGCAGCAGCGCGAGGAAATCATCCCGCGCCTCATCAAGATGATTAAGGCGCACCTGAAGGCGAGCCCGGGCAAAGCGCAGACCTCCAGCGTCGGGGAAGATCGCAAGCCCTGCCTCGAGCTGGGCCAGGGCGGCGCGGAGCTGCCCCGTACCCTCGAGGGCTTCCGCGCGCCAGCTCACGGCCTGGGGGCTATCCATCATGGAGAGGCCGGCATCGGCCATGAGGATGAGCGCATCCTCGTAGAGCTGCAGGGCCACAAAGAGCCGGGCCCCGGCGCGGGCCTGAGCCCGGGCCAGGGGAAGGGTCGCGCCCTCGCGAAAGGCCTCCCGGGCCAGGCTCTGGGCCATGAAGCGCTGCGCCGCCGGCGCTTCGTCCCCAGCCAAAACGCCGTCGACGAAGCGATCAAAGACTTCCGGGCCCGCAGCGGCGGCCAGGGGCGCGAGGGCGCCCAGCGCTTCACCGTAGTTCCCCGCGCGCCCCAGGGCTCGGGCCAGGGCCAGGCGCCCCGAACGGTCCGCCTTCTGGGCCAGGCGCGCCTGGGCAAGGGTCAGCTCCAGGGCCGGATCTTCGCCGTAGCCCGCCAGGGTCAGTACGCGCTGGAGCAGGGCGCTGTCCGAGGCGCTGCCCTCGGCCTCGAGAATCGTGAGGTAGGCCGCCAGAGCGCCGTCTAAATCTCCGCTGAGAAGCTGCCGCTCCGCCGCCATGAGGGCGAGCATGAGCTCAGGGGGCATGGCCCGCGGGGGGCCGACCGGGGCCACCTCGGAAGGCCCCTCAGAGCGAGCAAAATCCATCGTCGGCGCGGGCAAAGGCGCGGGCGGAAGGGGCTTGGGGGCCGCCACGCAGCCGCTCAAAAAAACCGCGAACAGCACCCCCCAAAAGGCCCGCCGAGGGCGCCCCACCGGGGGGAGGACAGGGGCGGGATTTTCCGCCACAATGGGCGCCTCAAAGGGTGTCAAGCTATCCTGACACCCAGCCGTCCACGCGTCGCTCCAAGGGGGGGATGAGAAAAGGGCGGTTTCAGTCACGGGGGTGGGTGTTTACCTAAGCGTTAGTTATGAGTGTGCTGGCTCTCGGATTCAATCATGTCACGGCGCCGATCGAACTGCGCGAGCGCGTGGCCTTTCCGACCCATCAGCTCCCCGATGCCTTGCGGGCGCTGCGGGAATCGCTGCGCCTCGAGGAAGTCGCGATCCTCTCCACCTGTAACCGTACCGAACTTTACTGCTGGGCGCCCAACACTGATCCCGGCGCCATCCTGGACTGGGTGAGCAGCTATCACCACATGGATCGGGCGCGCCTCTCCCAATCGGCCTACCTACACCACGACCAAGCCGCCGTCCGCCATACCATGCGCGTGGCCGCGGGCCTCGATTCCATGGTCCTCGGGGAGCCGCAAATTCTCGGCCAGGTGAAGGATGCCTGGGACATTGCCCGGGATACGGGCACCCTAGGCCCGGAGCTCGACCGCCTTTCCCAGCACACCTTAAGCACCGCCAAGCGCGTGCGTACGGACACGGACATTGGGCGCCACCCCGTCTCCGTCGCTTATGCTGCCGTTAGCCTCGCCCAATCGATCTTCACCAAGCTCGGCGATGCCCGGGCCCTCTTGCTTGGCGCGGGCGATACCATCGAGCTGGTCGCGGAGCATCTGCGGCAGGCCGGCGTGCATCGCATGACCATCGCCAACCGGACCTACGCGCGGGCGCGGAGCCTCGCGGAGCGCTTCGGCGCTGAGGCCATCCTGCTCTCCGATGTCAGCGCTGCCCTTCCCCAGGCCGATATTCTCATCGCCTCCACCGCCGCAGACCTCCCCATCCTGGGCAAGGGCATGGTGGAAAGCGCCCTGAAGGCGCGGCGCCGCCGGCCCATGTTCATGGTGGATATCGCCGTGCCCCGGGATATCGAACCGCAGGTGGGGGAACTCGACGACGTCTTCCTCTACACCGTCGACGATCTCGCAGATATCATCGCCGAGAATCGCCGGGCGCGAGAGCACGCGGCGCAGGATGCGGAACAGATTATTGAGCAGGGCGTCAGCGCCTATCTTCGCGATGTACGGGCGCGAGCCGCCTCGGAAACGGTGCGCGCCTATCGGTCCCTGGCGGAAGCGCAGGCCGAAGAAGAGCTAGAGCGGGCCCTCAAGCGGCTCCGCGCCGGGGAAGCCCCGGAAGCGGTACTCCAGCGCTTCAGCCGATCCCTCACCAATAAGCTGACCCACCTGCCCACGGCGCGGCTGCGGGAAGCGAGCGCTGCCGGGCGCCACGAGGTGGTGGCCCACGGCCGCCGCCTCCTGGGCCTCGATGCCGGCTACCACGACGAATAAGCCTGCGCCCCCGGGGCGCACCGCAAGGAACCACACCGCATGAGAAGCAGCCTTTTAGCCCGGCTAGAAGAGGCGAAGGATCGCCATGAGGAACTGGCCGCCCTCATGGCCGATCCGGAAACCAGCCAGGATGCCAGCAGCTACGCGCGCTTCTCCAAGGAATACGCCGAGCTCGACCCCATCATCGCGGCCTTTCAACACTGGAGCGCCGCCGAGGACGAAGTCGCCGGCGCCCGGGAGCTCCTCGCCGACGATGACCCGGAGCTCCGGGCCCTGGCCAAGGAGTCCCTCGGGGAGGCCGAAGCAGAGCGGGATCGCCTCGAGGAAGCCCTTGAGCAGCTCCTCATGCCCCGGGACCCGGAGGATGGAGCCAACGTCTTCCTGGAAATTCGCGCCGGCACCGGCGGCGACGAAGCCGCTCTCTTCGCCGGCGATCTCCTACGCATGTACCTGCGCTACGCAGAGCAGCAGCGCTGGCAGTCGGAAATCCTCTCAGAGCGGCAAGCGGAGCTTGGGGGATACCGGGAAGTGGTGGTTCGCCTGGCCGGCGGCGACGGCGTCTACGGCAAGCTGAAATTCGAATCGGGCGCCCATCGCGTGCAGCGTGTACCGGCGACCGAATCCCAGGGGCGTATCCATACCTCCGCTTGCACCGTGGCCGTGCTCCCGGAACCGGAGGAGACCGCCGAGGTCGAACTGAACAAGGAAGATCTCCGCATTGATACCTTTAGGGCATCGGGCGCCGGCGGCCAGCACGTCAACAAAACCGATTCGGCCATTCGCATTACGCACTTGCCCACGGGCATCGTGGTGGAATGCCAGGATGAGCGCTCCCAGCACAAAAACCGCGCCCGGGCCATGGGACTCCTCGCCGCCCGGCTGACGGACATGGAAAAGCAGGCCGCTCAGCAGGCCCGCTCCGATCAGCGACGGAACCTCGTGGGCTCGGGAGATCGCTCGGAACGTATCCGCACCTACAACTTTCCCCAGGGGCGCATGACCGATCACCGCATTGATCTCACGCTCTACGCCCTTGAGGCCATTCTTGAGGGGGACCTCGACCAGGTCATCAGCCCCCTGCTCCGGGAACACCAAGCGGACCTGCTCGCCGCCGCCGAGGGATGACGGACACCGTCGACGCCCTGCTCGCCGAGGGCCGGGCCCTCGGCCTCGACCCGGGCGCGGTGCGGGCTCTGCTGGCCCATCGCCTAGCGTGCGCCCCCACCTGGCTCCTGGCCCACGGCCGGGAACCTCTCGCCCCCGGGGCCCTTAGCGCCTGCCGGGAAGGCCTTGCCAAGCTCGCCAAGGGTGCCCCCCTTGGTCAGCTGCTCGGGGTGGTGGGCTTTGCCGGCCTGACCCTTCGCGTCACCGAGGCGACGCTCCTACCCCGGCCCGATACGGAAGTGCTGCTCGAGGGGCTGCTTCGCCGCCTCCCCCCCGGACCGCTTCGCGTGCTTGATCTAGGCACGGGCTCCGGAGCCCTGGCCCTCGCGCTTAAGGCCGCCCGGCCGGAGTTGACGGTCTTCGCAAGCGACATCAGCCCCGATGCCCTTGCCGTCGCGCGGGATAACGCCGCGCGCCTGAGCCTCGCGGTCACCTTCTTCGAGAGCGACTGGTATGCGGCGCTACCCTCGAGCCTCTTTCCCCTCGATGCCATCGTCGCCAACCCGCCCTACATCGCGCCCGGGGACCCGGAGCTGGCGCCGTCCGTGGCTCGCTTCGAGCCCGCGCTCGCGCTCTTTGCGGGGGACCAGGGCTTTGACGCCCTGGAGCGCGTGCTTACGGGCGCCCGCAGCCGCCTTCGCCCGCGCGGCTGGCTCGGCCTCGAGCATGGCCACCGTCAGGCCGTGACCCTCGCTGCGCGGCTCCAGCGCGCCGGCTATGATGAACTGGCTCTTGAGCGAGACACGGGGGGGCGCCCCCGAGCCACCTTCGCGAGGCAACCCCATGGATGACGCCGCGCTCCTGCGCTACAGCCGCCAGCTGCTGCTTCCTGCCATCGACATGGAGGGCCAGGCGCGGCTGGGCGCCAGCACGGTGCTCATGCTTGGCTTGGGGGGCCTGGGCGCGCCGGCGGCGCTTTATCTAGCGGGGGCGGGCGTGGGCACCCTGCTCCTAGCAGACGACGACCCCATCGACCTTTCCAACCTGCCCCGGCAGGTGCTTTACAGCGAAGCGGACCTTGGAGAGAAAAAAAGCGTCGCGGCCAAAGCGCGCCTCACCGCACAAAACGCTACGCTCACGCTGGAAGCCCTGCCCCGCCTGACCGGGGAAGCGCTCACGGAGGCCGTCATCCGGGCGGACCTCGTGCTGGACTGCACGGACCACTTCGCCATCCGCGACGAGCTAAACGGGGTGTGCCTGGCCACGGGGACGCGCTGGATCAGCGCCGCCGCCCTGCGCACGGCGGGGCAGCTGATGGCGTTCGATCCCCGGGACGACCAAAGCCCCTGCTACCGATGTCTCTGGCCGGAACTGCCCGAGCAGGACGGCGATGCCTGCGCAGAAGCGGGGGTACTCGGCCCGGTAGTCGGCCTTTTGGGGGTGCTACAAGCCTTGGAGGCGGTGAAGTGGCTGACGGGCCATCGGCCCAGCGCCCTCGGCGCCGTCCTATCCTTTGAAGGCCTCAGCCTGGAGCTCAGTCGCTTTACTCTAAAGCGGCGCGCCCAGTGCCCCGCCTGCGGGAGCAAGCGCTAGGGGAGGACACGGCGCCCCAAGGCGCGAGGCTAGGGCCGGCAACACCCCTTCAAGCGCGTCCTGAAGCGTCCCTGGGCCGCCCAGATCCACGGTTTGGGTGACCGCCAGGCCCGCCATCCCGCAGGGGTTGATCCCCGCAAAGGGCGCCAGATCCATGGCCACGTTCAGCGCCAAACCGTGGTAACTGCAGCCTCGGCGCACCCGTAGCCCGAGGGAGGCAATCTTCGCCGCCCCTACATAAACCCCCGGGGCATCGCGGCGCGCGTGGCCTTCAATACCCCAGCCCGCCAGGGCGTCGATCAGGGAACCTTCAATCGCATCCACAAGGCCCCGCACCCCCAAAGCTCGGCGGCGACAGTCCACGAGAAGGTAAATCACCAGCTGCCCGGGACCGTGGTAGGTCACCTGCCCGCCCCGATCCGTGGACACCACGGGAATGGCGCCAGGGGCTAGCACATGTTCGGCGCGGCCTGCCTGCCCCTGGGTGTAGACCGGGTCGTGCTCTAGGGCCCATAGGGCATCGGGCGTTTCCGGCCCCCGGTCTTCCGTAAAGCGCTGCTGCGCGCGAAACATCGGCTCGTAGGCCTGGCGCCCCCACCAGAGGGCCGTGAGCTCAGAGGACGAGCTCGACACGACCGCTGGCCTGTAAATCCGCAAAGATCGCCGCGAGCTGCGCTTCGCTCTGCGCCGTAAAGGTGACGGTCACGGCGAGGAAGCGGCCATTTCGCGAGGGTCGGCAGCTCAGCTGCGCTTCGCTGACCTCCGGGGCGTGGGCCTGGAAGGTCTCTAGCACAAAGGCTTCGAAATCCGGGGTAAAGGCTCCCACGACCTTGACCGGATAGGCCGGGGCGGGGAATACAATCTTCGGCGGCTCCTGATCCATCACGCTGCTAGCCAAAGAGGCCCGCAAACCACAGGCGCAGCGCATCTAGGAGACGCTTGAACCACCCCGCTTCCTCCACCGGGTGCAGCGCCTGCAGGGGCGCCTCGACCAGCACCTCGTCGCCATTCAAAACGGCCACCGTGCCCACCCTATCCCCCTCCGCCAGGGGCGCCGTGAGGGGCGCCATCATGGTGACCCGGGTTTCTAGGCCCTCGTGGGTGCCCCGGGGCAGGGTAAGATGGATGTCCTCTGCAAGGCCGTAGGCAACGCTGGCGCGGGTGCCCTTCCACACCGGCGCCGTGGCCATGGCCTCGCCGCCCGCCAGCAGGGGCTTGCTTTCGAAATAGCGGAAGCCGTAGCGCAGCAGCTTCTGCGTTTCCTGGGTGCGCGCGTCGGGGCTATTGGTCCCCAGCACCACGGAAATCAGGCGCATGCCATCGCGCTCGGAGGACGCCACAAGGCAGTAGCCTGCCGCCGCCGTGTAGCCCGTTTTGATCCCGTCTACGGAATCGTCCACCCACAGCAGCTCATTGCGATTACGCTGCGTAATAGGTTCGCCGGTGGTGAAGTCCTGACCGTAGGTAAAGGTTTTCTCCGAGTAATAACGGTAGTGATCGGGGAAATCTTCGATCAGGCGCCGCGCAAGAATGGAGAGGTCGCGAGCCGTGGAAAGGTGATCCTCCGCAGGCATGCCTGTGGCATTACGGAATCGGGAGTTCTTCATGCCCAGGAGCGCCGCCTGGCGATTCATCACGTCGGAGAAGGCCGCTTCATCGCCGGCGAGGTATTCCGCCAGGGCCACGGAGGCATCGTTCCCCGACTGGATGACCACGCCCCGGAGGAGATCCTCGAGGCGCACCTGGTCCCCGACGCGAACGAACATCTTCGAGCCATCCATGCGCCAGGCTTTTTCGCTGATGGGAACGAGATCGTCGAGGGTCGCCCGCCCCGCCGCGAGCTCTGCGGCCACGACGTAGTCCGTCATCATTTTGGTGAGGGATGCCGGCGGCAGGGGCGTGTCGGCCTCATGTTCCACCAGCACGGTCCCCGTGGTGGCTTCAATCAAAATCCACGACGCCGCTGCCAGGGCCGGGGGCCGGGGCACGAGCGCCGGCGCGGCCTGCACGGAGGGAATCAACAGCAATAGGCTCAGGCCCAGCAGCTTACGCAGCACGGCAACGCTCCTCTGTTCTGGCTTTTGGGGACAGTTTAGCACGGCCGCCCCCCTACTCCTCGATGAGGAGGGGCGTCGCCGGCACATCGGAGAACATTAGAAGCGCCTGCACCCGCTCCGCCGCCTGCACATCCTCGAAGGGCCCGATGCGAACGCGATGAAAGGGCGGAGGGTCCTGGCGAATGGACAGGGGCGCAGGACTTGCCGCGAGGGTAAGCAAGGGACCGAGCTCCGCCGCCAGCGCTGCCGCGGCGGCCCGATCCTGGAACGCCCCCGCCTGGAGCCACAAGCGCGTCCCCGCCTGCTCCCGCGCCCGAGGCGCGGCGGCTTCGGGGGTCGGCGGAGGAAAGGTCAGGGCTTCTAGGCACACCGGCGCCGTGCCCTGTTCGTGAAAGCCCAGGCGCCGTGCCGCTGCGTAGGAGAGATCGATGATGCGATCGTCGTGAAAGGGCCCCCGATCATTGACCCGCACCACCAGGGAGGCGCCCGTATCCTCCCGGGTCACGCGGACGTAGGTGGGCAGGGGCAAATGCTTGTGCGCCGCGGTCAGGGCGAACATATCGTAGGGTTCACCGCTGGACGTCGGGCGGCCATGAAACTTTCGGCCATACCAGGAGGCGATGCCCCGCTCCTCGAACTGCTCCGCGGAGGGCAGCACGCGGTACTCCACCCCAAAAACCCGATAGGGCGAGTGATTGCCCACGGCCGCCCGGGGCTCCCAGCGGGGCTCCAGCGTTTCCTGGGATAGGGTCCCGGGAAGCACGATCCGGGGCGCCCGATCCTGCTCCGGGCGCAGGCCCGGCACCGCACAGGCCGCCAGCCAGAAGGCCAGCCCCCCATAGGCGAGCAGACGTTTCACGGCGCGCCCTGAGCCAGGGCCTGGGCGAGGTCGTTCACCGCAAGGGCGTAGAGATAGGAGCGGTTATAGCGCGTGATGACATAAAGGTTCGGCAACCCGGCGATCCATTCCGCCCCGTCCTCGCCCTGCATTTCCAGCAGAGCCACGGGGGTAGATGCCTCAAGCCCCGCCAAGCCGTCCACGCCCAAGGCCGTCAGGGCCCCCACCGTCGTGCTGGGATCTAGCCCCGTCGCCCGCAGGGCCTTGGCCGCCTCGGGAACGGACCGGAGGGGCCGTGCCGCTTCCGCGCCCGGAGTCCAGCGATGCACCGCCAGATAGTTCGCAACGCTGCCCAGGGCGTCGGCCACGGCCCACAGATCCCGGCGGCCATCGCCGTCAAAATCCACGGCAAAATCTCGGTAACTACTGGGAATGAACTGCCCGTAGCCCATGGCCCCGGCGTAGGAACCCATGCGATCCGTAGGATCCAACCCTTCGGCGTGCATCTGCTGGAGGAAAACCCGCAGCTGGCCCGCAAAAAAGGTTTGCCGCGGCGGGTAGGCCAAGCCAAGGGTGGCGAGGGCATCCAGCACCCGCCAGCGGCCAAAGAACTTTCCGTAGCGCGTTTCGATACCGAGGATGGCAAGCACATAGGGCCAGGACACGCCGTAGGCTTCGGCCACCGCATCCACCGTCTCCCGATGGGCGGCATAGAACGCCAGCCCGGCTTCGATGCGATCGGGCTTTAAAAACAGCGCGCGGTATTGCCCCCAGGTGAGGGTCCGCTCCGCGGGGCGGGAAATCGCCGCAATGATGTCGGGCTGAAAGGTGGCCTTTTGAAGGGTCGCCGCCAGCCAAGGCTGGGGAAGGCCCGTTTCCTCCGCAGCCTCCGCGAGGAAGCTCTCGACGGCTTGGGGGGGAAAGCCCGCTGGGACCTCCTCCGCCGCCATCACCGGTGCGCAGCCCAGCAAGAGGGCCAGTCGCACGCATCGCCATTGATTCATCACTACTCCAAAGGCTTTAGGCCGCTAGGGGCTTGGGCTGGGTGGCCACGGCCATGAGCACCCCAAAGCCCGCCAGCAAGGTCAAAGCCGAGGTGCCGCCGTAGCTCACCAGAGGCAGGGGCACGCCCACCACGGGGAGCAGCCCGGACACCATGGCCACGTTAACAAAGAGGTAGGTAAAGAAGGTGAGCGTCAGGCCACCGGCCAGGAGGCGGGCGAAGGTATCCCGGCCCTGGGTGGCGATATAGAGCCCCCGGGTAAGCAGCAGGAAGTAGAGCGTGAGCAAGCCCAGCACCCCAAGGAAGCCGAGCTCCTCGGCGAGCACGGCGATGATGAAGTCCGTGTGGCTTTCCGGCAGGAAGTTAAGGTGGGACTGGGTCCCTTCAAAGAGCCCCTTCCCAAAAAGCCCGCCCGAACCAATGGCGATTTTCGACTGGATGATGTTCCAGCCGGCCCCCAGGGGGTCGCTTTCCGGATCAAGCAAAGTGAGCACTCGCTGACGCTGGTAATCCCGCATCACCATCCAAAGCCCGGGCAGAGCGGCGAGCCCCAGCAGCCCCGCCAGCAGCACCCAGCGCCAGAGCAGCCCCGACAGCAGGAGCACCGCAAAGCCCGCCGCCGCCACCAGAATGGCCGTCCCTAAATCGGGCTGGAGGCCGATGAGCAGGGCGGGGGCCGCAATCAGCGCCAGCACCGAGGCCACGGTCTTACCCGTAGGCGGGAGGGGCCGATCGGCTAAGAACGACGCCACCATGAGGGGTACGGCGAGCTTCATGAGTTCGGAGGGCTGAAAGCGCGGAAGCCCCGGCACCCCCAACCACCGCTGCGCCCCCTTCGCCTGCACGCCCACCAGGAGCACGAGCACCAGCATGACCATACCGAGGCCGTAGAGCACGGGGGCCCAGCGCTGGAGCATGGCGAGATCCAGCTGGGCCGCAATGAGCATCACGATGAACGCCACGGCCAAGCGCGATAGCTGACCCTGGAAGGCCATCCAATCCCGGTCGAGCGCGCTGTAGAGCACCACGAGACCATAGGCGGCGGTTAGCAGCACCAGCGCCAGCAGCGGCAGATCTAAGTGCAGCCGTCGCAACCAGCGCTGCCGGCGATCAAAGCCATCCTCCCGGCTTAGGGTCCGGCGAAAATCTGCAGCGCTCATTGCTGGGCCACCTTGGCCACCTGGGGCGCCTGGGGCGCCTTGGGCAGCAGCCAGGCATCCACCACGGCCCGGGCCACGGGCGCAGCAATTTGCGACCCCCCACCGCCATTCTCCACGAGCACCGCCACGGCAATTTCCGGGGCCTCCACCGGCGCGAAGGCCATAAACCAGGCGTGCTTGCGCTGTCGCTCTTCAAGCGCCTCCTCGTCGTATTCCTCGCCCTGGGGGATCTCTACCACCTGCGCCGTACCGGACTTCCCAGCCATGCGGTAGGGGATGTCCTGCCCAATGTAGGCCCAGGCTGTCCCATTCTCTCCGAAGCGCTGATTCCCTCGATGGACCACCGCCTCCATGGCCTCAATGACGCCGGCATAATCGGCCTGGGAGAACTGATCCAGCGGCGGCAGGGGCGCGGGCGCCAGCTCCGGGAGCCGCGCATCGCTGGCCATGAGGAACCGGGGGCGCACCGGCTGGCCCCGGTTGGCCAAGGTGGCCGCCACCGTCGCCAGCTGGAGCGGCGTCACCAACAGCGCCCCTTGACCAATGGCGAAGTTGAGGGAGTCTCCGGGATACCAGGGCTGGCCCTGGGCCTGCTGCTTCCAGCCCCCGTCGGGCACGAGGCCCGGGCGCGCCCCGAACACATCCACGGAGCGATCACTGCCGAGGCCAAAGGCCCGGGCCACGGAGGCCATGGGTTCGGGCCCGAGGCGGTTACCCAGATCAAAGAAGTAGGTGTTCGACGACCGGTAGATGGCCTTTCGAAGATCCACGACGCCCTGTCCGCCGCCGTTGCCCGCGGTCCAGCTCCAGTCCCGATACTTACGGCTTTGCCCCGGGAGCTGGTAATAACCCGGATCCTTCAGGCTGCGCTCCCAGTCCGTGACCCCTTCCGTAAGCGCGGCGAGGGCCACAAGGGGCTTAAAGGTGGAGCCCGGGGCGTACTGCCCGCGCACGGGTCGATTGAAAAGCGGCTGATCCCGGTCCTGCTGGAGCGCTTGGTAGCCCTCCGCATCCAACCCCCAGATGAAATCGTTGGGGTTGTAGGACGGTGTGGAGGCCAGCGCCAGAATGCCCCCGGTACGGGGGTCGAGCGCCACCACGGCGCCCCGGCGGCCCGCGAGGGCCGCCACCGCCGCGGCCTGGAGATCGCGATCGAGGTGCAAGGTTAGATTGTGTCCGGCCCGGGGGGGCGTTCGATCTAAGGTGCGGGTGATGCGCCCTCGGGCATCCGTTTCCACCCGCTCATGGCCCACGGCGCCGTGGAGCGCCCGTTCGTAATGCGCTTCTACCCCTAGGCGACCCATAAAGCGCGTTGCGCTGTAGGCAATGGGATCCACCCGCTGAAGATCCGCTTCGGACAGGCGGCGGACGCTCCCCACGGCGTGGGCCAGCAGCGCCCCCTCGGGGTAATGGCGGAGCAGCCCCGCTTCAATCTCGACCCCCGGGAGGCGATGGCGATTCACGGCGACCCGCGCCATGGCCTCGGGGTCGAGGCGCAGGCGTAAGGTAACCGGCTCGAGGGGCCGACGACGCCGCGCGAGGCGTCCCTGAAAGGCCTCCCGCTCCTCGGCAGTGAGGCCAATGAGCGTCTCCAGAAGCGCGAGCGTAGCCTCGAGATCTTCCACCCTCTCCTTTACCACCATGAGGGAGAACACCGGCAGGTTCCCGGCGATCAGCCGACCCTTACGATCGTAGATTTCCCCCCGGGGCGGTGCGATGGGCTGCACCTCGATGCGATTTTTTTCCGATCGCGCCGCGTGGCGATCATGCTCAAGCACCTGCAGCTGAAATAGGCGCATGACGAGGAGGAGGATGGCCAGCGCGAGAAGCACCCATAGGGTCAGGGCCCGCCCCGTAAACTGGCGCAGTTCCTGTTCCGGGTTGCGAAGCGTTAGGGCATCGCGATCCATCATGGTTGAAAGCCACCTCGTGCTACGGCGCTGCTCGGGCCGTCAGTTTACTCCCCTCGGTGGTAGGGGTGTCCCTCCAAAAGGCTGATCGCGCGATAAAGCGCCTCCGCCATTACCACCCGAACCATGGCATGGGGGAGGGTTAGGGGGGAGAGGGACCACGCATCGACAGCTTCGGCCTTGAGTTCCGGATCTAAGCCATCGGCACCGCCCACAAAGAACACCACCGGCGCTCCGGCGCTGGCCCAGTGCTCAAGGCGCGTGGCCAGAGCCTTGGTGGTGAGGCTACGGCCCCGCTCGTCCAGTACCACGGCCGTGCCCGGGGGCGCCGCCGCGCGGAGGCGCGTGGCCTCCCAGGCCTGCCAAGCCGCCACGCCCCGCTGGTTCTTGCGATCCGCCGCGGGGACGGTGGTGAGGTCCAGGCGATGCTGCCCGCGAAGCCGTCCGGCATATTCCTGAAAGCCCGCCTCGACCCAGGCAGGCACGCGCTGCCCCACGGCGCACAGATGCAGGCGCACGGGAGCTAGAGCAGTTCCTGGGGCTGTTCGATCGCCGGCAGGGCCCAGAGTCGCTCGAGGTCATAGAAGCGCCGGGCCTCGTCCTGCATGACGTGAACGAGCACATCCCCCAGGTCCACGAGCACCCAGTCGAGGTCCTGCCCGCCTTCCACGCCAATAGGCGTCTCCCCCTGGGCCTTAGCATGGCGCACGACGTGATCGACTAGGGATTTCACATGGCGCGAGGAGGTGCCCGATACCAGCACCATGAAATCGGTGATGCTACTGGCCTCAGAAACGTCAAGGGCCAGAATATCCTGGCCCTTACCATCGTCTAACGCGGTTACCACGAGGTCCCGAAGGTTGGCTGGCGTCATGCAGTCTCCGCAGTGGCCGGCTTAGGCGGGGGGTCCGTACAACCCCTGGGCCGCAATATAGGATGACACCGCCGGGGGGAGCAAATCGTCGACCGCCTCCCCCGCGGCCAGGCGGGCTCGAATGCTCTGCGAGGCCTCCGGGTAGGCGCCAAGATCCAGCGACGCCCAGCAGCCCGCCGCCGCCGTTCGGAACGCCTCCGGGGCGCAGCGCTTAAAGCGGGGCTCGGGCCCTTCCCCAAGGTCCGGGAGGGGGCTGCCCGGCCGCGCCACCACCAGCACGTGGGCCAGCTGCGGCAGCGCAGATGCTTCGTGCCACCGGGGCAGCCCGGCCGCTGCATCCGCGCCAAGCAGCCAGACCAGCGCGACGTCTTCGCCGAGGCGCGTCCGAAGGACCCGAAGGGTCTCGACGGTGTAGGAGCGCCCGGCACGATGGAGCTCCTGATCGTCAATTTCCGCGCCGGGCACGGCCGCCAGGGCCTGCTGAAGCATGGCCAGGCGGTGCGCCGCCGACGCGTGGCCCGAAGCTTTAAAGGGAGACTGGCCTGCGGGCAGGAAATACAGACGGTCGGCGCCGGTGGCCGCCCAGGCCCCCGCAGCCATGGCCAGATGGCCCCGATGCACCGGATCGAAGGCGCCGCCGTAGAGCAAAAGCAGGGGCCGGGGCCCGCTAGCGACGGATTTGGCCCGATCCATAGACAATGAACTTTTCCGTGGTGAGCCCCTCTAGGCCGACGGGGCCCCGGGCGTGGAGCTTGTCCGTGGAAATACCGATCTCCGCCCCGAGGCCAAACTCGAAGCCGTCGGCGAAGCGGGTGCTCGCATTCACCATCACGGACGCCGAATCCACCTCCGCCAGGAAGCGCTGAGCCCGCGCGTAGTCCTGGGTGACGATGGTGTCCGTGTGCGCGGACCCGTAGCGGGCGATGTGCGCCATGGCCTCGTCGAGGTTTGGCACCACCCGAATCGCGAGGACCGGTCCGAGGTATTCCTCATACCAGTCGTCTTCCGTCGCGGCGGTCGCGCTCGGCACCTGAGCACAGACCTCGGGGCAGCCCCGAAGGGCCACGCCCTTAGCCTCGAGGCTCGCAGCCACCCGGGGCAGAAACGTGCCCGCCTCCGCTTCGTGGACCAATAAGGTCTCTAGCGCGTTGCAGACCCCATAGCGATGGGTCTTGCTGTTGAGCACGAGCGCCTCCGCCATCGCATGATCGGCGCCCGCATCCACATAGAGATGGCAATTGCCGTCCAAGTGCTTCAGCACGGGGATGCGCGCCGCTTTGGAGATGCGCTCAATCAGTCCCTTGCCCCCTCGGGGAATGAGCACGTCAATGAGCCCTTCCGCCGCCACCATGTAATCCACCATGGCGCGGTCCGTGCTCTCGATGAGCGTAATCACGGCCGCGGGCAAGCCCTGAGCTTCCAGCACCTCTCCAAGGAGGGCCGCCAGCGCCCGGTTACTGGCGTTGGCCTCCGACCCCCCGCGAAGCACGCACGCATTGCCAGACTTAAAGCACAGCGCTGCCGCATCGACGGTGACGTTGGGGCGGGATTCGAAAATGATCCCCACGACCCCCAGGGGCACGCGCATGCGCCCCACCTGAATGCCCGAGGGGCGGTAGGAGAGGTCGCGCACGGACCCGACCGGATCAGGGAGGGCGGCGATCTGCCGAAGCCCCTCGATCATTCGGTCAAGCGCGGCGTCATCAAGGCGAAGGCGATCGAGCATGGGCGCGTCGAGGCCCCGGGCCTCCCCCGCGGCCAAGTCCTCGGCGTTCGCCGCCTTGAGCTGGGCCCGAGCCCCATGGATGCGGTCTGCCATGGCGTGGAGGGCGGCGTTTTTCTGCCCTGCGGACGCCCGGGCAATGGCCCGGGCGGCCTCCCGAGCGCGCGTTGCCGTTTCCTGAAAAACCGTGGCCAGTGACTCCACCGTGCCCTCTCCTTAATGTCCCGTGCCTGCGTGGCGCGGAGTATAGCCGCCCCTCTAGGCCCCGTCCGCTTCCCGAAGCTCATCAAGCTCGAGCCCCACGGCATCGAGCATCTGCAGCGGATCAGCTTCGGCAAGGAGCGCCTGCTTGAACCCCGGAGTAAAGGGCAGCAGCTCCGTGAGGCGGGCGGCTACGGACCAGGCCTCCTCCCAGCGCACCACCGGTCCGAGCTTTTCCACGGCGGGATGCTCAAGCAGCTGTGCGAGCACCTGAAGCAGGGGTTCCTGATCCGATCGGGGCGGCACCGTGGGCCAGGGCTCGAGCGCCGTAAGATCCCCCTCGAGGAGCCGCCCCGGCCCTTCCCAGGTGCGATCGATGCGCACCCGCCCCTCCCCGGCCACGGTAATGCCCAAGGTGCCGTCGGCCAGGGCATCAAAATCGACGATCCGCACCAGGCAGGCCACGGGGGCAACCCGGGGGAGCGCATCCTCCGGTGCCCCCGAGAGCACCTCCTGCCCGCTGAGCAGGGCCGCAATCACGAAGGGGGCATCGGCCTTCAGGGATCGCTTCACCAGCTCGAGGTAGCGGGGCTCAAAGATCCGTAGCGGCAGCTTGCCCTCGGGAAAGAGCACGGCATGGAGCGGAAAGATGGGAACGGCGGACAGAGCGGTCATGGCAGTCAGATCCCGGTAAACTGCGCGCACCGTGCCACGACCCCAAGGGAAAACGCAAAGCCATGGATAGCCTTCAAGCTCTGGCGCTCGCGCTGATCCAGGGCATCACGGAATTCCTCCCCGTTTCTTCCTCCGCGCACCTGATCCTGCCCTCCCAGCTGCTGGGCTGGCCCGATCAGGGCCTCGCCTTCGATGTCGCGGTGCACGTGGGCACGCTCAGCGCCTGCCTTTGGCTGCTACGCCAGGACGTCACGGCCCTCACCCTCGGCGCCTGGGACAGCCTGCGGCAGCGCCGCCTGACGGAGGACGGCCGCTTGGCCCTGGCGCTGGTGCTGGCCACCCTGCCCGTGGTGCTGGTGGGCTTTACGCTCAAGGACTGGATTGAAGCGGAGCTGCGCAGCGTTGCGGTGATTGCCAGCAGCACACTGGCCTTTGGCCTCCTCCTCGGCGTGGCCGACCGAAGACCCCACACCGAAACCCACCCCTTGGGGGCCCTCAGCCTTCGCGGCGCGCTATGCATTGGCCTGGCCCAGTGCCTTGCCCTCATTCCCGGCACGTCGCGCTCGGGCATCACCATGACCGCCGCCCTAGCCCTCGGCCTCGACCGGGAAAGCAGCGCGCGCTTTTCCTTTTTGCTCTCCTTGCCGACCATTGCCGGCGCCGGCCTCCTGGCCAGCAAGGACCTCCTGGAAAGCCCCGATCCCGTGCCCTGGGATCTCATGGCCCTGGGCCTCGTCGCCTCCGCGCTGGCCGCGGGCCTCGTGATCAAGGCCTTTCTGCGCTGGGTCGCGAAGGTGGGCATGATGCCCTTTGTGATCTACCGCCTACTGCTAGCGTGCCTGCTTTTCGCCCTCCTAGCCCTCGGCCTGGCCTAAAACCTGACCTAAAGCGAAAGCCCAAAAGAAAAAGCCCAGACCGAAGCCTGGGCTCTTCCTTACCGTGCGCAGAGGGTGCGCGGTCTAGAAGGGGATGTCGTCGTCGAAGTCATCCATGGTGTCGGGATTGGCGACAGGCTCCGGGGCCGCCCGGGGCGCGCTACGCTGCGGCGCCGGGGCTCCGCTACCCATGCCCTCACCCCCCATGCCCCCACCCATTCCGCCGCCGCGGCTATCGAGCATTTGCATGTCGTTAGCGATGATTTCCGTTTTGTAGCGCGTTTGCCCATCGCTTTCCCAGGAGCTGGTGCGCAGGGACCCTTCCACGAAAACCTTAGAGCCTTTGCGCAGATACTCACCGGCGATTTCCGCAAGGCGGCCAAAGCACACCACGGAGTGCCACTCCGTGCGCTCCCGGTTTTCATTGCTTTGCTTGTCGCGCCATTGCTCACTCGTGGCAAGGCGGAAGTTGGTCACCGGCGCCCCCCCCTGGGTGTAGCGGGTTTCCGGATCGACCCCTAAATTGCCGATAAGAATGACCTTGTTAATCCCGCGGGCCATGGTGTCCTCCAGTGCTTAAACGTGTGAAGCCAGTGTACCTCAGGCGCTCTCCCTAAGGAGAGGAGATTTCCCGTTCTGCTCTCGGCATGAACGTCCCTTGCCGCCATCCAACGCGGCACGTATCGTGGGGGATTGCGCACCGGAGTGTCCCCCTCGCCCGCGTTCCCCCGGCCCGCGCCCTGCCCTTTCGCCAAGAGACGCCCCATGGATAGCATCAGTATTCGCGGTGCTCGCACCCATAATTTGAAGAACATTGACCTCGACCTGCCCCGGGACAAACTCATTGTCATCACCGGCCTGTCGGGGTCGGGCAAATCCTCCCTAGCCTTCGATACGCTCTACGCTGAAGGGCAGCGGCGCTACGTAGAGTCCCTTTCGGCCTACGCCCGGCAGTTCCTTTCCATGATGGAAAAGCCGGACGTGGACTACATCGAGGGGCTGTCCCCGGCGATCTCCATCGAGCAGAAATCCACCTCCCACAACCCGCGGTCGACGGTGGGCACGATCACGGAGATCTACGACTATCTCCGCCTGCTTTTTGCTCGGGTCGGGGAGCCGCGCTGCCCGGATCACGACACGCCCCTGGCGGCGCAAACGGTAAGCCAGATGGTGGATCACGTCATGGCCCTGCCCGAGGGGACCCGGGCCATGCTGCTGGCGCCGGTGGTCGATGGCCGTAAGGGGGAACACCTGCCGGTGTTCAAATCCTTGACCGCCGGAGGCTTCGTGCGTGCGCGCATCGACGGCGAAGTGTTCGATCTCGACGACCGCCCCAGCCTCGATAAGAAGCGCAAACACAGCATTGAGGTCGTGGTGGACCGCTTCCGGGTGAAGGCCGGCCTTGAGCAGCGCCTCGCGGAGTCCTTCGAGACCGCCCTGGAGCTGGCCCAGGGGAACGCCTGGGTACTCACCATGGATGAGAATCCCAACGGCGACGGAGATCCCATCGTCTTCTCGTCCCACTTCGCCTGCCACCAGTGCGGCTATAGCTTGAGCGAACTGGAGCCGCGCCTGTTCTCCTTCAACAACCCCGCCGGCGCCTGCCCAAGCTGCGACGGTCTGGGGGTGCGGCAGTTCATCGACGCCAAGCGAGTGATCCCCGATGGCAGCCTGGCCCTTAGCGAAGGGGCCATTCAGGGCTGGGACCGGCGCAACGTCTACTATTTTCACCTGCTTTCCGCCGTGGCCAAGCACTACGGCTTCGATCTCGACGCGCCCTTCGATTCCCTGAGCAAAAAGCACCGGGACATCATCCTCCAGGGATCAGGCGCTACGGAAATCAACTTTAGCTATCGAACGGAGCGCGGCAGCGTCATCCGCCGGGAATACCCCTTCGAGGGCGTGGTGCCGAACATGGAGCGCCGCTACCGGGAAACGGACTCGAACATGGTTCGGGAAAACCTCGCGCGCTTCATGTCCGTGGCCCCTTGCGACGCCTGCCGGGGAACGCGCCTACGCCGCGAGGCCCGGGCCGTATTCCTAGAAGGGCGCACCCTCCCCGCCATCACCCACGATTCCATCGCCGACGCCGCGGCCTATTTCGACGGCCTGGCCCTCGAGGGGAAGCGCGGGGAAATTGCCGACAAGATCCTCAAGGAGATCCGCGCTCGGCTGCGCTTCTTGGTCGACGTGGGGCTGAACTACCTCACCCTCGAGCGCTCCGCGGACACCCTCTCGGGGGGCGAAGCCCAACGCATTCGCCTCGCCAGCCAGATTGGCGCCGGGCTCGTGGGCGTGCTTTACGTCCTTGACGAGCCCTCCATTGGGTTACACCAGCGGGATAACGAGCGGCTCCTCGCTACCCTGACCCACCTCCGGGACCTTGGAAATACGGTGCTGGTGGTGGAGCACGACGAGGACGCGATCCGCGCCGCGGACTACGTCATTGATATCGGCCCCGGCGCCGGGGTTCACGGCGGCGCGATCGTGGCCGCCGGCAAGCCCGCGGAGATTGCCAAGAGTACCGAATCCCTCACCGGCGCCTATCTGTCCGGGCGCCGAGCCATTGCGGTCCCCAAAGTGCGAAATGAGCCCAAGGACAAGCGCTGGCTCACCATCAAGGGCGCCTCGGGCAACAATCTCCGGGATGTCACCGGACGCCTTCCCCTGGGCCTCATGACCTGCATCACCGGGGTTTCCGGCTCGGGCAAGTCGACGCTGATCAACCACACGCTTTACCCGGCGGCGGCCACGGCCCTAAACGGCGCCACGGCCCTCACCCCCGCGGCCCATGACCGCATCGATGGGCTCGAGCATTTGGACAAGGTGGTGGATATCGACCAAAGCCCCATCGGCCGTACGCCACGCTCGAACCCCGCCACCTACACCGGCCTCTTTACGCCGATTCGAGAGCTCTTCGCCCAAACCAGTGAAGCGCGCACCCGGGGCTACAAGCCCGGGCGCTTCAGCTTCAACGTTAAGGGGGGCCGCTGCGAGGCCTGCCAGGGCGATGGGCTCATTAAGGTCGAGATGCACTTCCTCCCGGATATCTACGTGGTCTGCGATGCCTGTAAGGGCAAGCGCTACAACCGGGAAACCCTAGAGGTGCAGTACAAGGGCAAGAACATCAATGAAGTGCTCGAGATGACCGTGGAGGAAGGGCTCGACTTCTTCTCCGCCATTCCCGTGCTGGCCCGAAAGCTCCAAACCCTCATGGATGTGGGCCTCAGCTACGTGCGCCTGGGCCAGAGCGCCACCACCCTCTCCGGGGGCGAGGCCCAGCGCGTGAAGCTGGCGCGGGAGCTCTCGAAGCGCGATACGGGCAACACGCTCTATATCTTGGACGAGCCCACGACGGGGCTGCACTTCCAGGACATAGAGCTGCTCCTAGAGGTCCTTCACCGCCTGCGCGATCACGGCAATACGGTGGTGGTGATTGAGCACAACCTCGACGTCATCAAGACCGCGGATTGGATTCTCGATCTCGGTCCCGAGGGCGGTTCCGGGGGCGGGCAAATCATTGCTGAGGGCACGCCGGAAGCGGTGGCGGCTAATCCTGCGTCCATTACGGGGCGCTTCCTCGGGCCCTACCTGAAGCCCAAGCGCCGCCGGGCCGCCTAGCGGCCCTGCCCCGCAACGAAAAACGGCGCCCGCAGGCGCCGTTTTTTGCTTCGAAGGAAGGGAAGCGCTTAGGCCTCGTCTTCCATCTCCACGGCCTCATCCTCGACATCGTCGAGATCGGGCATGGGACGATCCACCAGCTCGATGAGCGCCATGGGCGCCGCATCCCCGGCGCGGAAGCCGCACTTCAGGATGCGCGTGTAGCCCCCGGGTCGCTCGGCGTAGCGCGGACCAATCTCGGTGAAGAGCTTGCCCACGGCTTCCTTGCTCCGGGTCCGGCTGAAGGCCAAGCGGCGGTTGGCCACGGAGTCTTCCTTAGCCAGGGTGATCAGGGGCTCTGCGACCCGGCGAAGCTCCTTCGCCTTGGGCAGAGTGGTTTTGATCACCTCATGCTCGATCAGCGACACGGCCATGTTGCGGAACATCGCCGTCCGATGCGAGCTGTTGCGATTGAGCTGACGACCACTTTTACGGTGACGCATGACTTCGGTTTCCTTGACGCTTAGGGGCGACGCTTAGGCGATCGCTTTGTCATCCTTCTTAAGGCTTGCGGGCGGCCAGCTGTCCAGGCGCATCCCCAGGGAAAGGCCCCGGGAGGCAAGCACGTCCTTGATTTCCGTGAGCGATTTCTTGCCCAGGTTCGGCGTCTTGAGCAGCTCCACTTCCGTGCGCTGGATCAGATCGCCGATGTAGTAAATGTTCTCTGCCTTGAGGCAGTTGGCGCTACGCACGGTGAGCTCGAGGTCGTCGACGGGACGAAGCAGGATCGGATCGATCTGCTCTTCGCTTTCCGCCGCTGCGGGCTCCGCCTGACCTTCAAGGTCCACGAACACGGCCAGCTGCTGCTGAAGGATCGTAGCAGCGCGACGAATCGCTTCCTCGGGCTCGATGGTACCGTTGGTCTCGAGGTCGATGATCAGCTTGTCGAGGTCCGTGCGCTGCTCAACCCGAGCCGCTTCCACGCTGTAGGCAACGCGGTAGATCGGGCTGAAGGTTGCATCGAGAAGAAGCACGCCGATGGGACGCGTTTCTTCCTCGTCCCCGCGGCGCGCATCGGCGGGCTCATAGCCCCGACCCCGCGCCACGCGGATTTCCATCTTGAGCTTACCGCCGCTGTTCAGCGTCGCGATGTGGTGCTCCGGGTTCACCAGTTCCACGTCCTGCGGGAGCTGGAGATCCGCGGCCGTCACCTCACCGGCGCCGCTCTTGGACAGCGTCAGGGTGGCTTCGTCGGCGCCATGCATACGCACGGCCAGCCCCTTGAGGTTCAGAAGGATCTCGATGACGTCTTCCTGCACCCCTTCAATCGCGCTGTACTCATGTTGCACGCCATCGATCTGCACGTCCGTGACGGCACAGCCGGGCATGGAGGAGAGCAGAATGCGGCGAAGCGTATTCCCAAGGGTATGACCGAAGCCGCGCTCGAGAGGCTCGAGCGTTACCTTCGCACGGGTCTTGCTGACTTCCTGAACCTGGATATTTTTCGGCGTCAGGAATTCGGTGACGGATCGTGCCATGTCGTGACCTGCCCTAAATTCGGTTACTTGGAGTAAAGCTCGACGATCAGGTTCTCGTTGATCTCGGCGGACAGCTCACCCCGATCCGGGTGACGCTTGAAGGTGCCGGAGAGCTTGCTAGCGTCGAACTCAAGCCATTCGCAGGGCGCGCGCTGAGCGGCCAATTGAAGGGCTGCTTGAATCCGCAGCTGGGCCTTGGACTTCTCCCGGACGGTGATCACGTCGTCAGGCTTCACCTGATAGGACGGGATATTCACCAGCGCACCGTTCACTTCGATGCTCTTATGCGAAACCAGCTGCCGCGCTTCCGCTCGGGTGGACCCAAAGCCGAGGCGATAAACCACATTGTCCAAGCGGCTTTCGAGGGCGCGAAGCAGGTTCTCGCCGGTCGCGCCTTTTTGGCGGTCAGCGCGCTTGTAGTAATTGCGGAACTGACGCTCAAGCACGCCGTAGATGCGGCGCACCTTCTGCTTTTCACGAAGCTGCACGGCGTAGTCCGACGGACGCTGGCGCCGCGCGCCGTGTTGTCCGGGAGGGGCTTCCGCCTTGCACTTAGAATCAAGGGGACGCACACCGCTGGTGAGCATCAGATCAGTGCCTTCGCGACGTGCTAACTTCAGTCTCGGGCCGGTATAGCGGGCCATCAGATTCTCCTGCGTTCAGTCCGCGAGCGGACGTTAAACCCGACGCTTCTTGGGCGGACGGCAACCATTGTGCGGAATCGGCGTCACATCCGTGATGCTGGCGATGCGGAAACCCACACCGTTCAGCGCACGCACTGCGGACTCGCGACCGGGCCCCGGCCCCTTCACGTAGACGTCGAGGTTCTTCATGCCATAGTCCAGCGCTGCCGTGCCCGCCCGCTCCGCAGCCACCTGGGCCGCAAAGGGAGTGGACTTCCGAGAGCCCCGGAAACCACTGCCGCCGGAGGTCGCCCAGCAAAGCGCGTTCCCCTGGCGGTCAGAGATGGTGATGATCGTGTTGTTGAAGGACGCGTGGATGTGGGCAACCCCGTCCACCACGACTTTCTTCACACGCTTCTTAGAGCTGGCTTCTGCCATGAGCTAACAATCCTTTCGCAACGGGGCCGCCTGGCGGGGCCGCCTTGGCCGTCTTTACTTACGAATCGGACGCGTGGGGCCCTTGCGGGTGCGCGCGTTGGTTTTGGTCCGCTGACCACGAAGCGGCAGACCGCGACGATGGCGGATACCGCGGTAGCAACCGAGATCCATGAGACGCTTGATGTTCATGGACACCTCCCGACGGAGGTCCCCTTCCACCGGCATCTTGGCGATTTCATTCCGCAGGGCATCGAGCTCACCATCCGTGAGGTCGCCGATGCGCGCCGTACGCGCCACGCCGACGGTGTCGCACAGCTTCTTTGCGGTGGTACGGCCAATCCCAAAGATATAGGTCAGCGAGATTTCCGCGTGCTTGTTGTCCGGAATATTGACGCCGGCGATACGGGCCATTGATGGCACTCCTCGGTTTCCAGGGCGACAGCCTGCGCCAGAAAAAAGGCGCGAAAGATTAGCTGCAAACCCTTAACAAATCAAATGTTTTACTTAGCCCTGGCGCTGCTTATGGCGCGGCTCGGCGGAACAGATCACGCGCACGCTGCCGTGGCGGCGGATAATCTTGCAATTCCGGCAAATCTTTCGAACAGATGCTCTTACCTTCATGACACGCTCCTGGGGTCGCCCTTAGCGACGCGCACCTTTTCCATAGCTCTGGAGATTGGACCGCTCCATCAACTTCGCATACTGGCTGGACATCAGGTGCGACTGAACCTGTGCCATGAAGTCCATGGAGACCACCACTACGATCAACATCGCCGTTCCGCCCAAGCGGAAGGTGACGTCAAAACCCACCACCAAAAATTCCGGCAGCAAACACACGGCGGCAATGTAGAGCGAGCCAAACATGGTTAGCCGCGTCGTGATGTCGTCAATGTGCTTCGCCGTATGCTGCCCGGGACGGATCCCCGGCACATAGGCCCCCTGCCGCTTGAGGTTCTCTGCAATTTCCTTCGGGTTAAACATCAACGCCGTATAGAAGAAGCAGAAGAAAATGATCCCCGCAGCGAACAGCAGGACGTACAAAAAGTTCCCCGGAGAGAGCGCCAGGGCGATTTCCTGGAGCCACTCCATGCCCGGCGTCTGCCCGAACCACTGGGCGATGGTCGCCGGCGCCAGAAGCAGACTGCTGGCAAAAATGGCCGGGATTACCCCTGCCATGTTTACCTTCAGCGGCAAGTGGGACGATTGAGCCTGGTAAACCCGCCGGCCCTGCTGGCGCTTCGCATAGTTCACCACGATGCGTCGCTGACCCCGCTCCACGTACACCACGAAGGCGATGATCGCGACCGCCAGGGCCGCAATCACGAGCAGCGCGATAATGTTGATATCGCCCTGCCGTGCCGCTTCAAAACTTTGTCCAATGGCCGCCGGGAAACCGGCCACGATCCCCGCAAAAATCAGCATGGAGATCCCGTTACCCACGCCGCGCTCCGTGATCTGCTCGCCGAGCCACATCATGAAGATGGCGCCGGTCACCAGCGAGACGGTGGCCACGAAGTAAAACCCGAGGCCCGTGGTATAGGTCAGGCCCTGAGACGCCAGGCCAACGGACATCCCCCACCCCTGCACCAGAGCGATCGCCACCGTTCCGTAGCGCGTGTACTGCATGATCTTACGACGCCCCGCTTCCCCTTCCTTACGAAGCTGCTCCAGCCGGGGATCCATGGCCGTCAGCAGATTCATAATGATGGAGGCAGTGATGTAGGGCATGACGCCCAGCGCCAGAATACTCATGCGCTCCAGGGCACCCCCGGAGAACATGTTAAAGAGCTCGAGGATGCCCCCCTGGTTCTGCTCAAAGAGCTGACGCAGGCGAACGGGGTCGATCCCCGGGATTGGGATATGCGTGCCAATGCGATACACCAGCAGCGCTACCAGGACGAACAGGATGCGACGGATCAGCTCCTGTACCCCGGCCTGTGCGCCTGCAAGCGATTTCGGATCGACAGCCATGCCCAAGCTCCCGTGACGCCCTTAGGCGTCCTGTGCCGCTTCGACGGCCGGCGCTTCGTCGATGACGCTGCCGCCCGCTGCCTCGATGGCTGCCCGAGCGCCCTTGCTTACGGCCAGGCCCTTCACCGTGTACGCCTGGCTGACAGAACCGGAAAGCATGATTCGCGCCCGACGCATATCGCGACGAATGACGTTAGCCGCCTTCAGGGACTCGAGGGTCACCTCGGCGCCGTCCACCTTCGCAAGCTCGCTAAGGCGAACTTCCGCGGTCACCCGACCAATCCGAGATTGGAAACCGAACTTCGGCACCCGGCGCTGGAGCGGCATCTGACCACCCTCGAAACCGGGCCGGATCGAGGACCCGGTACGAGAGGTCTGGCCCTTCACACCACGGCCACCGGTCTTACCGATGCCGCTGGAGGTTCCCCGACCCACCCGCTTCTTGGCGGGGCGGCTTCCGGGACCTGCTTTTAGATCGTTAAGGCGCATGCCCTTACTCTCCCTCAACCCGAACGAGATACGGGACCTTGTTAATCATGCCCCGCACTGCCGGCGTATCTTCGACTTCCACGCTGTGACCAATGCGACGAAGCCCCAAGCCGTGCACACAGGCAATGTGCTTCTTTAGCCGACCCGCGGTGCTGCGGATCTGAGTCACTCGAATTTTGCTGTCCGCCACGTTCTTCTCCTCGAAGCCTTAAGCCGTCAGCTCTTCAACGCTCTTCCCGCGCTTGGCCGCAACCTGACCCGGGGAACGAATGTTCTTCAGCGCTTTGAAGGTGGCATTAACGACGTTGACCGGGTTCGTCGACCCATAGCACTTCGCCAATACGTTATGAACCCCGGCCGCTTCCAGGACGGCGCGCATTGCGCCCCCGGCGATAACGCCGGTCCCTTCCGACGCCGGCTGCATGTACACCTTAGAGGCGCCATGGATACCGGTGGTGGGATACCAAATGGTGGAGCCATCAAGGTCCACGTCGGCCATGTTGCGCCGCGCCGACTCCATCGCCTTCTGGATCGCCACGGGGACTTCCCGCGCCTTACCGCGACCAAAGCCCACACGGCCAGCGCCATCACCGACCACGGCGAGCGCCGTAAAACCGAAGATGCGGCCACCCTTGACCACCTTGGCTACGCGATTGATCTGGACGAGCTTCTCAACCAGACCTTCTTCTTTGATTTCTTCCGTATAGGCCATGATGCTTCCCTTAGAACTGCAGACCGGCTTCACGCGCCGCATCTGCTAGCGCTTTGACACGACCGTGGTAGCGGTACCCGGAACGATCGAAGGCAACTTCTGAAATACCCGCACCCACGGCGCGCTCAGCAATGAGCTTGCCCACCTTGGAGGCCGCTTCCGCATTGCCCGTGGCGCCGTCCCGAAGGTTGGCATCTAGGGTTGAAGCGGAGGCCAGCACGGTGCCGCCATCAGCGGAAATCACCTGCGCGTAAATGTGGCGCGGCGTGCGGTGGACGCAAAGGCGCACCGCACCAAGGGTGCGCATGTGCGACCGAGCGCGGCGCGCGCGACGAAGGCGCGCTAGTTTTTTCTGGTTCGGTTTCATGCTGATCTCGCACTCATCCAAAGGGCCCAACCATGGGGCGCTAAAAAAATTACTTCTTCTTCGCTTCCTTACGACGGACGTGCTCGTCCGCGTAGCGCACACCCTTGCCCTTGTAGGGCTCCGGGGGACGGAAACGACGAATCTCCGCAGACACCTGGCCAACCTTCTGCTTGCAGATGCCGCGAATGACGATTTCCGTCTGCGAAGGCGTTTCTGCGTCAATCCCTTCCGGCAGCTGATACACCACGGGATGGGAGAAGCCGAGGGACAGGTTCACGGCACGGCCCTGGGCCTGCGCCCGGTAACCCACCCCAACCAGCTGGAGCTTCCGCTCAAAGCCGTCGGTCACGCCGGTCACCATGTTCTGCACGAGGGCCCGCGCCGTACCACACTGCGCCCAGCCACCGGTGGCGCTCTCGTCCGCCGGGGTGAAGGTGAGGGCGCCGTCGGCTTCGGAAATCGAAACCGCCGGGTGCACGTCCATGGACAGCTCGCCCTTGGACCCTTTAATCGTCAGCGAACCCTCGCCGAGCTGCACTTGCACGCCCTGAGGAAGCTGAACTGGATTCTTTGCAACTCTCGACATAGCTCTATTCGCTCATCAAAAGACGGTGCAGAGCACCTCGCCGCCGACGCCCTGCGCCCGGGCTGCCCGATCCGTCATCACCCCACGATTGGTGCTAACGATGGCAACGCCCAGACCGCCCCGAACCTTCGGGAGCGCGTCGCACGCTTTATAGTTCCGGAGCCCGGGGCGCGACACGCGCGCGATCTCTTCGATCACCGGCTCCCCGTTGTGGTACTTCAGCGCCACCGTCACTTCGGGCTTCACGCCGTCGGTCACGGAGAAATCGCTGACAAACCCTTCATCCCGGAGCACGGCCAGCACCGCCAGCTTCGCCTTGGAAGAGGGCATGGTGACCGTCGGCTTCTTCCGGGCCTGCGCGTTGCGCAGCCGGGTGAGGAGGTCAGACAGGGGATCTTGCATGCTCATGGCGTTCTCCTTTCCCCTTACCAGGACGACATCACAAGCCCGGGCACGTCACCGCGCATAGCGGCTTCCCGGAGCTTGTTACGGCCCAAACCAAACTTGCGATAAACCCCATGGGGGCGACCGGTCACCCGGCAGCGGCGCTGCTGGCGGCTCGGGCTCGCGTTCCGCGGAAGCTTTTGCAGGCTCTGCTGCGCTTCCCAGCGGTCTTCTTCCGACGCGCTGCGATCGTTGATGATTGCTTTTAGCTCAGCCCGCTTCTTCGCGTAGCGCTGCACCGCCTTCGCGCGCTTCTTCTCGCGCTCTACCATGGAAACCTTGGCCATTACGCTTGTCCTGCCGTACGAAAGGGGAAATTGAAGGCCGTCAGCAGAGCGCGACCTTCCTCGTCATTCTTCGCCGTGGTGGTGATGCAGATGTCCAGGCCGCGGAGCGTATCAACCTTGTCGTAGTCGATCTCCGGGAACACGATCTGCTCGTTGAAACCCATGGCGTAGTTGCCCCGGCCGTCAAAGGACTTCGGGGACAGGCCGCGGAAATCCCGCTGCCGGGGAATGGCGATGGCGATCAGGCGCTCGAAGAACTCATACATCCGCGCCCGGCGCAGGGTCACCTTGCAGCCGATGGGGTAGCCATCACGGATCTTGAAGCCCGCCACGGACTTCCGCGCCACGGTGACCACGGGCTTCTGCCCGCTGATCAAGCCCATGTCGTTGGTGGCTGCTTCGATGATCTTGCGATCGCCGATCGCCTCGCCCAGACCCATGTTGAGCGTGATCTTCTCGAGGCGCGGGACTTCCATCACCGAGCCGTAGGAGAACTGCTCCATGAGCTTCGGGACAATCTCGCCGCGATACTGTTCGTAAAGCTTAGTCATGGCCGCCTAATTCCTCAGGACCCGATGGTCTTGCCGGTGGACTTGAAGAAGCGCACCTTTTTGCCGTCTTCCACCCGGAAGCCCACGCGATCGCCGCGCTCAGCTTCGGGGTTCCACAGCGCGAGGTTAGAAAGCTGGATCGGTGCTTCCTTCTCGACGATGCCCCCCTGAATCCCGCGGTAGGGATCGGGGCGCGTGTGCTTCTTCACAATGTTGATGCCAGAGACGAGCGCGCGGCCGTCATCGAGCACGCGCAGGACCTCGCCCCGCTTACCCTTGTCCCGGCCCGTGAGGACGGTGACTTGGTCGTTTCTACGAATCTTTTGCATGGTTATCTCCCGGACCCCGCGCGCTAGAGCACTTCCGGCGCAAGCGAGACGATGCGCATGAAGTTCTCGCTGCGCAGCTCCCGCGTGACCGGGCCAAAGATACGCGTACCAATCGGCTGCAGGTTGGTGTTAAGCAGCACTGCCGCGTTGTCATCAAAACGGATGATGGAGCCATCCGGACGGCGCACGCCCTTACGGGTCCGCACCACCACAGCATTCACCACCTGTCCCTTTTTGACGCGGCCGCGAGGATTCGCTTCCTTAATCGTGACCTTAATCACGTCGCCAACCCGCGCGTAGCGACGGTGGGAACCGCCCAAAACCTTGATGCACATCACCCGACGCGCACCACTGTTATCCGCGATTTCCAACATCGTTTGCGTCTGAATCATCGCCGTTCTCCAGCTTGGGGCGCCCAGCGCCCCCATCGCGTCTTTCGCATCAAACCTTGGCGGGGCGCTCGTCGATGCTGACCAGCTGCCACGTCTTCGTTTTTGACATGGGCGGCGCTTCGCGCACGGTCACCACGTCCCCCACTTCACACTCATTCTGCGCATCGTGAGCATGGACCTTGCTCGACCGGCGAACGATCTTGCCGTAGAGGGGGTGCTGCACCCGACGCTCCACCAGGACCACGATGGTTTTATCCATCTTGTTGCTCACCACCGTCCCGTTCAGGGTGCGGGGATTGCTCTGCTTTTCGGTCATCATTTCCGTCTCACTCACGACTGCACCGCCTGCTTCTCACGGAGCACGGTGCGGACCCGGGCGATCTCCCGCCGCGTCTGGCCCAGAAGATGGGACTGGCCAAGCTGGCCGCTGCCCTTCTGCATCCGAAGGTTGAACTGATCCCGGAGAAGCTTCAGGAGCGACTCCTTCAGCTCGGCCTCGGACTTATCCCGCAGTTCGCTTGCCTTCATCACATCACCGTCCGCTTCACGAAGGTGGTCTCGAAGGGCAGCTTCGCGGCTGCCAGCCGGAACGCGTCACGCGCCACGTCTTCCGACACCCCTTCCATTTCATAAAGAACCCGACCAGGCTGGATTTGGCACACCCAGTACTCGACGCTGCCCTTACCCTTACCCTGACGCACTTCCAGAGGCTTTTGGGTGATCGGCTTGTCCGGGAACACCCGAATCCAGATCTTTCCGCCCCGGCGGACGCGACGGGTCATGGCCCGGCGCCCTGCCTCAATTTGCCGGGCCGTCATGCGACCGCGACCCACAGCCTTCAGAGCAAACTCACCGAAGCTGACGCTGCTGCCGCGCTCGGCGAGACCGCGGTTGCGGCCCTTCTGCTGCTTTCTAAACTTTGTACGCTTGGGCTGAAGCATGTTTCTCTATCCCGTAGCTACGTCGCGCGCCTTAATTGGCGGCAGCTTGCGCGGACTCTTCCCGCGACCCAATGATTTCACCCTTGAAGATCCACACCTTCACGCCAATGACACCGTAGGTCGTGTTGGCCTCGGCCGTGGCGTAATCGATGTCGGCGCGCAGGGTATGAAGCGGCACCCGACCTTCCCGGTAAGTTTCGGAACGCGCGATGTCCGCACCGCCAAGGCGACCGGCGACGCGAATCCGCATGCCCTGGGCCCCCAGGCGCATGGCGTTCTGCAGCACCCGGCGCATGGCGCGACGGAACTGAACCCGGCGCTCAAGCTGCTGCGCCACGTTCTGGGCTGCCAGGTACGCATCGAGCTCCGGCTTGCGAATCTCTTCGATGTTGATGTGCACGGGCACACCCATCAGCCGAGAGACGTCTGCACGGAGGCGCTCGACGTCTTCCCCTTTCTTACCAATCACGATGCCCGGCCGGGCGGTGTGAATGGTCACGCGGGCGGTTTCCGCCGGGCGCTCGATGTGGATCTTGCTCACGGACGCGCTCGCCAGCCGCTCCCGCAGGAAGTCACGCACCTCAAGATCATTGTGCAGCTTATCCGCGTAGCTTCGGCTATCCGCATACCACACCGAGTTGTGGTCGCGAACGATGCCAAGCCTAAAGCCGACGGGGTTTACTTTCTGACCCATGTGGTCCTTCTCCCAGCTATCGCTTTGAGGACGACGTCTTAGTCGTCCGATACCGCCACGGTAATGTGGCAGGTGCGCTTAAAGATGCGATCGGCCCGGCCCTTGGCCCGCGGCTTGATCCGCTTGAGGGTCATCCCCTCGTTCACAAAAATCTTCGCCACCCGAAGCTCGTCGACGTCTGCGCCGTCGTTGTGCTCCGCGTTCGCGATTGCCGACTCGAGCGCCTTACGAACGGGGGTCGACGCGGCTTTCGTACTGAAGTTCAGGACATCGAGGGCCTGTGCCACACCCAGGCCACGGATCTGGTCCGCAACCAGACGCACCTTCTGCGCCGACATCCGAATACGCTTTGCTGTTGCAGAGACTTCCATCGTCTTTTCCTCGACCAGCCCGTTAACGGCGCGACTTTTTGTCGGCGACGTGGCCCCGGAAGGTCCGCGTCAGGGCGAATTCTCCGAGCTTGTGACCGACCATCTCTTCGTTGATGAGCACGGGCACATGCTGCTTACCGTTGTGCACTGCAATCGTCAGCCCGACCATTTCAGGCAGCACCATGGAGCGCCGCGACCAGGTCTTAATCGGCCGCTTATCGTTGCTTTCGACTGCCTTCTCCACCTTCTTTACGAGGTGCAGATCGACAAAGGGTCCTTTGTGGAGTGAACGAGGCACGCTGTTCTCCTATCGCTCAGGCGCTACTTGCGCGCGCGCCGGCGGCGCACAATCATTTTGTCGGTGCGCTTGTTGCTGCGCGTCTTATGACCCTTGGTGGGCATACCCCAGGGCGAAACCGGGTGACGGCCACCGGAAGTCCGACCCTCACCACCGCCGTGCGGGTGATCCACCGGGTTCATGGCCACCCCACGAACCGTCGGGCGAACGCCGCGCCAACGCATGGCCCCAGCCTTGCCGTAGGAACGCAGGCTGTGCTCCGAGTTCCCCACCTCACCGATGGTCGCCCGGCACTCCACGAGCACCCGGCGCATCTCGCCGCTGCGCAGGCGGAGCGTGGCATAGCTGCCTTCCCGCGCCACCAGCTGCACGCCCGCACCGGCGCTACGGGCAATCTGCCCACCCTTACCGGGCTTAAGCTCGATGTTATGCACCATGGTCCCCACGGGGACGTTGCGCAGCGGCATGGCGTTGCCAGGCTTGATCGGCGCATCCGTGCCCGACTGGATCGGCGCACCGGCGCTCACGCCCCGGGGCGCGAGGATGTAGCGGCGCTCGCCGTCGGCGTACTTGATCAGCGCAATGTGCGCGCTGCGGTTCGGATCGTACTCGAGGCGTTCCACCACGCCCGGCACCCCATCCTTGTTCCGCTTGAAGTCGATGATCCGGTAGTGGTGCTTGTGACCACCGCCCCGATGGCGCGTGGACACGCGGCCCGCATTGTTGCGGCCACCGGTGCTCGACTGCTTCTCGAGCAGCGGCTTGTGGGGAGCCCCCTTGTGGAGCTCCGGCGTCACGACCTTAACGACGAAGCGTCGGCCAGGTGACGTAGGTTTCGCTTTGATAACGGCCATCAGATTTCCCCGTTACTCAACCGGCGCAAAGTCAATGGACTGGCCGTCGGCGACGCGCACGTAGGCCTTTTTCCAGTCCTTGCGACGCGACATTCCGCGAGCAGTGCGCTTGCTTTTGCCTTTCACATTTACGGTCCGCACATCGACGACGCTGACTTCGAACAGCATCTCCACGGCGGCGCGAATTTCGGGCTTGGACGCGTCCTTGCTGACCTTAAAGGCATACGCGTTGTCACCCTCCGCAGCGCGGGCAGCCTTCTCCGACACGTGCGGGGACAAAATCACCTGAAGCAGACGCTCTTGGTTCATGCCAGCTGCTCCTCAAACTTCTTCAGCGCCTCAACGGTCATGAGCACCTTTTCGTGCGCGAGGAGGCAAACGGGATCGGTCGCCGCAACATCCCGGACGTCCACATCCTTCAGGTTGCGCGACGCGAGATAGAGGTTGTCGTCCATCCCTTCCGTGACGATGAGCACGTTGGAGACAGATAGGGCCGCCAACTGAGCCACCAGCGCCTTAGTCTTCGGCGTCTCGGCGGCGAACTGCTCAACCACCACGAGGCGCTCCTGGCGGACAAGCTCAGACAGGATGGAGCGCATGGCGCCGCGATACATCTTGCGGTTCACCTTTTGGCTGTGATCCTGAGGCCGCGCCGCGAAGGTCGTGCCGCCCCCACGCCAAATGGGGCTGCGAATGGAGCCCGCGCGGGCCCGACCCGTTCCCTTCTGCCGCCAGGGCTTGCGGCCACCGCCGCGCACCTCTGCCCGAGTCTTCTGTGCCCGGGTGCCCTGACGCGCGCCTGCGAGATAAGCCACCACTACTTGATGCACCAAGGCTTCGTTGAACTCGCGCCCGAAGGTCGCTTCCGAGACCTCGACCGCTTTGTCTGCACCAGCCCCTGGCGCTGCGATGTTCAGATTCATCCGAATTTCCTCTGCTGCCTAGGCCTTTAGGCGCTCTTCCGAGCTTTCACCGCGGGACGGACGATGACGTCCGAGCCCGGCGCACCCGGAATGGCACCCTTCACCAGCAACAAGCCCCGCTCGGCGTCAATGCGGACGAGCTCGAGGCTCTGCACCGTGACCCGCTCGTTGCCAAGCTGACCCGACATTTTCTTACCCTTGAATACCCGCCCCGGCGTTTGGCACTGGCCAATGGAGCCCGGCGCACGGTGGGAGAGGGAGTTACCGTGGGTGGCGTCCTGGGTACGGAAGTTCCAGCGCTTCACCGCACCGGCATAGCCCTTCCCCTTGGACGTGCCCGTCACATCTACCATCTTGACGGACTCAAACACGCTTACGCCCAGCTCGGCGCCCGGCGCAAGATCTGCGCCCTCGCCCTCTGCCAGGCGAAACTCCCACAGGCCCCGGCCCGGTGCGGACCCCGCCTTTGCGAAGTGACCAGCTTGCGCTTTCGTCACGCGGCGAGCACGGCGCTCGCCGGTGGTGACCTGAACCGCGCGATAGCCATCCTTCTCGGCATCCCGGACCTGCGTGATCCGGTTGGGGCTCACTTCAATCACGGTGACCGGAATGCTGGCCCCATCTTCCGTGAAGATGCGGGTCATGCCGGTTTTCCGCCCTACGACTCCAATGGTCATGGTACTTGCCTCTCACGGAGCCTCTCTTTGAGGCCTCGATGAAAACGGCGCAGACCACCCCGTAGGCGTGGCTGCGCCGGAACCCAATACCGCTAGCCGCTATTTGCGACCCTGTGTGGCGCGAACCTTAGGCGCGCGCCGTGATGCTTAAGCTTTCCTGCCCCGAGGGGCGAGCATCACCGACCTTCGGCCTCGGCCTTAGCCCAGGCTGATCTGTACATCCACACCCGCTGCAAGATCGAGCTTCATGAGCGCATCGACGGTTTTTTCCGTCGGCTCAACGATGTCCATCATGCGCTTGTGGGTGCGAATCTCGTACTGATCCCGTGCATCCTTGTTGACGTGCGGGGAGATCAGGACCGTGTACTTTTCCTTCCGCGTGGGGAGAGGAATGGGGCCGTGAACCTGAGCGCCGGTGCGCTTCGCCGTATCAACGATTTCCTGAGCGGACACATCGATGAGCCGGTGGTCGAAAGCCTTCAGACGGATTCGGATACGCTGATTTTGCACGGGTTTACAACTCCAGCCCTGCGAGCCTAGCTCAAGCGGGGCACAATTCTTAGCAAGCTAATCGGAACCGGGATCCCGAATTAGGGAGGCGGAATTCTAGGGATGCCGCCCCATGCCGTCAACAAAAAGATTGCTCCAAAGCGCCGCGAGACCCTTCTTTTTTCCCGCGGCGCTTGGAGCTCGGCTCCACGCCCTAAGAGCGCGGCTACTCGATGATCTTCGCGACCACCCCAGCGCCCACGGTCCGGCCCCCTTCGCGGATAGCAAAGCGCAGGCCTTCATCCATGGCGATCGGCGCAATCAGATCCACCGCAAGCTTCACGTTATCCCCAGGCATCACCATCTCAACGCCCTCGGGAAGCTCGCAGGAACCCGTCACGTCCGTCGTACGGAAGTAAAACTGAGGACGGTAGCCCTTGAAGAACGGCGTGTGACGACCACCCTCGTCCTTCGACAGCACGTACACCTCAGCCTCAAACTTCGTGTGCGGCGTGATCGAACCAGGCTTCGCCAGCACCTGACCACGCTCCACCTCATCACGCTTCGTACCACGAAGAAGAACACCCACGTTCTCCCCCGCACGGCCTTCGTCCAGAAGCTTCCGGAACATCTCAACGCCGGTCACCGTGGTCTTCGTGGTGTCCTTAATACCCACAATCGCCACTTCGTCACCAACCTTCACAATCCCGCGCTCAACCCGGCCCGTCACCACCGTGCCCCGGCCAGAAATCGAGAACACGTCCTCGATCGGCATCAGGAACGCCTGGTCAATCGCACGCTCCGGCTCCGGAATGTACTCGTCCAGCGCCTCCACCAGCTTCACCACCGCCGGCACACCAATGTCAGACTGATCCCCTTCCAGGGCCTTCAGCGCACTGCCAATCACGATCGGCGTGTCGTCCCCAGGGAACTCGTAGGTGTCCAGAAGCTCGCGAACTTCCATCTCCACCAGCTCGAGAAGCTCCTCGTCGTCCACCATGTCCGCTTTGTTCAAAAACACCACAATCTTCGGCACGCCCACCTGGCGAGACAGCAGAATGTGCTCCCGGGTCTGCGGCATCGGGCCGTCCGCCGCCGAGCACACCAGAATCGCACCGTCCATCTGCGCCGCACCGGTGATCATGTTCTTCACATAGTCCGCGTGCCCAGGGCAGTCCACGTGCGCGTAGTGACGGCTCGGGGACTCATACTCCACGTGCGACGTCGCAATCGTGATCCCCCGCGCGCGCTCTTCCGGCGCATTGTCAATCTGGTCAAAGGCGCGTGCCTCACCAGTCTGGTAGGTCTCGTGGCACACCTTCGTGAGCGCCGCCGTCAGCGTCGTCTTACCATGGTCCACGTGACCAATCGTTCCCACGTTTACGTGCGGCTTAGTGCGCTCAAATTTCGCCTTGGACACAGCAGAACCCCTTTCTTAAGTGTTAAATCAATGGATGGGCGTGGCGCCCGCTTTAGCTTCGGCGCCGAATCGCTTCCAGCAAGGAATCCGGCACCTCGGCGTAGCGCGCAAATTCCATGGTGTACTGCGCCCGACCCTGGGTCGCGGACCTCAGGTCGGTGGAATAGCCAAACATTTCCGCCATGGGGACCTCGGCCTGGACAATCTTGCTGCCGTAGCCGTCCTCCATGCCCTGCACCAGGCCCCGCCGGCGGTTTAGATCGCCGACGACGTCGCCCATGTAATCTTCCGGGGTGACCACCTCTACCTTCATGATGGGCTCAAGCAAGGTGGGCTCGGCCTCCCGCGCGCCTTCCCGCAGCGCCATGGAGCCCGCAATCTTAAAGGCCATTTCCGAGGAGTCCACCTCGTGGAAGGAGCCATCAAAGAGCGTGGCCTTGATGCCAATCAGCGGGTAACCCGCGAGCACCCCATTAGCCATCGCTTCCTGGGCGCCCTTCCCCACCGCCGGAATATATTCCCGAGGCACCACGCCGCCGGTGATCGCGTCAACGAACTCGAAGGTTTGCTCGCCGTCAGCGGCGAGGGGCTCGAGGCGAAGCCACACGTGGCCGTACTGACCCTTGCCACCGGATTGGCGCACAAACTTGCCTTCGACCTCGACGGTCTTGCGAATGGTCTCGCGGTAGGCGACCTGAGGTTTGCCCACCTTGGCCTCGACCTTAAATTCCCGGCGCAGGCGGTCGACGATGATGTCGAGGTGAAGCTCGCCCATGCCCGAGATAATGGTCTGCCCCGACTCCTGGTCGGTCTTCACCTGGAAGGAAGGATCTTCCTGAGCGAGCTTGCCCAGCGCCACGCCCATCTTTTCCTGATCGGGCACGGACCGGGGCTCGATGGCCACGGCGATCACAGGCTCGGGGAATTCCATGCGCTCCAGGGTAATGCGGGCATTCTGATCGCACAGCGTATCCCCCGTGCTGGCCTCCTTCAGCCCCACGGCGGCCGCAATGTCGCCTGCCCGCACTTCGTCGATCTCATCGCGCTTATTGGCATGCATTTGCACCATGCGACCGATACGCTCGCGCTTTCCCTTCACCGGATTCCACACCGCATCGCCGGTTTTCAGCACGCCGGAGTAGACCCGGAAGAAGGTCAGCGTCCCCACGAAGGGGTCCGTGGCAATCTTGAAGGCCAGGGCAGCAAAGGGGGCTTCGTCATCAGCGGTGCGGGTCGCCAGGGTTTCCCCGTCCTCGAGCACCCCTTCAATGGCCTTCACTTCCGGAGGCGCCGGCAGGTATTCCACCACGGCGTCGAGCACCGCCTGCACCCCTTTGTTCTTAAACGCTGACCCGCAGAGCGCAAGCACGATCTCATTGCGCAGCACCCGCTCCCGGAGCCCTGCCTTCAGCTCCGCCTCGCTGAGCGTCCCCTCCTCGAGGTACCGCTCCATGAGCTCATCATTAGCTTCCGCGGCCGCCTCTAGCAAAAGCTCCCGACCCGCGGCGCACGCGTCAGCGAGGGCTTCAGGGATGGGGCCCGCGGTAAAGGTGGCGCCCTGATCGGCTTCGTTCCAATAGATCGCCCGCTCACCGATCAGATCGATGACGCCTTCGAAGTTTTCCTCGGCGCCAATGGGGTGCTGCAAGGCGACCGGGGTGGCGCCAAGGCGGTTCTCGATCTGCTCCAGGACCCGCTCGAAGCTGGCCCCGGCCCGGTCCATCTTATTAATGAAGCAGATGCGCGGCACTTCGTACTTGTTGGCCTGGCGCCAGACCGTTTCCGACTGGGGCTCTACCCCGGAAGTGGCGCAGAACACCACCACCGCACCGTCGAGCACCCGGAGGGACCGCTCCACCTCGATGGTGAAGTCCACGTGCCCGGGGGTATCGATGATATTGATGCGGTGCTCGTCAAACTGTTGATTCATGCCGGACCAGAAGCAGGTCGTGGCTGCAGAGGTAATGGTGATCCCCCGCTCCTGCTCCTGCTCCATCCAGTCCATAACCGCGGCGCCTTCGTGCACCTCGCCGATCTTGTGGGAGATGCCCGTGTAGAACAGCACGCGCTCCGTAGTCGTGGTTTTTCCCGCATCGACGTGCGCCACAATGCCAATGTTGCGATAGCGTTCGATGGGTGTTTTTCGCGCCACGGGGGTCCGCCTTATACGACAACGCCCGGAAGAACCGGGCGCTTAGACCGTTAGGATGGGTCGTCTTAGAACCGGTAGTGGGAGAAGGCCTTGTTGGCTTCCGCCATACGGTGCGTATCTTCCCGCTTCTTCACAGCGCTGCCCCGGCCTTCGGAGGCTTCGAGCATCTCGCCAGCAAGACGATGCACCATGGATTTCTCGCCCCGCTTCCGCGCGGCTTCCACCAGCCACCGCATGGCGAGGGCCTGGCGACGGGCCGGGCGCACTTCCACGGGCACCTGGTAGGTGGCCCCACCGACCCGGCGAGACTTCACCTCAACCATGGGCGCGATGGCCTCGAGGGCCTTCTCGAACACATCCACGGGCTCCCGGCCGCCGCGCTCTTGGACGCGATCCAGGGCACCGTAAACGATGCGCTCAGCGACGGACTTTTTCCCGTCCCGCATGAGGTGGTTCATGAACTTCGCGAGGGTTTTGTTCCCGAACTTAGGATCCGGGAGGACTTCACGCTTGGCAACAACGCGACGACGCGGCATGGTGCTTTCCTTATATCTTCAGGTGTTTCCGGGACCGAGCGCCCGGACCTTACTGCCCCCTTGGGGGCTAAAAAATCGCGAGATCCTTACTTAGGACGCTTCGCGCCATACTTCGACCGACCCTGGCGACGATCCGCCACGCCGGAGGTATCCAGGGTGCCCCGCACGGTGTGATAGCGCACACCGGGAAGATCCTTCACCCGGCCGCCGCGAATCAGCACCACGGAGTGCTCCTGGAGGTTGTGGCCTTCCCCACCGATGTAGGAGGACACTTCATAGCCGTTGGTCAGACGAACACGGCACACCTTCCGAAGTGCAGAGTTCGGCTTCTTCGGCGTGGTGGTGTAAACGCGCGTGCATACGCCACGACGCTGCGGGCACCCCTGAAGGGCCGGAACGTCGCTCTTTGCCGCCTTGCGCTTGCGGGGCTTCCGCACCAGCTGGGCGATAGTCGCCATAAATCCTGCTCCATAACTCAATCGTCGCGGCCAAGTCCGCGACCCGCTTGCCCAAAGGGCCAGCTAGAAGGGCGGCGAAGTTTACGGCCGCCGCCACAACCGGTCAACTCACTCCGCGCTTATTGCTCGCGGAGCATCTCCGTCAGCGCAGCTTCGACGTCCTCCGCGGAGGCCCCCGTTTCCCGCGCCTGGCGTGCCGCCAGCATGTCGTCACGCTTACGCTTACGCTCGCTGTGGTAGGCCAGACCCGTTCCCGCAGGAATGAGACGCCCCACCACCACGTTTTCCTTCAGGCCCCGGAGGTGATCCCGCTTTCCGGTGACCGCTGCTTCCGTCAGCACCCGGGTGGTCTCCTGGAAGGAAGCCGCGGAGATGAAGGATTCGGTCGCAAGGGACGCCTTGGTGATCCCGAGGAGCATGCGCTCCACTTCCACCGGCGCCTTGTCCTCGGCCCGCAGCTTTTCGTTCGCCTCGAGCACCTGGACGTATTCCACCTGCTCGCCACGAATGTAGGTGGAATCCCCCTCGTGGACGATTTCCGCCTTCCGCAGCATTTGGCGCACGATCACTTCGATGTGCTTATCGTTGATCTTCACACCCTGGAGGCGATAGACCTCCTGGATCTCGTTCACGATGTAATTTGCCAGCGCATCCACGCCCTTCAAGCGGAGGATGTCGTGGGGCGAGGCCGGTCCGTCGGAGACCACTTCGCCCCGTTCCACCGTTTCGCCTTCGAACACGCCAATGTTCCGCCACTTGGGAATGAGCGTTTCCACGGGATCACCCCCTTCCGGGGTGATGACCAGGCGACGCTTGCCCTTGGTTTCCTTGCCGAAGGACACGACCCCCGTCGCTTCCGCGAGGATGGCCGGCTCCTTGGGCTTCCGGGCTTCGAAGAGGTCCGCCACCCGCGGCAGACCCCCGGTGATGTCCCGGGTCTTCGACCCTTCCTGGGGCACCCGGGCGATGACGTCGCCGACGCCGATTTGCTGCCCGTCTTCGATGGACAGGATGGCGCTGGCAGGCAGAGCCTGCAGCACCACCAGCTCGCCCTTGTCATCGACCAGGCGAATGGCAGGACGGAGATCCTTACCGGCGGCCGGGCGATCCTTCGGATCGATGATTTCGATGTTCGTCAAACCGGTGAGTTCATCGGTCTTCCGGTTGATGGACACCCCTTCCTCAAGATCTTCGAAGACCACCTTGCCGGCGTGCTCCGTGATAATCGGGTGGGTGTGCGGATCCCAGCTGGCAATCACCTGACCGGCTTCGATCTCATCCCCATCCCGAGCCGTAATGACGGCGCCGTAGGGCAGCTTGTACTTCTCCCGCTCCCGGCCCTGGGCATCGACCACGCCCACTTCCCCGGAACGGGAAACAGCGACCAGCTCCCCGGAGCTGCGCTCCACGGTCTTGAGATTGTGCAAGCGCGCGCGACCACCGTGCTTAACCTGCACGTTGTCCACGGCCGTGGCTCGAGAAGCCGCCCCACCAATGTGGAAGGTCCGCATGGTGAGCTGGGTTCCCGGCTCGCCGATGGACTGGGCCGCGATAACGCCAACGGACTCGCCCACGTTGACCAGGTGGCCCCGGGCCAGGTCCCGGCCGTAGCAGGAAGAGCAGACGCCGTAGCGGGTTTCGCAGGTAATCGGCGAACGCACGAGGATTTCGTCGATGCCCAGCTGCTCGAGCTGATCCACCATCCCTTCGTCGAGCATGGTGCCCGCGGCCACGACCACGGTCTCGCCGTCGACGCCCAGGATGTCCCGGGACACGACCCGACCGAGCACCCGCGCAGCCAAGGGCTCCACGACGTCCCCGCCTTCGATGAGCGGCGTCATGAGCAGGCCGGAGGTAGAGCCGCAATCGTGCTCGGTCACCACGAGGTCCTGGGCCACGTCGACCAGACGACGGGTCAGGTAACCGGAGTTTGCCGTCTTCAACGCCGTATCCGCGAGACCCTTCCGAGCCCCGTGGGTGGAGATGAAGTACTGGTTCACGGACAGGCCTTCCCGGAAGTTTGCCGTGATGGCGGTCTCGATGATGGAGCCATCGGGACGGGCCATCAGGCCCCGCATCCCCGCCAGCTGACGGATCTGCGCGGGGGAGCCCCGGGCGCCGGAGTCGGCGTACATGTAAACGGAGTTGAAGGAGTCCTGCTCAACTTCTTCCCCATCCCGGGTGCGCACGGGCTCCTTGGACAGACCATCCATCATGGCCTTGGCGATTTCATCGTTCGCCCGGGACCAGATATCGATGACCTTGTTGTACTTCTCGCCCTGGGTCACAAGACCGGAAGCGTATTGCCCTTCGATCTCCTTGACCTCGGCCTCCGCGGCGTCGACCACGGTGGCCTTGGCGGCGGGAATTTCGAAGTCGTTGACGCCGATGGAGCAGCCCGAGCGGGTGGAGTACTCAAACCCGGTGTACATGAGCTGGTCGGCGAAGATCACCGTCTCCTTCAGACCCACGTGGCGGTAGCACGCGTTAAGCAGCGCCGAGATCGCCTTCTTCGTCATGGGCTTATTGACCATGTCGAAGGGCAGCTGCTTGGGCACGATTTCGCTGAACAGGGCCCGGCCCACGGTGGTATCGGTCAGCACGAGGCGCTCTTCCTGCGTCCCCTCTTCCGTTTCCACCAGCTGCGCCACCCGCACCTTCACCCGCGCATGGAGGGACACCTGACCGGAGCGGAAGGCCCGGCTCACTTCCCGCACATCGGCAAAGGCCATGCCTTCCCCGGGGACATTGATGGCTTCCCGGGTCATGTAATACAGCCCAAGCACCACGTCCTGGGACGGCACGATGATCGGCTCGCCGCTGGCCGGGGACAGGATGTTGTTCGTGGACATCATCAGTGCCCGTGCCTCGAGCTGCGCTTCGAGGGTCAGGGGCACGTGCACAGCCATCTGGTCACCGTCGAAGTCGGCGTTGTACGCCGCGCAGACGAGGGGGTGAAGCTGAATGGCTTTACCTTCAATGAGTACGGGCTCGAAGGCCTGAATGCCGAGACGGTGCAGCGTCGGCGCCCGGTTCAGGAGCACGGGGTGTTCGCGGATGACGTCGGCGAGGATATCCCACACCTCCGGAGTCTCCCGCTCGACCATCTTCTTGGCGGCCTTGATGGTGGTCGCCAGGCCGCGGGCTTCGAGCTTGCCGAAGATAAAGGGCTTGAACAGCTCCAGCGCCATCTTCTTGGGCAGGCCGCACTGGTGCAGCTTGAGGGTCGGACCCACCACGATGACGGACCGGCCCGAGTAATCAACGCGCTTGCCGAGGAGGTTCTGACGGAAACGCCCTTGCTTACCCTTAATCATGTCCGCGAGGGACTTCAGGGGCCGCTTGTTCGAACCGGTGATGGCGCGACCGCGACGACCGTTATCCAGCAGCGCATCCACCGCTTCCTGGAGCATGCGCTTTTCGTTGCGCACGATGATGTCCGGCGCGCTGAGATCCAGCAGGCGCTTAAGACGGTTATTCCGGTTGATCACCCGGCGGTACAGATCGTTCAGATCCGAGGTCGCGAAGCGGCCGCCATCCAGGGGCACGAGGGGCCGCAGGTCCGGGGGCAGCACGGGCAGCACATTCATCACCATCCACTCGGGCTTATTCCCCGAGCCTTGGAAGGCTTCCATGAGCTTTAAGCGCTTGGACAGCTTCTTGATCTTGGTTTCGGAATTGGTTTGCGGGATCTCTTCCCGAAGAATGTTGATTTCCTCGTTCAGGTCCAGCTGGGTGAGCAGATCAAAGATTGCCTCCGCACCCATCTTCGCCACGAAATCGTCGCCGTACTGCTCAAGAGCATCGTAGTACTGCTCGTCGCTGAGCAGCTGGCCGATTTCCAGATCCGTGGTGCCATCGTCGATGACCACGAAGGATTCGAAGTAAAGCACGCGCTCGATATCCCGAAGCGTCATATCGAGAAGCAGGCCAATCCGGGACGGCAGGGACTTCAAGAACCAGATGTGCGCCACGGGGCTCGCCAGCTCGATGTGGCCCATGCGCTCCCGGCGCACCTTCGTCAGGGTCACTTCCACGCCACACTTTTCGCAGATCACGCCGCGGTGCTTCAGGCGCTTGTACTTCCCGCAAAGGCACTCGTAGTCCTTGATCGGTCCAAAGATACGGGCGCAGAAAAGGCCATCGCGCTCGGGCTTGAACGTCCGGTAGTTGATGGTCTCCGGCTTCTTCACTTCCCCGAAGGACCAGGACCGAATCATTTCCGGGGACGCCAGGCCAATGCGCAAGGCATCAAAATCGTCTGACTGGGTCTGGGACTTCAGCAGATTCAATAAGTCTTTCATGCTACCTCCCTAGAGGGGCCACCGGAGCGGCATCGCCTGCTCCGGCACAACTTTTATGAGCCTAGCGCCGCGTTACTCGTTCTCGAGTTCAACATCGATGCCCAGGGAACGAATTTCCTTGAGCAACACGTTGAAGGACTCGGGCATACCCGGTTCCATGCGGTAGTCGCCGTCGACGATGTTCTTGTACATCTTCGTCCGGCCACCGACGTCGTCCGATTTCACCGTCAGCATTTCCTGCAGCGTGTAGGCGGCGCCGTAGGCTTCGAGGGCCCACACTTCCATCTCTCCGAAGCGCTGGCCACCGAACTGGGCCTTCCCGCCGAGGGGCTGCTGGGTAACCAAGCTATAGGACCCGGTGGAACGAGCATGCATCTTGTCGTCCACGAGGTGGTTCAGCTTGAGCATGTACATGTAGCCGACGGTCACGGGGCGCTCGAACTGCTCGCCCGTACGACCGTCGAAGAGCACCGCCTGCCCGGACTCAGGAAGGCCTGCGAGCTTCAGCATGGACTTAATTTCCTGCTCCTCGGCGCCGTCAAAGACCGGCGTTGCCATGGGCACGCCACCGCGGAGGTTCCCCGCAAGCTCAAGGATCTCTTCATCCGTGAAGGCAGCGAAGTCGCTGTCCTTACCGTAAATCTCGTCGAGCAGCTTGCGGATTTCCGCGATTTTGGCCTGCTCATCGAGCATGCGGCCGATGCGCTCGCCGAGGCCCTTGGCAGCCCACCCGAGGTGGGTTTCCAGGACCTGCCCGACGTTCATCCGCGACGGCACCCCCAGGGGGTTCAGAACGATGTCGACGGGTACGCCATGCTCATCGAAGGGCATGTCTTCCACGGGCATGATCACGGAGATCACGCCCTTGTTCCCGTGGCGACCCGCCATCTTGTCCCCAGGCTGCACGCGACGCTTGATGGCGAGGAAAACCTTAACGATTTTTAGCACCCCAGGGGCGAGGTCGTCCCCCGTGGCCAGCTTGGCACGCTTGTCCTCAAGGCGGGCACGAAGCTGTTCCTTGCGCTCCGCCAGATGATTTTCCGCGTCCTCGATAAGCTCATTGAGGTCGTCGGTGGCCATGCGAATCTTGAACCACTCGTCCTTGGGGAGCTCGTCCAGGTAGGTCTTACGGATCGTGGCACCCTTCGCCAAGCCAGGACCGGTGACGGCCTTCTTATTCACCAGGCGAGACGCCAGGCGCTCGAAGGTCGCCGCCTCAATAATCCGGAACTCGTCGTCGAGATCCTTACGGACCTTGTCGAGCTGGGCCTTCTCAATGGCCTTGGCCCGCGCGTCCTTCTCTACCCCGTCGCGGGTAAAGACCTGAACGTCGATGACGGTACCGTGCACCCCCGTGGGCACCCGCAGGGACGTATCTTTCACGTCCGAGGCCTTTTCCCCGAAGATCGCGCGGAGGAGCTTCTCTTCCGGCGTCAGCTGGGTTTCACCCTTCGGGGTGACCTTACCCACCAGGATGTCACCGGGGGTCACTTCCGCACCCACGTACACCACGCCGGACTCGTCGAGCTTGTTCAGCGCATGCTCGCCGACGTTCGGAATGTCGCAGGAGATCTCCTCCGGCCCGAGCTTCGTATCCCGCGAGATACAGGTCAGCTCCTGGATGTGGATGGAGGTGAAGCGGTCTTCCTGCACCACCCGCTCGGAGATGAGGATGGAGTCCTCGAAGTTGTAGCCGTTCCAGGGCATGAACGCGATGCGCATGTTCTGGCCCAGGGCCAGCTCCCCGAGATCCACGGAGGGGCCATCGGCAAGCACGTCTCCCGGGGCAACCACGTCGCCCTGCTTCACCAGCGCCCGCTGGTTGATGCAGGTGTTCTGGTTGCTACGGGTGTACTTAGTCAGGCTGTAGATATCAATGCCCGCTTCCCCGGAAACGGTCTCGGCGTCATTCACCTTCAGCACAATGCGCGACGCATCCACGCTGTCGATGACGCCGCCACGCCGTGCCACCACGCACACGCCGCTATCCCGGGCCACGATGCCTTCGATACCCGTGCCCACCAGGGGCTTTTCGGCGCGCAGGGCCGGCACTGCCTGGCGCTGCATGTTGGAGCCCATAAGCGCACGGTTAGCGTCGTCGTGCTCAAGGAAGGGGATGAGCGAC
>JAUILI010000090.1 GCA_030433075.1 Gammaproteobacteria bacterium | reverse complement strand
TCCTCGAAGTGAAGGAGGATCTCCTCCCAGAGCACCCGTAGCTGGAGCTCCGCTAAGCGATTGCCCATACAACGATGGATGCCAAAGCCAAAGGAAAGATGCTGACGGGCATTTGGGCGCTCAATATCCAGTCGCTCAGGATGATCGAAGACGTCCGGATCCCTATTGCCTGAGGCAAACCACATCAGAACTTGATCATTTTTAAGGATTCTTTGGCCTCGCAGGACATAGTCTCGAGTGGCCGTGCGCCGCATATAGGCAAGTGGGGTTTGCCAACGGATTACCTCAGAAACCATGTTGGGAATAAGCGAGGGCTCCGCCTTCAGCTTCGCAAATTGCTCGGGAAATTTATTTAGGGCGTAAACACTTCCGGTCATGGTATTTCGGGTGGTGTCATTGCCACCGACGATCAGAAGCAAGAGGTTGCCAAGGAACTGCATAGGCTCCATGGCCGCCGCAGCCGGCCCATGAGTCAGCATCGAAACGAGATCGTTTCCAGGGTTGTGTAACCGTTCTTCCTTGAGCTTGGTGAAGTATGCGAGACATTCAAGCAATTCGTCGCGCCGCTGCTCAATCGTCTCGATAATCCCCCCGGGCTGGGGCACAGCAAAACTGACGTCTGACCATCGCGTTAGCTTTCTTCGATCCTCAAAGGGAAAATCAAAGAGCGTTGCTAACATCATGGTCGTTAGCTCGATGGAGACTAACTCAACCCAATCAAACGCTTCCCCATCGGGAAGGCTCGCTAGCACGCTTTGCGTGCGCTCTCTTATGAGCGGTTCGAGGCGTGCGAGGTTCGCAGGCGCAACCGAACCGTTAACCGTTTTTCGTTGGACGTCATGAACTGGGGGATCCATGGCGATAAAGGTCGAAATGTTGAGCGCCCCATCCGGAAGCCCCGTCCCTACGGGGAAGCCCAAAGTGATGCCGTTTGCGGAGCTAAAGGTTCGCCAATCCGCATCAACCTCTTTGATGTCCTGATACCGCGAGAGAGACCAAAATCTGCCGGCGGTTTCCGTCTCGTTGAAGTGGACCGGGCTTTCCGATCGAAGCCGCTCGAAGGTCTCTTCCCACCGATTCTCGCTCCACAGCCGCGGGTTAACGGGCAAGATCTCCCCGAGCGGTATCTTGTAGGCTGACGGAATGTCTCCCGGCACATCGGCGCCCACCGCGCCCGGCATTCTTCTAATCTCACTCATCCTTCGACTCCCATCGACGGTTCACCCGGCCCTAGCCCCCGGTGACCATTGGCCAAGAAAATGCTCTGTTCCGCTGTGCTGAGAATGCAATTTCATTAAGCCTTGCCCTGGGGCTCGATGCTAACCTGCGGGGCTAACCCCTCAGTCAAGGGTAATCTCCCTGTTTTTTTGCTTGGCCTTTGCGAAGAGCCTAATAAGCTGCGCCTGGGCTAAACGCCCGAGGAGCGCTTAAGGGGCGAAGCCTAAGGCTTCGCTTAAGCGCTTGAGCAAGGCCTCTAGGGAAAGCGCGTCGGAGGTATGGCCGAAGACGTAGCGGTCCGGGCGTACGATCACCGCCTCCCCTGCAGCGAGGGCATGGTCGTAGCGGCCCCGCGCAAGCGCAAAGCCCTCAAGCGACACCGAGGCCACGCCCAGGCGGGCGAGCTCCGCTTGCGTCTCGGGTGTCAGGGCCTGCGAGGCCAAGGACACCAAGGCGAAATCCTTGCCGAGCACCTCGTCGAGGGGAAAGGCCGGACCGTCTCCCTTCTGCACCCAAGGCTGGCGAAACAGGTACCCCGCACTACCGGTGTCGCTTACCTGCTCCTGCACCACCAACCCCTCCCGAAGGGGTGGCGCTTCCCGTCCCTGGCCGTAGCCCGCCGATTGGCGAGACGCATCGAACGCCGGCGGCGCCTCACCCGCGTGTTCCGCCGCTTCCGTCGCGGCCAAATGCTCCATCAAGCGCCCAAGGGCCACCGCCCACTCCACCATATCGGACGCATGGGGCCCTCGTTCCGCCTCGTAGCTTGAGAGCAAGGTTGGGGGCGCCGCACCGCTGAGCACTCGGGGAAGCTTCCACGCGAGGTTAAACACATCCCGGAGCCCCGCATTCAGCCCCTGCCCTAGAAAGGGCGGCGTTTGATGGGCCGCATCCCCCAGCAGAAAGATGCGCCCCACCTGCCAGCGCTCCGCGGTCGCCGCATGAAATTGGTAAACGGCCTTCCGCCGAAGGACGTAAGTGCCCCGGGGCGTCCAGGGGTCGAGCAGGCTCGCAAGGGTTTCTTCCTCGAGCATGGCTTCCGCCGTTTCACCCGGGTTTAGGCGAAACTCCCAGCGGCGGTAGGGATCCTTGGCCGCGACAAAGGTCGAAAGGCGATCGGGATCGCAGACCTGGAGCGTATCCTGGGGCAGGGTGTGGCCTGGTCGCAGTTCAATATCCACCACGAGCCAATCATGGTCATAGCCAAGGGATGCCCAGCCAATGCCGAGGGCCTTGCGCGTCGGGCTGCCTGCCCCATCGCAGGCTAGAAGATAAGCCGCGCTAAGGCGCCGGGCCGATGTTTCCACCCGCACGACTTCGCCCGTATCGTCGAAGCCGGTGACCGTTTCACCTAGGAATAGGCTGACGCCCTCCTGCGCTTCAAGCGCCTCACGTAGATAGGCCTCAAGCTCAGGTTGATCGAAGAGATAAAGGGGCTGCCAGCCATTGACCCCGAAGTCGGCAAGCTCTTGCCCAAATAACCATTCCCGTCGGGAATTGGCAAAGCCCGCCCGGTCCCCGGGACGCAGCGTTTGCAGCAACGCGCAGAGCCCTTCCGCCCGACCCAGGCCCTGAAAGGCGCGCACGACCTCACCGTCAAGCGCCACGGCGCGAGGCAAGGGATAGATGGCCCGCTCCCGTTCCACCACGGCGACCCGCAGCCCCGCTTCTGCCAGGAAAAGTGCTGCTGTCGCGCCTACAGGCCCAAGGCCCACGATCGCGACGTCAAAATCGGACGAGTCAGCGATTGTCATGGGGTCTGCCCTTCATCTGTTCAGCCCAAGGGGGGCGATCTTCCGCCCCACCGAAAAAGTCCATGTCGCTCAGCACCTGGCCGAGGGGGAGGTGGATGGAGTCGGCGCGAGGTACCCGCTGCCGCGCGGCATCTAACGCCCGCACCCGCTCAGGATGAACCCCGGCCAAGTCCGTGCGCTCCAGGGGATCGTTTTGGAGGTTGTAGAGTTCAAAGGTTTCCTCCCCCAGCGCGAGGAGCTTCCAGGGCCAGCGGTAGAAGGCCTCCCCCTCCCAGCCAAGCACGAGATAATCCGCCGCGGCCACCTCACCCTGCTTGGCTAGCGCCGGCCATTGATTCACCCCATCAAAGGGTCCGGGCGCCCCAAGCCCCGCAAGGCTGAGCAGCGTAGGCGTAACGTCCTGAACAGAAATAAAGCCTTCATGGATCGAGGGGCTTAGCGTTCCAGGCCAGTAAAGAAGGGACGGCACCCGAACCCCACCCTCGTAAACAGAGCCCTTCCCCTCCCGAAGGGGCCCATTATCTGAACCGCCTTCCAAGGTATTCACGCGAATAAACTCGAGGGAGCGCTGGGGAACGGGGCCGTCGAAGACCGCATCAAGAAGCTTAGCCAGCCCCACCAGGGGCCGCGGCCCGAGCTCAGGCATAAGCCCCCCGTTATCACTCATGAACCAAAGCAGCGTGTTGTCCTCTAAGCCCTCGGCCTTAAGGGTCGCCACCAGTTGACCTACGGCGCGATCCAACTCACTCACCATGGCCGCATGAGTGCGACGAAAGGGATTGCTGAAGGACCCATAGGCCGCAACGGCCTCGGGCGGCGCCTCGTTGGGTAAATGGGGGGCGTTGAAACTGGCATACAGGAAAAAGGGGCGATCGCGATCCCGCGTTCTAAGCAGCCGCTCCGCTTCCGCCGCTAAAAGGTGGGTGCTGTAGCCCTGCTCCCGGACGCTTTGCCCATTGCGCTGCCAATCCAAGCCTCCGCCGTGCACGTGGTCCCAGTAGCCCACCCCCCCGGTTAGGTTGCCGTAAAAATGATCAAAGCCTCGAGCGAGGGGGTGATACGCGTAATCGCTGGGACCAAGGTGCCACTTACCGGCAAGGAAGGTTTGGTAGCCCGCGGTCTTGAGGTAGTCGGCAAGGGTCTTGGCCGAGAGATCGAGCCCCTTGGGTTGCAGCTTCGATAGGGGCTGGCTAATCCCAAAGCGAACCGGAGCCTGCCCCGTGAGCAATGCCGCCCGGGTCGGGCTGCAGGTTGGCTGGGCATGGAACTGAGAAAGGACCACGCCCTTCTTAGCAAGTTGATCCAGCGCGGGGGTTTTGATGAGGCTTCCGTGGTAGCCCACATCCCCCCAGCCCAGATCATCGGCAAGAACGAGCACGATATTCGGAAGCGCTCGGCCTTCCTGCGCATCGGCGCCCGGGCTCGCCGCGAGCCCGAGCCCAAGCCCAAGCGAAAAAAGCCAACCTAGGACCCAGGCCTTCCCCCTCCGGCTCCCTTGGGTCATGGGTGCGCTGCGTGCCATCCCGCAACGATGGCCTGCATATCATCGGGCGCAAAGAACACCTCTGGCTGGGTCTTATTGCCCCAAACGGACCAGGCATCGGGGGTTCGCCAGTCCTCCGGCGTCCACGCCGCGTCATCGATGATCTGGTCCATGTCCGTGAAGAACTCAAAGATGTTGCCGGCGGGGTCGAGCATGTACCAAAACACATTCCCGCCGATTTGATGGCGCCCCGGGCCGGCCACCTGCCTCTCGTTCCCATGGGCTCCGAGATAGGTTGTCGCGGCTTTGAACACGGAGTCGAAATCTTCCTGCTCAATCGCGTAGTGATTCAGATAGGGCACGGAGCCCGGAGCGACCAGTAGATTGTGGTGATCGGGGGAACAGCGCATAAAGGTGGCAACGCCGCCGGCAACCATGTCGGACACGCGAAACCCCAGGGCCTGAAACAGCGCTGTGGTTTTCTGCGGCTCGGGAGAACCCAGCACCACGTGGCCCAGGCGCCGCGGCTTCCGCGCCTCGGCCTCCGTAATGACCGACGCCCGGGTATTCACCCGGTTACGCTGGCCGGGGTAATTCATGAGGCGCCGCTCTAGCGGCGTCGGAACAAATTCCGCCTGGGGCTCCAGCGTCACCGTCCACTCGTTGATCGGGTCCACCACCGTCAACGTGCCGTTGCTTTGACGGCTCGACACACCCAAGGCTTCAAGCCCCGTGGCCGCCGCCGCGAGATCGGCTTCGTCGTGACAGGCGATGCGCAAGGACTTCAGCTGCCGATAGGGCGCCTCACAAAGGAGAATTTGATCCTCCGCGTCCACACCGCCCCAACGTCTCGGGCCGCCGCGAAAGCCCAACTCAGCATAGAACTGATCCAAAGTGCCAGGGTCCGGAACCCCCATCTCCATTGCTAATAAACGATGCAATGCCATAGCGTTTCTCCCAGCTTCGATCGATAAGCTTTAGTTCCCCGTGGTAATACGATTCTCCAAAGTTCCGAGATGGGTGCCCCAGGCCAAGACCTCGTCCCCCGCCTGCAGGAAGGCCCCCGCCATCCAGATATTCGGCAGCTGAAAGGCCACGCCTTCCGGGGTGCCTAGGAGCAAGGGGGTGCCCGCGGGCAGAGTAGAACCCGCCGTTAGCCGAACTGTCCGATCAGGCAAAAGGAACGGCGCATCCGTGAGGGCCAGGGCTTCTTGAACGATGCGCTCGGGCGTCCAAATCATCACCCCTGCGCTGCCTCGCTGGCGAAGGCGCCCATTTACGGAAAGCCCAAGGTCCACGGCCCGATGAAAGCCCGGACCCCGCGGCACGAGGAGCAAAGCCCCCACGGGAAAAAGGCCCGCGCCCCCTTTCGCCGCAGGAAAGCCAGTGCGACCGAGGGGTTGGTCTAGATCAATCCCGGTGAGCAACGCCCAGCGGTCCGTAAAGTCATTGCACAGGCTGTAGGCGAAGCGCCCCCCCTGCCCTGCCGTCAGGGGATCAATAGTGACTGCACACAGCTCCACCTCGTAGTCGAGCCGGGCGCGCTTCTTCACCGATGCTTGCCAGGGCGTGGCCTCGGAGAGTTTCGGAAACAGGAAGGGGCCTTCCTCAAGCCCCGTTTCCTCGGCGTGAGCTTGGAAATTGGTCCCCGCTGCAATGGGCTGGCCGCCAACCTCAAAAGGTACGCCGAGCGCAGCCCAAGGGTAGGGATCGCTCGGCGCCTGCCCGAGGGCCGCGAGCGCGTCGTAACCTTCCCGGCGGAAAAGCTCGAGGGGCTCGGCCCCGGGGAGGCCAAAGGCGGCGCCCAGATCCACCGCCTGGACCCCGGCTCGATCCATGGCGGTCACCAAAAGCGGCCTGCCGTCTACCGTGCGCGCAAGCGTTAGGGCGATCTCCGGGGCAACAAGGCTGAAGGCCTCGGCAGGCGCTTCGGAGACGGTTTCGTCAAATAGGGGCTGGGACACCTGCCAGCTCCGAAAACCCACGGCCCCCAGGGCGAGCACCAGCAGGGCGGCAAGGCTCTTTAGGAGCGCTCTCATGCGCCGCCCCGAAGCCAAAGGGCTAGGCTCATGAGCACGGTCATCAGGCAGGCCCCAAAAAGATTGGTATCCACCTTGAGCTCCCGCCCTCCCAAACGCCAAAGGAAGGGCTTGATGCCGTTCACATCAGCGAGCGAGCCCTCAAAGCGCGGCATGGCCACAAGGGTGGCAAAAAAGCTCCCAATCCAAAGGGCATTGAGAAGGAAGGTAAGAAAGAAAAGGCCTTCTCCCCACAGAAGGTAAAGGGAAAGCGCCGCCACGGAGGAGTTCGTGAAGACCTGCCAGACCACGTGAAAGCGCGCGTGGGGCGTCCACAAGGGGTTGGTGGCGTGCGTTGCATTGAAGTCTGCGACCATGGGCCCGATCATGATCATGACCGTGACCAAACTGACCAAAAGCTGGCTTAGCAGCACGGCGCTCATCCTCTCCTCCTAGATCAGCCCCTGGTAGGAGCCTCCATCAAGCTGCAGGTTCTGCCCCGAGATAAAGCCGGCCTGCGCCGAGCAGAGAAAGGCGCAGGCATCCCCAAATTCCGACGGTTGGCCAAGGCGGCCGGCAGCGATAGTGGCCGCCATTTCTGCCCGGGCTTGCTCTAAGGTCAGCCCGCGCATCTCCATGGCGATCTTGGCCATCTGCTGCTGACGGGCCGTATCGAAGCGTTCTGGCAGCAGGTTGTTAATGGTGACGTTGTCCTTCGCCACCTCCTTCGAAAGCCCCTTGGAGAAAGCCGTTAAGGCCGCCCGGGCGGCAGTGGAAAGGCCCATATTGGGATGGGGCGACTTCACCATGGCCGAGGTGATGTTCACGATGCGGCCAAATTTCCGCGCCCGCATGCCATCGAGGACGCTGCGAATCAGGAGGGCCGGAGCAATCATGTTGGCCAGGAACGCCCCCTCCCATTCCGCCTCGCCCCACTGCGCATAGGTTCCCGGTGCCGGGCCATTGTTGTTCGTCACCAAAACATCCGGCGCCGGGCAGGCCGTAAGCAGCGCGGCCCGGCCTGCCTCGGTGTTGAGATCCGCGACAACGGCATGAACCCTCCCGAATTCGGCCAGCGCCGCCTCGGCCGCAGCGAGGGCTGCGCCATCCCGGCCGTTGATCCACACCTCGGCCCCTTCTCGAGCCAGCGCCTCAGCACAGGCGAAGCCCAGCCCCCGAGAGGAGGCGCACACCAGGGCGCGCCGGCCCTCCAAACCAAGATTCATGCAGGCTCTCCTTTTTCCAGGGACCGGCCGTAAACCGCGTCGATCGCAGCACCTAACCCCTTTTCGGTAAGCGTTTCGGGAAAGAACTGGGCGGCGATGTGCCCATCCGGGCGCACCAACAAGCCCGCGATACCGGGAAGGATCGCCCCCACCTGATCGCTCCAGGGGCCTATAAAATCCTCCCCGTCCACCCACACCGTGAGCTCGGGCCAGCACCCCGAAGGCCGCGCCGTGCCTCGGGTCAAGAAAAGTTGACAACCCACACCGGCCTGCAATGCCAGGATCGACCGGCGCTTCCCACCCTGCTCGATTTCACAGTGAGGGAGGCAATCTCCAATGCGCAGCTTTGGTTCAAAGACGTGGCACGGCAGCGCGGAATCGTCGTACCCCCCGTAGCTGTAATCGATCTGCAGGCGCAGGCTGTCGAAGTGGGGCAGCTGAGCGGCAAGGGCCGCCGCTAGGGCCTCGGACCGCTCCGGCGCCGCGCAAACAGCTTCAAAATGGGCGCGGGTGGCGGCCGGATCTGGACCAAAGAGCACAGGGAAAAACTCGAAGAGCTTCGTTGCATTCATCAAGCTTTGCGCGCTGTTGGTTTCCGCCACGGGCCGCCGCTCCTGCTCATAGCGATCGAGGAGGACCGGATCGGCCACGCCCTGGATGACGGCCGCAAGCTTCCAGGCAAGGTTCTGAGCGTCGCCCACGCCCGTATTCAGGCCCAGCCCACCCGCCGGGGGAAAGCGATGGGCCGCATCTCCAAGCAGAAACACCCGACCCTGGCGGTATCGCTCCGCCACCTGGGCCGTCATGGTCCAGGGGCTGATGTTTTTAATCGCAAAAGGGACCGCCGATTCGCCTAGGGCCGCCGCGACCACGGCGCGGGCCTTGGCCTCGCTATAGGGTTCAGGGCGCGCCATGCCGGGGCAGGAATGCATAAAGACCCAATTTGTCCCCTCGTCGTAGGCAATAAAGGTTCCAGACGCGTCAGGATCCATCACCCAATGAAGCACTCCCGCTCGATCCCCAAGGCGCGCAGAGAGGTCTGCCTCGAAATTTATCGTCATGAAGTGCTGGATCGCCTCCGGCCCCACCATGGCAATGCCAAGCTGATCCCGAAGCGTTGAGCCCGCCCCATCCGCGGCCACCAGATAGGCGCCGCGAAGCGCGACCGCCGTGCCGCTGGCCCCGTCTAAAGTCACGGTCACGGCCTCGTCGCTTTGGGTAAGGGACCTCACAGTTACTTCTCGGTGTAAGGTGAT
>JAUILI010000009.1 GCA_030433075.1 Gammaproteobacteria bacterium | reverse complement strand
CAGCTCTTCGCCCCCTGTCGGACCACGCAGCCATCGTCAATCCACGCACTCGCGGAACGGACACCACGAACTCCCTGAGATCCGGCACCTTCGCCCTGGAGACTTTCCATCGAAGGCCGTGCCGTTAATGCCCGTGGCAAGGCGGAAGGTATCCGTCTCCCGGGAGGCTTCCCGGGGCTGGCCATCGATGTAGCCTGGCGCGCCGGCATGGCGAGTGATCGGAATGATGAAGGGTACGCCGGCCGGAATGAGGTCGGGATACTTGCTTTGAAAGTCCACTACGCCAGGGTGGGTGGGGCTGATGAAGCGGTCCGCGCCCACCAGCGCCTGGGGTGGGTAGGAGGGCGACGTTTTCCACTCCGGGATCTCCATCCGGGAATAGAGCCCCTCAATGGTGAACTCAACGTTCTCCGTGAGATCGTAGGTGGCCTCAGCGAAGAGCTTGTAGGTATCCTGCTTCTCAACGAGGTTATCGTACTGAGTGAACTGGAAGCGGCAGGTAACCGCGCCATTGGTGTCGAGGTAGTTTCCGAAGTCCTCGCAGCGTGGATCGGCGAAGCGTGGCGCGCCAATGGGAATGAAGGTCCCGGGCATCCCGATGCCAGAGTAGCCGCCTTGGGGGTTGGAGGGATAATCGCGCACGGCCCAGTCAAGATCCCGCAGGCGGACTTCGCTTCGGCGCTCGTATTCCGCTGCTGCGGTAAGGTGCCAGCGGTCATTGCCGCCGCCCCAAACGATTCCCGCCTGGTATTCCCCATCAGACTCTTCAAACATCTGACCGGAAACCCGCGCTTCGATGCCTTCGAAGTTTTCCCGGGTAATGAAGTTCACCACCCCGGCGATGGCGTCCGATCCGTAGAGCGCAGCCGCGCCGTCCTTGAGGACTTCCATGCGCCCGATGGCAATGGAGGGGATGGCGCTGACGTCTACGCCGATGCTCGCGGTCGATACATGGCGACGGCCGTTAATGAGCACGAGTGTTCGGGCTGAACCAAGCCCCCGCAAGTTGATGGTGTTGACCCCTTCGTTGCCCTGACCGCCGGAACCGTTGAACTGGTTCGTCTCGGCCAGGTTACCGTTGGAGATGTTTAGGTTCCGTACCATTTCCGCAATGGTTGGGTTTCCGATATCCGTGAGGTCTTGCTGGCTAATCACATCGACGGGCAGGGCCGCGTCTTGTGGGGTGCCACGGATAAAGGAGCCGGTAACCACCACCTCTTCGATCGCTTCCTCCGCGAATACCACGGAAGGGGCGGCCAAAACGGCAGCAGGAAGGGTGCAGGCAGCAATTGCCCGCCGTAGGGACAGCTTGGACATAGGTTCCTCCCCAGTTGATCGATCCATCCCCACGGAGCTTGGGCCCTCTATTGTGAGGATGTTCCTCAGGCTTTTTCCTGAGCAGCCTAGAGAATCCCGAGATACCACCAAGCTGTCAATAACGCTTTGACATAAATTGAAACAAAACGTTCTAAGGCCTTAAAGCAGCGTGATTTGCATATATTTCCTTAATGGCTATGACAAGCAAAGCATATGTCTTCAGGAAATAAGCAATCGAAAAGGGCAAAAGCATTGAGGTCATGAATGGTGAAGGTGAGTGTTCCTTTAGGTAACAGGGCCCCGGGATCATGCGCGATGTCCGGAACGAGACGGGTCTGGGTTGTGTCTCGCGGCCCCTTGGGCCACGCTCAGGAAATCTGATCCTGGGGAGGGCTCGCTATGCAGCAGTGGCAAATTGGGGATGTTCGCATAACGAAGATTGTGGAAATCGAGGCGCTAGGGGGGATGTCCTTCATCCTGCCCCAGGCCCAGCCGGAGGCGGTGAAGCCCCTGTCCTGGATGGTTCCGCATTTTATGAACGAAGAGGGCAAGCTCATTGCGAGCGTCCATGCACTCGTGGTGGAAACGCCCACCCTGACCGTGGTGGTGGATACCTGCATCGGCAACGATAAAGAGCGGATGCCGAACAAGAACTGGCACAAAATGCAGACCCGTTTCCTCGAGGACTTCCGGGCGGCGGGCTTTGATCCGGAGAAGATCGACGCGGTGCTGTGTACGCACCTGCACGTCGATCACGTTGGCTGGAACACCTACTGGGACGGCGCGGCGTGGAAGCCCACCTTCCCGAACGCGCGCTACCTCATGGCGAAGAGTGAATTTGAATACTGGGAAAGCCACGAAGATGCGGTAACCCCTCATCAGGTGTTCCTCGATTCCGTGGCGCCGGTGGTGGACGCCGGCCTAGTAGACCTCGTAGAGACGACCCACCAGGTCTGCCCCGAGGTGAGCCTTGTGCCCACCCTGGGCCATACCCCGGGTCACGTCAGCGTGCGGATTCAATCCCAGGGCGAGGAAGCGCTCATTACCGGGGACTTTCTTCATCACCCTTGCCAGATGGCGCATCCCGAATGGGCTTCGGCCGTGGATTACGATGCCGAGGCGTCCACGGCTACGCGCTGGCGCATGCTTGAGGCCTACGCCGGCACCGATAACCTCCTGATCGGAACCCATTTCGCGGGCCCGACCGCAGGCCGGGTGATCAAGGATGGGGACGTGTTTCGCTTGGACGTGGACTGAGCCCATGGGGGCCAAGGGGAAGGTTCAGCGCTACGCCCCCGAGGCGGTGGCTGGCGGCCTGTGCCATCGCCGGCTGCTCAATATCGATCGTCGAAGGTGTCGCCTGACCTTAGGGTGGGACTTTTCCAACGCCGCTAGCCCTGGCGGCATGCCCGATTTCGGTGTTGCCCTGCTTATCCTCGACGCCACCGTCGGGCAGCTGGCGGAAGCCCTGGGCCTAAGCCTGGGTCCGCGGCTCCATTGCGCGTTTCGGGGTGCTGTGCCGAAGCCAGGGGAAACGGGGCTGTGGACGGAAACGGCGGTGCGCCCCTTGGGGGATCAGTGGGTCATCGAGGCGGTACTGCGTGATCCGCTGGCCCCGGACGGGCCAGCGCTGGAGGGGTCCTTTCTCTTCGAACGCGCTGAGGCAGGCGCTTAAGCGATATCGGCGGCGCTATGCCGCTCCCGCACCTGCTGGCTTTCCTCGCCCCAGGGGCGATTCACCCGGCTGCCTCGCTTGACGGGCGTGCGGTCACTGATTTGCCGCGCCCAGCGCTGAACGTTCTTGTAGCTTTCGACCTCGAGGAAGGTCCCCGCGCCGTAGAGCAGGCCCTTCGCCAATGCGCCATACCAGGGGTAGGTGGCGATGTCGGCGATGGTGTAATCCGCCCCCGCGAGGTACTCCCGCGTCGCCAGGTTCTGATCGAGGACGTCCAGCTGGCGCTTCACCTCCATGGCGTAGCGATCGATGCAGTACTCAATCTTCATGGGGGCGTAGGCATAGAAGTGTCCGAAGCCGCCGCCGAGATAGGGTGCGCTAGCCATCTGCCAGAAGAGCCAGGACATGACCTCGGCCCGCGCGCTGGCTTCCGTGGGTAAAAAGGCGCCGAATTTCTCAGCCAGGTAAACCAGCATGGCGCCGGATTCAAAGATCCGCGTTTCCGGCGTGGTGCTTCGGTCTACGAGGGCGGGGATCTTCGAATTGGGGTTCACGGCCACAAAGCCGCTGGAGAACTGGTCTCCCTCGCCGATATTGATCAGCCAGGCATCGTATTCCGCGTCGGAGAAGCCCTTTGCCAGAAGCTCCTCGAACATAATGGTGACTTTCACGCCGTTGGGCGTGCCGAGGGAATAAAGCTGGAAGGGGTGCTCGCCCACGGGCAGGGCTTTCTCGTGAGTGGCGCCGGCCACGGGCCGATTGATATTGGCGAAGCGGCCACCGTTCTCCGGATTGGGCTGCCATACCTCGGCCGGGACGTAGCCAGCGGGAAAGTTCTGATCGCTCACGGGGATGCCTCCATTCCTCAGGAGGGCCTATCTAAGCACGAGCGCGGGCAGGAACAACACACGGACGGGGGAAGAAGATGGTGGCCAGGGGCAGAATCGAACTGCCGACACGCGGATTTTCAATCCGCTGCTCTACCGACTGAGCTACCTGGCCAGGGGAGGCGTATTTAACCGGCGTGGGCGCTGATAATCAAGGCGCAAAATGGGAATTCCGCCGCTGCACCCCTGATGGCTGGGTCCGCCGCCTTGCGCCGGGGCCGCCCCATCCGTACCTTTCGTTATGTAAATAAATTTCCTGTTGGCAAAGACCAAACGGGCGGCCCTGGGTGCGCCCCAAAAATCGTGGGGGCGTTGTGCAAGGTGAACCGAGTGGGCCGCTAGGAGACGAGGAAACCCAAGAGGTTCCCGACTATTCCTCCGACTACGTGGTGGGCCAGGACAACATTCAACCCTTCGGCTTGGATATCCATAACCCGGTCTTTGTGATCTCCGGCAGCGCCATTGTTCTTTTTGTTCTCTTTACATTTGCCTTTCCCGCATGGGCCGCGGAGAACTTCGGCGATCTACGGCTTTGGCTCACGACCCGCCTTGACTGGTTCTTCATGGGCGCCGGCAACCTGGTGCTGCTGTTTTGCCTTTTCCTGGTGCTATCGCCCCTGGGGAGCGTACGCATCGGCGGGGAGCGAGCCACCCCGGACTATGGCTATGTGAGCTGGGTTGCCATGCTGTTTGCCGCCGGCATCGGCATCGGCATCATGTTTTACGGCGTGCTCGAGCCCATGAATCACGTGCTCCATTTGCCCCTGGGGGCGGAGGGCCTGGAGGGGGAGGCGCGCCGGTCCCTGGCCATGGCGGCCACCATCTATCACTGGGCCTTCCATCCCTGGGCGATCTATTCCCTTGTGGGCCTGTCCCTCGCATTCTTCTGCTTTAACAAAGGGTTGCCGCTGGTGATCCGCTCCGCGGTCTATCCCCTCTTTGGCGAACGCATTTGGGGGCCCGTGGGCCACACCATCGACGTGCTGGCGGTGATCGCCACCATGTTCGGTTTGGCCACCTCCCTTGGCTTTGGCGCCGAGCAAGCCGCCGGGGGCATTCGCTATCTCTTTGGGATTCAGCCAAGCGATGGCCTCAAGGTGGCGATCGTCGCCGTAATCACGGCCCTGGCCCTTATCTCCGTGCTCCGGGGGCTCGATGGCGGCATCAAGGTGCTGAGCGAAATTAACATGTTGATGGCCATCGCCCTGGGCTCCTTCATTTTGGTGCTCGGGCCGACCCTCGGCATCCTCGAGGCTATCTGGCATAACACCGTGGCCTACCTCGCCTACCTTCCTGAGCTGTCGAACTGGATAGGCCGGGACGATGATTACTACATGCATGACTGGACCACCTTCTACTGGGCCTGGTGGATCGCCTTCTCGCCCTTCGTGGGCATGTTCGTGGCGCGCATTTCCACGGGCCGCACCGTGCGGGAGTTTATCCTCGCCGCCATGCTGGCCCCGTCGGCCATCTTCATTTGGTGGATGACCACCTTCGGGGAAACGGCCATGGATCAGTACTTCCTCCAGGGCTTTGCCGGGGTGGCTGATACGGTTCGCAACTTCCAGCCTGAACTGTCCCTTTTCGTCTTCCTGACGGAATTTCCCTTAAGCAGCGTCACCTCCGTGGTGGGCATTATTTTGGTGCTGATCTTCTTCGTGACCTCGATGGATTCGGGCTCTCTCATCGTGGATACCATGACCGCTGGTGGGAAAATCGAAACGCCCCTTACCCAGCGGGTGTTCTGGTGCGTTTTCCTGGGGCTCCTCGGCGCCGCCCTTCTCCTTGGGGGTGGGCTATCGTCCATTCAGGCCCTGGCCCTGGCGACCGCCTTTCCCTTCGTACTGATCATGCTGATGATGATGGTTAGCTTATTTCTCGGCCTTCGGGCGGAGCGGGTCTTGCTGGAACGGGGAGATGCGGAATGAGGGCATCGGGTCCGCGCTATGCGCGCATGGCTATTCCTTTGGATTTGGCCGAGCTGTCCCTAGCGGATCCCGCCCTCGCGCAGGCGGCCGCCCTTTGGGATCCGGCAGGCGCGCCCATCGTGCTGGTTACCGTGGTGGGGCCTGGCCCCCATGCCTCGGGGCTGTCGGGGGAGGCTCAGGACGCAGCTCTGCAGGCGCTTGCCGATGATGCCCGGGCGCGCTTTGGCGTGCCTTTCCAGGTTGCCGTGCTGCGGGAGCATGATCCTGCGGCGACTGGGGATGAGGCGCTGGAGCGATGCTTTGCGGCCCACGATATCGACCTGGTGGTGATGCGCTCCCACGCCCCGGCCTTCTCCGATCATTGGCTCCCCGCCCATGGTCGCTGGCTGGCCACGCACAGCGCCCGATCTCTGCTGCTGCTTCGTTAGGCCTCGGGCGGCACATAGCCCTCGGCAGCATCGACGCCTTCCCGCTCTAGGAAGCGGCGCCGCTGCTCATTGAGGTAGCTTCGGGCGTCCGGGTCCATCAAATTCAAGTGCCGCTCATTAATGAGCATGGTTTGGTGCGCGAGCCAGGCGTCCCAGGCGGCTTTGGAGAAGCCCTCAAAGATGGCTTGCCCAGCGGGTCCCGGGAACGGGGGGGCCTCAAGACCGTCCAGGGTTTTCTGGAAATAGCGGCAAAACACCGTTCTCGCCATCGGTCGTTCTCCTTTCGCTTAGGCCCCGAAGGTACCGCTTCACGGGGGCGGGAAGGGGGAGGGTGGGCCAGCGCTCAGCGGCGTAAAAGGCACCGGTTTCCCCGGGCCCCGTAAGGTGGACATGGACGGGGGTGATTTCAAGGCGGAAATGGGTGAACCCGTGTTCAAAGGGGGCATCCTGCGTCCAAGCATTCGCCCCCGGCGGCAACCCCTCGGCGGCGAGCACCGCGTTCAGCTCTTCGAGGGCTTCGAACTCCGGAAGGGAAAGTAGCCCGCCCCAGAGGCCCTCCGGGGGTCGGGGCTTTAGAAAGAGTGCCCCCTCGCCATCGAAGGCCAGCAGAAAGAACCGCCGGCGCAGGGGGCGATCCTTGCGCGGGCGGGGCGCCGGGCGCTCCCCCACCGTGCCCGTCCGGAAGCTTTCGCAGCCGGCCTGCACGGGGCAGCGGGCGCAATCGGGCCGACGCCGGCACAGCAGGGCGCCGAGATCCATGATGGCCTGGGTGTAGTCCGCCGGGGCCGCTGCGGGGGTTTCCTGATCGGCGAGGGCCCATAGGGTGCTCGCCACCGCTGGGCTGCCGGGCCAGCCGTCCACGGCGAAGTAGCGGGCGAGGACCCGTTTCACGTTGCCATCAAGGATGGGGGCCCGAACATTAAACGCCTGGGCAGCAATGGCGTTGGCCGTGGAGGGGCCGATGCCCGGCAAGGTCACGAGCACCGCGGGGTCTTCGGGAAAGATGCCCCCGTGCTCGCGCAGAATCGTTTGCGCGCAGCGGTGAAGATTCCGTGCCCGGGCATAGTAGCCCAGGCCGGACCACAGGCTCAGCACCGCGTCGAGGGGCGCCGCGGCCAGGTCCTGGAGCGTAGGGAAGGCCTCGATAAAGCGGGCGAAATAGGGCTTTACCGTCTGCACCTGGGTTTGCTGGAGCATGATCTCCGAGAGCCAGATGCGATAGGGCGAGGACGGACTTTTCCAGGGAAGATCGTGCCGCCCTTCCTGGGCGAACCAGGCCAGGAGCGGTGGGGCGAGGGGCGGCGGGGCGCTCACCGCCCGCCGTCTTCCCGAGGTTTCTGGAACAGGCCCCGGAGGAGGGCGCGGGCCGGGGCCTTCAGGGCGTCGGGAAGCTTTTCCTCAGCCGCGGCCTCGAGCGCGCTTCTAAGGGCGTTGCCCTCTCCGTCCTGCAGGGCTTTTAGGAAGGCCGGGCGATCCAGCGCGCAGGTGCTGAGCCCGGCCTCAAGCTGGGGGCAGCGCACGGGGAGGGGCATGCCCCGCAGCGCCTCGGGCACGGGAAAGGTGGCGCCGCCCTCGGCAAAGCGGCCTTCCGCCGTAAGGGCCGTTCCCTCCGCGCTCAGCTGGAGCGCGCCGGTTAGCGACAGATCATCGATGGCGAGGGTAAAGGGCTGGGGTGCGCCTTCGGCACCGAGGGTGAGGTCGCCCGTTAAGCTTTCATAGCGAAGGCGCTCGGGCCAGCGGGCGAGGGCCTCTTGGTCTCCGAGGAGGAGGGCCGCAAGGGACAGGGGCGCCTTCAAGGCCCTCGCATCTAGGGAGCCCGGAGCACCGCTGACCGTGAGCGTGCCGCGGAGCCCAAGGGCGGCGTTGCCGTCCTCCACAAACGCCCCCTGGAGGGCGAGGGCGCCCAGGCCCTGGAGGCGCGGATCCCAGGCCTCAGGTCTGAGGTTGTCGGCCTCGAGGCGCAAGGCTCCTGAATCTCCGATATCGTAATGATAGTGAGCGCTAGCTTTTCCTTGGAGTAAGCGGGAAAGATTGAGAGAGCCCGAGCCCCCCGCAGCGCCAAAATCCAGCGTGAGGGCCGCGGGGCCTAGGCTGCGCTGCTGGAGGTGAAGGGCGTCAACCGTGGCGTCGACCGTTCGATGCCAGCGCAGCACTGGCTGCGGCGCGGTGCCCGAGGGGGCCGACGCGAGCGCGGGGTCGCCGGGCGCTAGGGCCTCGTCTAAGCGACCGGCGAGGGCCAGGAGGGGATCGAGGTGTAGCGCTGAGCCGCGCAGGGTCAGGGCGCTTTCTAGCCGTTGGCCCCCGTCCTCGCTGCGAAGCCAGGCCGCTCCCTCGAAGCGGTCGGTGCCGAGCTGAAGGCTCAGGGCCTCCGCGGTGAGCTGTTCCTCATCGCCGCGAAGTCGCGTTTCCAGGGAAAGGGGAAAGGGGCTTGGGCCCCCCGTGAGGGTGCCGGCGAGCGTCAGGGCAAGGCCGCGCTCCTCCCGTGCCAGCCTGCCCTCGAGCCCCTCTAGCGCGAGGGGCGCGGCGTCCTCGGAAGCCGCCAAACGCAGGGTCACGTTAGCGAGCTCGATACGCTGGACGGGGAAGCGCTCCGGCGCCGGCAGGGTCAGGCTGAGGCGATCGTCCGAGCCTTCCTTTGGGTCCCCGTCCCCTTTCCCGGTGCTAGCCCCCCCGCCTAGGCGCGTCGGGTTTAAGGTGATGTCCACATCGCGAAGGGCGATGCCGCGCACGGGAGCCCGGGCACCCTTCAGGGCCCCCGCAAGATCCACGGTCAGGGCGAGCTCGCCCACCCGCGCCAGGGGCGCGCCAGCGGGGGCGTCGAGGGCCCGAAGCTCCGCGTCTAGGAGCACCACCGCGGGTTCGGGGAACAGGGTGAGGCTGCTGTCCTCGGAAACGGACAGGGTGAGGGCGTAGTTCTCCCGCAGCACCTCGTCCCCGGCTTCCGTGAGCGCTTCAAGATCGAGCTGCGAGAGCAGGCCATAGAGCCCAAGCCCCAGCAGCAGGAGCAGCGCGAAGAGGCCGTAGGCAAGCAAAGCGAGAAGGCGCATGGGGTACTCCGGGGGTTTAGGGCCGGGGGAAAGCATAGGGGATGGCTCTGCGCTGTGCGACCGGCTTTGCTGGAGCCCCTACCGCCGGCGGCCTATAATCCGCGCCGACTACGGAGGAAGCAGTTATGGCTTCGCGAAGCGCGCAAGTGGCCCGGGATACGCTGGAAACGCAAATTACCGTTTCCCTGAACCTCGATGGGGAGGGCAAGAGCGATCTGGCGACGGGTCTTCCCTTTCTCGACCACATGCTCGATCAGGTCGCTCGTCACGGCTTGATGGATCTCACCGTCGCTGCCCAGGGCGATTTGCACATCGACGGGCACCACACGGTGGAAGATATCGGGATCACCCTGGGCCAGGCCTTTGCCCAGGCCGTGGGCGATAAGCGCGGTTTGCGTCGCTATGGCCATGCCTATGTCCCCCTCGATGAGGCCCTTTCCCGGGTGGTGCTCGACCTTTCCGGCCGCCCCGGGCTGGTCTTTGAGGTGCCCTTCACCCGGGCCTGGGTGGGTCAGTTTGATACGGACCTCTTCCACGAGTTTTTCCAGGGCTTCGTCAATCACGCCCTGGTGACCCTGCACGTGGATTGCCTGCGTGGGGAAAACGCCCATCACCAGGCGGAGACGGTCTTCAAGGCCTTCGGTCGCGCCCTGCGCATGGCCTGTGAAGTCGATCCCCGGAGCTCGGGGATTCCGTCCACGAAGGGGTCCCTGTGAGCGCGCTTGAACTCATTCCCGCCATCGATTTGAAGGGCGGCCAGTGCGTTCGCCTGCGCCAGGGGCGCATGGAAGACGCCACGGTCTTCGGCGACGATCCCGTGGCCATGGCCCGCAGCTGGGAAGCCCGGGGCGCCAAGCGCCTTCACGTGGTGGACCTGGACGGCGCCTTCGCGGGCGAGCCGGTGAACCGGGCCGCCGTCGAAGGCATCTGCGCCGCCCTGTCCATTCCCGTGCAAATTGGCGGCGGCATTCGGGATGACGCGACCTTTCGGGCCTACCTTGAGGCGGGGGTGCGCTGGGGCATTGTGGGGACCCGTGCGGCTCGGGAACCGGCCTGGGTTGAAGGGCTCTGCAAGCAGTTTCCCGGGCGCGTCATCGTCGGCATCGACGCGCGGGAGGGGTTCGTGGCGACGGAAGGCTGGGCTGAGGCCAGCCGGGTGTCGGCCCTCGAGCTTGCCCAGCGCCTTGAGCAAGCCGGGGTCGCGGCGGTGATCTATACCGACATCCATCGCGACGGCATGGGCACGGGCATCAATCTCGAGGAGACCCTGGCCCTCGCGGAAGCCCTCAGCTGCCCGGTGATCGCCTCCGGTGGCCTTCACGATCTCGACGATCTGACCCGGCTAAAGGCCGCGGCTGCGGATCAGCCCGGGGCGTTGCTTGGGGCGATCAGCGGTCGGGCCCTCTATGAAGGCTCCCTCGATTTCGAAGCGGGGCTTGCCCTGCTCGCGTCCTAGGCGCCGCCGAGGCGCCCGTGAGCCTGAAGTAGGCGCACCGCTTCCATCAGCAGCCCATCTTCATCGCTAAAGGGCGCAAGCCCCCCTAAGGCGTCCTCATCGACGGCACCCTCCTCGGGGGCGTCTAGGTGGCCTGGAAGGTCCGCTTCCCGGGTGGCCGGCGCGCGCTCCCCCATAGAACCCAGCTCCCGGCCTTGGAGGTCCGGGACGATGCCCTGGGCCTGAATGGAGCGCCCCGACGGGGTGTAGTAGCGCGCGGTGGTGATCTTCAGGGCGCGGGTTTCGGACAGGGGCATGAGCGTCTGCACCGAGCCCTTGCCAAAGCTGCGCTGTCCGAGAAGGAGGCCCCGGCCGTGGTCCTGGAGAGCGCCGGCAACGATTTCCGAGGCGCTCGCGGTGCCTTCATTGATGAGCACCACCACCGGCGCCCCGCCCGTTAAGTCTCCCCGCTGGGCCTCGTAGCGCTCATTCGCGCTGGCCCCGCGGCCCCGGGTTTCCACAATAAGGCCCCCGTCGAGGAAAGCATCGGCGACGGCCACTCCGCTCGAAAGGACGCCGCCGGGGTTGTTTCGCAGGTCGAGGACCACCCCCGCGAGGGCCTGCTCGCTTTGGAGGGCCTCCAGGGCTGCGCGAAGATCCTCTCCCGTATGGGTTTGGAACTGGGTAATGCGCAGGTAGGCGAGGCCCGGGACCAGCCAGCGCTGGCTGACCGAGGGAATATCGATAAGGGCCCGGGTTAGGGTGACGGTGAAGCTGTCCTCTTCCGAGGGCCGGCGCAGCGTCAAGGTGACGGGATCCCCGATCTCGCCTCGAAGCGCGCCGAGGGCGGCCTCTGTGCCGACCACCGCGGTGCGTTCCCCGTCCACCGCCTCGATCCAATCCCCGGGGCGCAGCCCCGCTTCCGCGGCAGGCGTGCCGTCGATGGGCGCGACGACCTTCAGCCGACCCTCTTCTTCAAGGATCTCAACCCCGATGCCGCCGAACACCCCTTCCGTCGCCTCCTGAAGGGCCGCGTAGGCATCCCCGGTGAGGTAGCTGGAATGGGGATCGAGCCGCTGCACCATGCCTTCGATGGCATCCTCGAGGAGGGTTTCATCGTCGATCGGCTCCACATAATGGCTCCGAATCCGATCGAGCGTTTCCACGAAGACCCGCAGGGACTCGATGGCATAGCTGCCTTCCGCCGCGGCTTCCGCCATGGGGGCAGGGTCCTCGGCGGCGACCAGGGTCAGCGGGGCCATGGCGAGGCAAAACCCGCTTCCCGAGAGCAGGCAGAAGGCGAAGAGGCGCAGGGCGGGGGCAGGAAACATAAGCGATGATCTCTTTGCGTGGCGAAGGCGCCCTAGGAGCGCGCGACGCACCAGCGGATGGGATCCTGGGGAGCGCCGTTCTGACGAAGCTCGAACCATAAACCGGCGCTGCGAGCACCGCCAGAGCGCCCCGCGGTGGCGATGACCTCTCCGGCCTCCACCTGCTGTCCTTCCCGGTAGAGCAGGCTCTCGGCTTGGCCGTAGAGGGACAGCCAGCCGTCCCCGTGGTCGATAATGATCATGAGCCCAAAGCCCCGAAGCCAATCGGCAAAAACCACTTCGCCGCGGGCGATCGCGCGAACGGGCGTTCCCTCCTCGGCGCTGAGGCGAAGGCCGTTGGCGCGAAGCGAGCCCGCCTCGAGGGGGGCTCCAAAGGCTTGGAGGACCCGTCCCTCCAGGGGCCAGGGAAAGGTGCCCGGGCGGGCCTTGAAGCTGCGCCTTGCGGCCTCTGCTTCGAGGCGCGCCAAAAGGGCAGCCAGCGCTTTTGCATCCTGGCTTAAGGCCGTGCGCCGCGCTTCCTTTTCCGCGAGGCGGCTGCGAAAGGCCGTAAGGCCTTGGGCCTGTTCGCTGCGGGCAGCGGCGAGCTGCCGCTCTAGGGCCGCGGCTTCCGCTTGCTGGGCCGCCCTAGCTTTCCGCTCCGCTTCGAGGGTCTCGCGCTGGGCCTTCAAAGCCGCTGCGGTGGCGTCCAGCGCCGCGGCGGCGGCGCCATAGTGCTCCGCCAAAAAGGCCTGGAAGGTGAGAATGCGCCCCCGCGCATCGGGGCTCTCGCCCTCTAGCGCGAGTTGCAGGGGCGGGCGGCGGCTAAGGAGCCAGGCGCTACGCACCGTCGCGGCGAGGGCGGCCTGTTGGGTCTGATAGGCGTCTTCCGTTTCTCCCAGCGTCACCTCGAGGGACCGCACCGCCGCCGTGGTTTCGGCGAGGGCGCGGCTCGCGGTCCGCGTGGCTCGGGCCTGTCCATTCAGGGCTTGGTCGGCGCGCTTTAGAGCTCGATCGAGCGCGGCCTGATCGTCGGCCTTCTCCGCAATCCAGCGCTCGATTTCGGCCAGCTCGCGCTTCAGCGTCGCCAGCTGGGCCGACGTCGCCTCCGCGCTCGGGGCCGCGCTGCCCGTAGAAGGCAGGAGGAACGCCAGCGCTAGAAGGGCGTTCAGGCGCCAGGGGCGGCTGGGGGCCCGGGTTGAATTCAAGGGTGCGTCGCGAGCAGGGAACGCCCCGTCATTTCCGCGGGCTGGGGAAGGCCCATGAGGGCCAGGAGCGTCGGGGCGATATCCGCGAGGGTGCCGTCCCCTTCCCGGAATTGGGGCGACCCCGCGCCCACGTAGATGAGGGGCACGGGTTCGCAGGTATGGGCCGTATGGGGTTGCCCCGTGCTGTGGTCCGTCATCTGTTCGACGTTGCCATGATCGGCGGTGATCAGGGCCTGCCCTCCGGCCTTTCGAAGGGCCGCTTCCACCCGGCCTAGGGCCGTATCCAACGTTTCCACCGCCTTGATGGCCGCGGGAAGGACACCGGTGTGGCCGACCATGTCGCCGTTGGCGTAGTTGCATACGATGAGATCAAAGCGGTGCTGTTCGATGGCGTCCACCAAAATGTCCGTGACCGCTTCTGCGCTCATCTCCGGGGCGAGGTCGTAGGTGGCGACGGAGGGCGAAGGGACGAGCTCCCGCGTCTCCCCGGGGAAGACCTGCTCTTCGCCGCCGTTAAAGAAAAAGGTGACGTGGGCGTATTTCTCCGTTTCCGCCACCCGCAACTGCCGCAGTCCCGCTTGGCTGATCACTTCCCCGAGGGTGTTTTCGAGCCGCGTCGGCGCATAAGCGCAGGGGGCCGGGAGGCTTTCGGCGTAGCGCGTCAGAGTGACGAAGGCGGCCAGGGCCGGGGTTTTTTGCCGCGGGAAGCCGTCGAAGGCCGGGTCCACGAAAGCCTGGCTCAGCTCCCGGGCCCGGTCGGCCCGGAAATTCATGAAGATCACCGCGTCCCCGTCGTTGATGGTGCCTTCCGGGCCTCCACACCAGGTGGCGTCAATGAATTCGTCCGATTCATCGCGGGCATAGGCCTGGGCCAGAGCCTCCGCCGCGCTGGGGGCCCGGCGCCCGGCGCCTTCCGTGAGAAGCGCATAGGCCTTGGCGACCCGATCCCAGCGCTTGTCCCGATCCATGGCGTAGTAGCGCCCCACGACGCTGGCTACCCGACCCACGCCGAGGCTGTTCAGCACCTCATCGGCGGCGGCGAGGGAGGGCTCGGCGGAGCGCGGGGGCGTATCCCGGCCGTCGAGGAAGGCGTGGATATAGACGCGCTCAGCGCCCCGGGCCGCGGCGGCCCGGGCCATGGCGAGGATATGATCTTCGTGGCTATGCACGCCGCCGGGGGACAAAAGGCCAAGCAGGTGCACCGCGCCCCCCGTGGCCTTAGCGGCATCCACGGCGCCCATGAGCGTCGCATTCTCCGCCAGGGCGCCGGAGGCGGCGTCCTGATTAATGCGCGTGAGCTCCTGGAAGATGACCCGGCCCGCGCCCAGGTTCATGTGGCCCACTTCCGAATTGCCCATCTGCCCCTCCGGGAGCCCCACGGCGAGCCCGGAGCCGTTGATTAGGCGATGCGGCGCCTCCGCCCAAAGCCGATCCCAGGTGGGGGTTTGGGCGAGGGAAATGGCATTGTCGGGCCCCGGCGCTGCGTAGCCGAAGCCGTCGAGAATGATGAGCAGGGTAGGGCCAGCGGTCATGGGCGGGACTCTCCGGAAGGCAGGCAACGCGTGCGACTAGTGTAATACGGGGGCCAGCGAGGCAGTAGGGACGTGTATACTTCGCGCCCTAAGTTCCGCCGCCGTCGAGCGTTCCATGGATCAAATTCTCACCTTCATTGGCGCCCATCCGCTGCTCACGGGAAGCTTCGTGGCGGTGCTTGTGCTATTCATCCTCAACGAGACCCAGCGCGGCGGTAAAACCATCGGTGCTCAAGCTCTAGTGGACTGGGTAAATCAGCACAATGCCCTGGTCCTCGACGTCCGGGATCGGAAGGCCTTTAGCGCGGGCCACATTGCCCAGTCCCTGAACATTCCCTTTGCCACCCTGGAAAAGTCTCTCGGCGAGCTGGAGAGCCATCGTGGCCGGCCGCTGGTCCTGGTCTGCCAGCATGGCCAGCAAGCGGGGGCGGCGGGCACGGTGCTGCGCAAACACAAGTTCGAGCCCGTGCTACGCCTCGAGGGTGGCCTCGCGGCCTGGCGTGCGGCGTCCCTGCCGCTGGTGAAGGGGCGTAGCTGATGGCCCCCGTGCTCATGTATGGCACCGCGGCGTGCCCCTACTGCCAGGCGGCCCGGGCGCTCTTCAGCGATCTGGGTGTCCCCTTTGAGGAAATTCGCGTGGATCTAGAGCCGTCGCGGCGGGAAGAGATGCGCCAGCGCGCGGGGGGACGGCATACCGTGCCGCAGATTTGGGTGGGTTCCCAGCATGTTGGGGGCTTCACCGATGTACTTGCACTTCATCAACAGGGCGCCCTCGAGGCGTTGCTTCAAACGCCAGCTAAAGGAGAGACCCCATGAGTGAGAGCCCGGTGGATCCGCAAGGGCCGCAGTTTGGCATTCAGCGTATCTATGTGAAGGACGTGTCCTTCGAAGTGCCGCGGGCCCCGGAGGTCTTCACCAAGCCCTGGCAGCCGAAGATGAAAATGGACATCAACAGCCGCGCGAAGAAGGTCGAGGAGCACACCTACGAGGTGGTGCTGACCCTCTCCCTCGAGGCCCGGGATGAGGACGATCAGGTCGGCTTCATCTGCGAACTGTCTCAGGCCGGCATCTTCTTCGTCGAAGGGGTCGAGGGCGCCCAGCTCCAACACACCCTTTCGGCCTACTGCCCGTCGCTCCTCTTCCCCTACGCCCGGGCCTGCGTGGATGGCCTTGTGACCCGCGGCAGCTTCCCGGCGCTGATGCTTGCGCACGTGAACTTCGATGCCCTCTACAACGAGGCGCTGAAGCAGCAGGCCGAGCGGGCCGGCGCCACCCCCGAGGACGGCGCCCAGCCTCACTAAGCTCCCCTTAGCTCAGCAGCCTAGTGGGCCTTCGCATCCCCGGCGCCCCGGGGAATGCGGAGGTTCTCCACCAGGGCTCGGGTGGCCGGCGACGGCGGCGCCGTGAAGGCGCTCACCGTAAAGGCCACGGCGAAGTTCAGCACCATCCCCAGGGCCCCAATTCCCTCGGGGGAGATCCCCAGCAGCCACGCGTCCGCGGTGTTGGGGAAGAGCGGCGCCATGAAGACCCCCTTGAAGGCCACGATGTAGCCGAGGGTGAAGAGCAGCCCCGTGAGCATCCCAGAGATGGCCCCCGCCGCATTCATGCGCAGGCTGAAGATCCCCAGGAGCAGCGCTGGAAAGAGGGACGCCGCCGCGAGGCCGAAGGCGAAGGCCACCACCTGGGCGACGAAGCCCGGGGGGTTATAGCCCAGATAGCCCGCCAGGAGGATGGCCCCGGCCGCCGCCAGGCGCCCGGCACGAAGCTCCTGCTTATCCGTGAGCTCGGGCACGAAGGTGCGCCGTAGAAGATCGTGGCTGACGGCGGAGGAGATCACGAGGAGCAGCCCGGCGGCGGTGGAGAGGGCCGCCGCAATGCCCCCGGCGGCGATGAGCGCGATCACCCAGTCCGGCAGCTGGGCGATCTCCGGATTAGCCAGCACCAGGATGTCCGGGTCCACGGTGAGCTCATTGCCGGCCCAGCCATAGGCCTCCGCCTGGGCCGCGAAGGCCGGGTTGGCATCGCCGTAATACTGGATGCGCCCGTCGCCATTTTTATCCTCAAAGCGCAGCAGCCCCGTGGCTTCCCAGGTTTTCATCCAGCCGGGGCGCTCCGCATAGGCGAGGCTACCGGCGGGCTCGGTCATGGGGCCGGGCTGAAGCGTAGCGTGGAGGTTCAGGCGAGCCAGGGCGCCCACCGCTGGCGCCGTGGTGTAGAGCACGGCGATAAAGGCCAGGGCCCAAAAGGCGCTGCGCCGGGCGTCGGAGACCTTGGGGACCGTAAAGAAGCGCACGATCACATGGGGAAGGCCGGCGGTCCCGGCCATGAGCGCGGCGGTTACGCAGAAGACGTCGAGGGTGCTCTTTGCCCCGTCCGTGTAGGCCCTAAAGCCCAGCTCCGTGACGACCCCGTCGAGCTTTTCCAGCACCGTGATGCTTTCCCCGGGGAGGGTGGCGCCGAAGGCCAGCTGGGGCACGGGCGTGCCCGTCACCTGGAGAGCAATGAAGATGGCCGGCACCGTATAGGCGGTGATGAGCACGCAATATTGGGCCACCTGCGTGTAGGTGATGCCCTTCATGCCGCCGAGCACGGCGTAGAAAAAGACGATGGCCATGCCGATGACCAGGCCCACGCCCAGGTCCACCTCGAGGAAGCGGGAAAACACAATGCCGACGCCGCGCATCTGCCCGGCTACGTAGGTAAAGGACACAAAGATCAGGCACAGCACGGCCACAAGGCGCGCCGCGGAGGAGTCGTAGCGATCGCCAATGAAATCGGGAACGGTGAACTTCCCGAACTTTCGTAGATAGGGGGCGAGGAGCAGCGCCAGAAGCACGTAGCCGCCGGTCCAGCCCATGAGGTAAACCGAGCCGTCGTAGCCCAGGAAGGCGATGAGCCCTGCCATGGAGATGAAGGACGCGGCACTCATCCAGTCTGCCGCCGTGGCCATGCCGTTGGCGATGGGGTGGACGCCGCCGCCGGCGACGTAAAAGTCCCCGGTGCTGGCGGCCCGGGTGCGCAGGGCGATGGCGATGTAGAGGGCGAAGCTCGCCCCCACCACGAGGTAGGTCAGCGTTTGTAGGGTCATGGCTTAATCGTCGTCGACATCGAATTTTTGATCGAGGCGATGGCTTGCCCAGCCGTAATAGGCCAGCACCGCGAGGAACACCCAGATCGCCCCCTGCTGGGCAAACCAGAATCCTGCGGGGACGCCCAGCACGGTGAAGGCGTCCAAGGCTTCGCGAAATAGAATGCCGCCCCCGAAGGAGGCGAGAAACCATAGGCCCAGGCACCGAGCGATCAGCGCCAGGTTGGCGCGCCAGTAGGCGCGATGTGACGGATCATGCATAGCTATTCCTCCCCTGCCCCTGAGTGTAAACCGCTCCGGCGGGAAGGTCAGGGGGCGGGGGGAAAGCCCTGCTGGCGCCAAGCCTCGTAGACGGCGACGGCCACCGCATTGCTGAGATTGAGAGAGCGGCGCCCGGGGAGCTGGGGCAGGCGCAGCCGCTGCCCCTCGGGGAACTGCGCCAGCACGGCGTCCGGCAGGCCCCGCGTTTCCGGCCCGAAGAGCAGGGCGCTTGCGCTTTCCAGGGGCGCCTCAAAGGCAGAGCGGGCGCCCTTGGTGGTGAAGGCGTAGACCGTGCCGGGAGAAAACTGCGCAAGGCATGACGCCAAGTTGGCATGCACCGTGAGGGAGGCGAACTCATGGTAATCCAGCCCCGCCCGGCGCAGGCGCCGATCATCTAGCTCAAAGCCCAGGGGGGCGATGAGGTGGAGCGGCGCCCCGGTGATGGCGCAGAGCCGGATCACGTTCCCCGTGTTTGGGGGGATCTCCGGCTCGTAGAGAATGACCGCCGGGGGCGTCATGGAGGCGTCAGGCGCAGCACGCTGGCGTTTTGGTCCGCGGAGAGGAGCACGGTGCCGTCCCCTAGGGTGGCAAGGCCCGTGGGAATGAAGGCGGCCGGGGTCCCGGGCGGGGCTTCAAAGCCAATGGGCAAATCTTCGGCGATGGCCCGGAGCCCGCCCCCATCCACAGCGAACACCGCGCGTTGATCCACGTCGGCGACCAGCAGGGTGCCGTCGAGGGTTCGGGTCAGGCCTTCCGGCGCCTGAAGCCCCCCCGCGACCACCGTCGCGCGCCCATCGGCAAGGCTAACCCGGCGCACCTGGCCCGCGCCCCGTTCACTGATCAGGACGTGCTCGGCACCGTCGCGCAGCAGCGCCACGGGGCCGGCGAGATCGCCCAGGATGACGCGCTGGTTTTCTAGGTGGGGGCCCGTGGCTTCGACGAGCCGGCCTCCGAGGAAATCCAGGAATAGCACCGCTTCGCCGCCGAGGGGCAGCACGTCCATGGGGCTCGGCATTCCATGGTAGGTGCCAAGGATCGCCCCGGACGTTGCATCGAACCGTTGGATAACCCCCGCAGACCAGGAGCTGGTGGCCACCTCCCCAGCCCCGGCGCCCACGGCGAGGGGATTTTCAAGGGCGCCGGCATATTGCCGCGCCAGTTCCGTGACCGTGCCCTTGCTATCTACCCGGCGCAGGGAGAAGACGTCAGCGATCCAGGCGCCATCCCCGGCCTCCGTAGCGGCGAGATCGCCGGCCACGGCAAGGGCGCTGCTCACAATGGTGCGGGTGGCGCCGCTATCGGGATCGATTTCGATCAGCGCGTTATCGGCCATGTTCGAGATGATGATTTGATCGTCGGGGGTGATCACGAGGTTGTCGATAGCCGGCGCTACCGTGGCGATGAGACGGTGCGGGCCCCCTTCCCGGTTCACCTCTAGCACCTCGCCTTTCTGCGTATCCACGGTGAAGAGCCGGCCCTGGCTGTCAAAATTCACCGCTGCGGGAATGGCAAAGCCATCGGCGATGACGCTCAGGGTTTCCGTTGCTAGGTCCACCCTAGCGATCTGCCCTTTGAACCAGAGCGGGCCATAGAGGGCGCCATCGGGACCGATCTCAAAGCCGTTTAAGCCACCCATGCCCTCCATGATCAGGCGCGGCGCTTCGGCGCCGGAGAGGTCGGCCTCGTAGAGCGCATCACCGAGAAATACCTGGGTGAAGAACAGCCGTCCGTCATCGGTAAAGGCCAGGGAATTGGCGCCGGGGTAGCCGGCTGCGATGCGCTGGGGCGCTTCCCCGGGGCGCTGTATCCAAAGGGTTCCGGAAAGAAAGCCGGTCCAGGCCAGGGTGCCGTCGGGCGCCAGGGCGAGGTCGTCGGCCATGCCATCGGGGGCGGGAAGGGCGATGGTGACTTCGCCGCTTTCCCGGTCCACGGCGTAGGTGGCGGCGCCCACGACGCTACCGGCGAGGAGTCGACCGTCCCGGTCGTAGCCGAGGCCGTGAATGCCGTGAAAGGGCCCCGGGGCCACTAGGGTGGTCACGGACCAGGGGGCCGGTGGGGATCCTTCGCAGCCAAGCAGTAAGGCAGCGCAGAGCGCCGTGGTCAGAATGGTGTTGCTTCGCATGATATGAGCCTCCCTCCCAAGGAAGGCCCAGTGTGACCGCCTTTGCGGCGGCGGTCACCCGTCCTCGGCGTCGTCCCCGGGGGCGTCGCTTTCCGGGTTCTCGGCTTCCATGCCCAGCTCCTTGATCTTCCGGGTGAGCGTATTCCGCCCCCAGCCAAGCAAGTTGGAAGCATCTCGCCGCCGGCCACCGGTGTGTTTCAGGGCCACGTCAATCATGATGCGCTCGAATTTGGGGACCGCGACGTCGAGGAGCGGGCTGCCATCGACCTCGGGACGGCGACCGAGCTCCTGGTCCGCCCAGTTCCGCAAGGCCGATTCCCAGTTCGTGGTGGTGAGCACTTCTGCTTCGCCGCGGCGCAGCTCCGGGGGCAGATCCCCAACGTGAATTTCTCGCCCCGAAGCCATCACCGTGAGCCAGCGGCAGGTGTTTTCGAGCTGGCGGACGTTGCCGGGCCATTCCAGGGTAGAAATATAGTCTTCCGTTTCCGGGCGAAGGATCTTCGTTTCTCCACCGAGCTCCTGGGCGGCGCTGGCCAGGAAGTGGCGGGCCAGGAGCGGAATGTCGCCGCGCCGCTCCGCGAGGCAAGGCAGGTGAATGCGGATAACGTTCAGGCGGTGGAAGAGGTCCTCGCGGAAGCGACCTGCCTGCACCAGGCCTTCAAGGTTTTGGTGGGTGGCGGCGATGATGCGCACGTTCACCTTCACGGGCTGGTGGCCCCCGACGCGGTAGAACTCGCCATCCGCAAGCACGCGGAGAAGCCGCGTTTGCGTGTCCGCGGGCATGTCGCCGATTTCGTCGAGGAATAGGGTTCCGCCGTTCGCCTGCTCGAACCGCCCCACGCGCTGGGCCGTGGCGCCGGTGAAGGCCCCTTTTTCGTGGCCAAAGAGCTCTGATTCGATGAGCTCATTGGGAATGGCAGCCATGTTTAGGGCAATGAAGGGGCTATCGCTGCGCGGCGAGTGCCGATGCAGGGCTTGGGCGACCAGCTCCTTACCGGTGCCCGATTCACCATTAATCAGCACCGTGATGTTCGAGTTAGAAAGGCGGCCGATGGCGCGGAAAACTTCCTGCATGGCCGGCGCCTGACCGATGATTTCCGATTCGGGACCCAGCCCCTCCTCAAATTGCCGGGCGTTGCGTTGCTCCTGGGCGTGGGCCACGGCCCGCTTGGCGACGGCGACCGCTTCATCCACGTCAAAGGGCTTTGGAAGATACTCGAAAGCGCCGCGCTGATAGGACGACACGGCGGAGTCGAGGTCCGAGTGCGCGGTCATGATGATGACCGGCATTTCGGGATGCTCGCTGTGCAAGCGCTCAAGGAGCTCGAGGCCGTCCATGCCGGGCATGCGGATGTCGCTCAGGATCGCATCTGGGCGTTCCGTGCGCAGGCGGTGGAGGGCAGCGCTACCGCTTTCGAAAAGCGTGACCGCCATGCCGGCTTGCTCAAGGGCCCGTTCCAGAACCCAGCGAATGGATCGGTCGTCGTCGACGACCCACACATGATCTTTAGCCGTCATGCGGTTGCTCCAGCGGAAGGCTAATGGTGAATCGCGTATCCCCAGGATGGCTATCGCACTCAATGATGCCGCCGTGTCGGCCAACGATCGTTTGCGCAATGGATAGGCCTAGGCCCGTGCCCTCTGCCCGGCCGCTGACCATGGGATAGAAAAGTTGATCGGCAAGGGCCGCGGGAACGCCGGGCCCGTTGTCAAAGATATCGATGCGTAGCACTAAGCGATGGCGCCGCTGGCCAATGGAGGCCTGGCGGAGGGCTCGGGTGCGCAGGGTAATGGTGGGCCGCTCCGTATGCTCCAGGGCCTCGGCAGCGTTCTGCACAATGTTAAGCAGCGCCTGCATGAGCTGGTCCGGATCGCAAGACAGCTCTGGCAAGGACGGGTCGTAGTCCCGCAAAAAGCGTAGCCCTTCGCCGTGTTCCGCTTGGGTCAGCTGCCGCGCCCGCTCCAAAAGGCGATGAATGTTGGTGGCCTGGGCCTTGGGGGTCTTGTTCGGCCCGAGCATGCGATCCACCAGGGATCGGAGCCGGTCCGCCTCCTCGATAATGATCTGGGTGTATTCGCTGAGCTCCGGGGCGGCAAGCGCGCGATCGAGAAGCTGAGCAGCGCCGCGAATGCCGCCGAGGGGGTTCTTAATCTCATGCGCGAGGCCGCGAACGAGCTCTCGGGTGGTTTCCTGAACCCGTTGCTGCTGCGTCTCCCGGTGAATGCGCAGGGCGCGGTCTACCGGGAGCAGCTCGAGGAGGAGCGCGGGGGTTTCGCAGTCGCTGAGGGGCGTCACAGTGAGGTCGACGGTGAGACGCTGATGCTGCATGGCGGTCACCAGCTTCAGCTGGCGGCGCGTATAGCCCTGACCTCGGTCGAGCGCGCTGGTGAGTTCCCCAAGGAAACTTTCGCTGTCCCGGAGCAGGGCCCCAAGGCTTTCTCCCCGGGCGCGCTCGAAGCTGGCGGCGAGGAGGAATTCCGCGGCGGGGTTCAGATACTGAACACGCAGCGCCTCATCCACCATCACCACGCTGGTGGTTTGGTGATCGAGAATTGCGCCGAGCATGTTCCGCACCGGTGGACCGTTCACAACCGTGCTCCCAAGTGACCTCGCTAGACGCTAGCAAGTTCTGCACCACCTTGGGTCCTTCGCCCTGGGGCCGCCCGCGGCTGGGCCTTGTGCCTAAAGGGTGCGATTTTTTTCGATTCGCGATGGTGCTTGGCCGAAGCGCCTGCGGACATAATGCACCATTAGAGTGCATTGCTGTGAATTAAGGGGTGCGCCCCAAGGCGGTGCGAAGCACGTAAAAGGTTCGCTGGGCTTCCGCCAGGGCGCGGCCTTCCCGGTCCAGGCGTTCGATGAGGAGGGTGTGCTCGCCCCGGGCCAAGCCTTCCAGCATCGCCGGTGGGGCTTCGGCGGTCTGGAGCACCTGCCCGTCCAGGTGCAGGCGAAGGCGCTCCTCCGGGGCTAGGGCGGGGCTTAGGGCCAGAGTAAGGGGCACCGCCCCGTTATTGGCCCGAATCGCCTCCCCAGGGCCCGGGGAGAGAATCGCGACGACAGGTTTCGGTGGGATCTCGCCGGAGGCCCCGGAGCGCGGAGCGGGGCTAGCGGTCGCCGTCGGGCCGGGCGGTTGATCGATGTTCGGGCCCCGCAGGGCTGGGAAGGCCGAGGGGGCGCCGAGGGCCACCAGGGGGGTCGATTGCTGAGGGGGGCGATCGGTAAATTCCGGCGCTTGATCGGGGTAATCCAGTCGATAAATAGGTTCGTCGGCGACTGCCGCGTCGGCGCTTGCCGCAGCGGCGCCCGCGGTGCCGGTGACGAGGCCTAAAAGGCTCAGGGAGAGCAGAAGGGCGGGGCGACGTTTCATGGCCGGAGCTTAGCCTTAAAAAGCGGGCACAAAAAAGGGCGCCTTGCGGCGCCCCTTTCGATCCTGCGGAAAACCGCTTAGCAGGAGTAGTAGAGCTGGAATTCCACGGGGTGGGTCTGCATACGCAGGGCCGTGACTTCTTCCATCTTCAGATCGATGTAGGCATCGATCTGATCGTCCGTGAACACGCCCCCTTCCGTGAGGAAGGCCCGGTCGGCGTCGAGGGCCGCAAGGGCTTCGTCCAGCCCTGCACAAACCGTGGGCAGCCCCGCCAGCTCTTCCGCGGGCAGATCGTAGAGATCCTTGTCCATGGCTTCACCGGGGTGGATCTTGTTCTTAATCCCGTCCAGGCCGGCCATGAGCATGGCGGAGAAGGCCAGGTAGGGGTTCGCCGTCGGGTCAGGGAAACGCACTTCCACGCGGTAGGCGCGGGGGTTGCCGCCCTGGATGTAGGGGATCCGGATCGACGCGCTGCGGTTCCGAGCCGAGTAGGCCAGGATGACCGGAGCCTCGAAGCCGGGCACGAGGCGCTTGTAGCTGTTGGTGCTGGCGTTGGTGAAGGCGTTCAGAGCCTTCGCGTGCTTGATGATGCCGCCGATGTAGTAGAGCGCCGTCTCAGAAAGGCCGGCGTAGGCGTCGCCGTGGAACAGGTTGACCCCATCCTTGGCGATGGACTGGTGCACGTGCATCCCGGAACCGTTATCGCCGACCAGGGGCTTCGGCATGAAGGTGGCAGTTTTGCCGTAGGCGTGGGCCACGTTGTGGACGCAGTACTTGTAGATCTGGGTTTCGTCGGCCTTCTTGACCAGGGTGTTGAACTTCACCCCGATCTCGTTCTGGCACGCCGTGGCCACTTCGTGGTGATGCACATCAATCGTGAGGCCCATCTGCTCCATGGCGTTGCACATGGCGTTCCGCAGATCGAAGGAAGAGTCCACCGGGGGCACGGGGAAGTAGCCGCCCTTCACCCGGGGACGGTGGCCCATGTTGCCGCCTTCGAATTCCGTGTTGGACTCCCAGGCCGCCTCTTCGGCGCTGATGGCGTAGGAGGCGCGGCCCATTTCCACCTGGAAGCGCACGTCATCAAAGACGAAGAATTCGGCTTCCGGGCCAAAGTAGGCTTCGTCCCCGAGCCCCGAGGACTGCAGGTAGGCTTCGGCGCGCTTCGCCGTGCTCCGGGGGTCCCGGCTGTAGAGCTGCATGGTGCTGGGCTCGACGATATCGCAACGCACCAGCAGGGTGGTGTCTTCAGCGAAGGGGTCGAGCACGGCGGTCTCGTCATCAGGCATGAGGATCATGTCCGACTCGTTGATGCCCTTCCAGCCGGCGATGGACGAACCATCGAACATGGCGCCATTGGTCATGAAGTCTTCGTCCACGACCTTGGCGGGGAAGGTGGTGTGCTGCTCCTTGCCCCGGGGGTCCGTGAAGCGGAGGTCGACCCACTTCACACTGTGTTCCTCAATCATCGCCAGGGTTTTCAACGACATGGTTCGCTCTCCGCAAAAAAACGTTGATCTCACATTGGATTGCCCCCGAGGGGACCTAACGCCCGGAGGCCTGGGCTGCGGACGGCGTAGACGCCTGAGCGCACCCGGTTTGGGCATTCGGGAGGTATGCAGCAAGGATCATGCCGGCTCCTAGCTGGGAGCAACCCCGGGATTTCCCGGGGGATTTCCCCGATTAGCGGCGTTAGCGTGCGCGAATTTGGTGCGCTTGATTTTAGGCGCACCATTTTAAGGCGCTGCCGGCACCGTTGGAGATTCCCCGAAGGTTTTCGTGATTCGCCGTCCCCTTTAGGCGCGACCCTGCCTATAATGCGCCGCCTCTCATTTGACCCCCCAGGCGGTTCCCCGTGCACGCTAAAGATTCTGGCGCCTCTCAGCCCATCCGAAATGTGGCCATCATCGCTCACGTCGATCATGGCAAAACGACCCTCGTTGACCGCTTGCTTCAGCTCGCCGGCGCCATTGCGCCGGGCCAGGCGGAACGGGTGATGGATAACCAGGATCTGGAAAAGGAGCGGGGCATCACGATCCTCGCGAAGAACACCGCTCTCGACTGGAAAGGGGTGCGCATCAATATCGTGGATACCCCGGGGCACGCGGACTTCGGCGGTGAAGTGGAGCGGGTGCTCTCCATGGTCGATAGCGTGCTTCTGCTGGTGGACGCCGTGGACGGCCCCATGCCGCAAACGCGATTCGTCACCCGCAAGGCCTTCGCCCGGAAGCTCGCCCCCATCGTGGTCATCAATAAGGTCGACCGGGAAGGGGCTCGCGCCGATTGGGTAGAAGGGGAGGTGTTTGATCTCTTTGACCGCCTCGGTGCCAGCGAGGAGCAGCTCGACTTCCGCACCGTCTATGCCTCCGCGCTCCTTGGCCGCGCCGGTAGCGATCCGGACGATCTCGAAGAGGATATGCGCCTCATCCTCGACACCATCGTGGAGCACGTTCCGGCCCCGCAGGTGGATCCGGAAGGGGCCTTCCAGATGCAAATTAGCGCGCTGGACTACTCCAGCTACGTGGGCGTTATCGGCCTCGGCCGCATTCAGCGCGGCGTGGCCCGCCCGGGCATGCCCGTCACCGTAGAAAATCGCGAAGGGGTGCGGCGAAATGCGCGCATCCTCTCCGTGCTCGGTTATGCCGGGCTCGAGCGCAAGGACGTCGCCGAAGCGCGGGCGGGGGATATCGTCAGCATCACGGGTATCGATGAGCTGGCGATCTCGGACACGCTCTGCGACCCCTCCGCCGTGGAAGCCCTGCCGGCCCTCACGGTGGACGAACCGACGGTGTCGATGACCTTCCAGGTCAACACCTCGCCCTTCGCCGGGCGCGACGGCAAGTTTCTGACGAGCCGACAAATTCGCGCCCGCCTCGACAAGGAGCTGCTCTATAACGTGGCGCTCCGGGTCGAGGATACGGCGCACCCCGATCAGTTCCGCGTATCGGGCCGAGGCGAGCTGCACCTTTCAGTCCTCCTCGAGACCATGCGTCGGGAAGGCTACGAGCTTGGCGTCTCCCGCCCCGAGGTGGTGCTGCGGGAGGGGGAAAACGGTCGGGAAGAACCCATCGAATCCTTGGTGATTGACGTCGAAGAGCAGCATCAGGGTACGGTCATGGAAGTGCTCGGGCAGCGCCGGGGCAATCTCCAGAATATGGTGCCCGACGGCCGGGGCCGGGTGCGCCTCGACTACCTCATTCCCTCCCGGGGGCTGATCGGCCTGCGCGGTCAGTTCCTGTCCATGACCTCCGGCAGCGGTATTTTGACCTCGACCTTCTCCCACTGGGATGCCTACCAGCCGGGATCGGCGGGGGAGCGAATCAACGGCGTGCTCGTGTCTAACGTGCAAGGGAAGGCCACGGCCTTTGCCCTCTTCAACCTCCAGCAGCGCGGCCGCATGATGGTTGAGCCCGGGGTCGACGTATACGAAGGCATGATTGTGGGCATTCACAGCCGCGGGAATGATTTACCCGTGAATCCCACGAAGGAAAAGCAGCTCACCAATATCCGCGCTGCGGGCAGCGACGAAAACATGATCCTGACCCCGCCGGTGCGCATGACCCTCGAGCAAGCCCTGGAGTTCATCGAGGAAGATGAGCTGGTGGAACTCACCCCCGCGGCCATTCGCGTACGCAAGAAGTTCCTGAAGGAGCACGAGCGTCGCCGCCAGGAGCGCAGCAAAGAGGCATGAAGGCCCTCGTGCAGCGCGTCCTCGAAGCCGATGTGCGGGTGGAGGGCGCGTCCGTGGGGGCCATCGGCCCCGGGGTGCTGCTCTTCCTCGGCATTGAGCAGGGGGACGATGCAGCGCAGATCCCTCGCCTCGTGGAACGGGTGCTCGGGCTCCGGATTTTTCCCGGGGACGAAAAGCCCCTGGATCGCAGCTTAAGCGAGGTGGGAGGCGGGCTCCTGGTGGTATCGCAGTTCACCCTGGCCGCGGATACGCGGCGCGGTCGCCGCCCGAGCTTTTCCTCGGCGGCGCCGCCGGCGGTGGCCGAACCGCTCTATGAGGCCTTCCTAGAGGAAGCCCGTCGGCAGCACGGGGGATCGGTGGAGGCGGGGCGCTTTGGCGCTGACATGAAGGTGGCGCTGGTGAACGACGGCCCGCTGACCTTCTGGCTCGAAGGCTAGGCCGCGTCCTCCGAATCCCCTTCCCCTTCCGGCCGGATGAAGGCCGCGAAGAAAATCCCCACCTCGTAGAGGGCCCACATGGGCACCGCCAGCAGGATCTGGCTGATGACGTCCGGGGGCGTCAGCAGCATCCCCACCACAAAGCATCCCACGATCACGTAGGCCCGCTTTTCCCGGAGCGCCTGGGCGTTGGTGACCCCGGAGGCGACAAGGAGCAGGGTAGCCACAGGGATTTCGAAGGCAAAGCCAAAGGCAAAGAACAGCTTTAGCACGAAATCGAGGTAGCGGTTGATGTCCGTCATGATCGCGACCCCAGCGGGCCCAACGCTGGTCAGGAAGCCGAAGATCAGGGGGAACACGGCGAAGTAGGCAAAGGCGATACCCGTGTAAAACAGCACGATGCTGGAGAGCAGCAGCGGTACCGCCAGGCGCTTTTCGTGCTTATAGAGCCCCGGGGAGACAAAGCTCCAGAGCTGATGAAGCACGTAGGGAATGGCCAGGAAAAAGGCCATGATCAGGGACAGCTTGAAGGGCGTAAGGAAGGGGGAGGCCACTTCCGTGGCGATCATGGTGGAGCCTTCCGGCAGCACGGCGCGCAGCGGTTCGGAAATAAATTCGTAGAGATCGTTGGCGAAGTAAAACAGCGGAAAGAAGATCACGAGCACCGATAGCACGGCGCGCAGCACGCGGCTGCGAAGCTCCGCCAGGTGGGCCAGCAGGGGCTGGGTTTCTTCGTCCACGGCGTAATCGTCTTCTTTCACGCCTTGCCGCCCGTATCCTGCCCTTCGCTGGGAAAGGCCAGCTCGCCCTGGGGCGCCGGCGTCGCCTTGAGTGCTTCAGGCTTGGGCGCCTCTGGCGTGGTATCGGCTTCCCCTTCGGTGGAGGGGGCCTCTACCGCCGGGGAGGCACGTAAGGCGTCCTCCGCCGCTGTGAGCTCGGCCTTGGTGCTCTGTCCCAGCGCCTTGAAGGACTGCTCCGCCCCCTTGAGGTCCTCTTGCAGGCGCTTAGCGTCTTCCATGATACGTGCGTTGTGGAGCTCCCGGCGCAGGTCGTCGGCGCCCACTTCTCGCTCGAGCTCGGCCTTTAGCGTATCGAAGCTGCGCCGCGCCGAGCCCACCACCCGGCCCACGGTGCGCAGCACCTCGGGCAGGCGCTCCGGGCCCACGACCAGGAGCAGCACGAGCGCAACAATCAGCAGCTCAGGGAAGCCGATATCGAACATGGCGAGGGCAGGTTCCGCTTAAACGGTGTTTTTGGCTTTTTCTTGCTCGCTGGCGGTGCTCGCCTGGGCCTGACCTTCCAGGACCTCCGGGCTTGCGTCGGCCGCCTTGCCTTCGTCTTCCTTCATGGCCTTGCGGAACCCCTTGATGGCGCCGCCGAGGTCGCCGCCAAGATTGCGCAGGCGCTTGGTGCCGAAGAGGAGCAGCACGATCGCCAGAATGATCAGTAGTTCGGTAACGCTCAGGCCAAACATGGTCGCTCTCCTATGAGTCTTGGGCCGAGGCCCGCTGGGCCTTTTCGTCGTGGCCCGATACGCCGAAGCGGCGTTGCAGCTCTTCGGCGATATCGTCCGAGCTGAGGTCCAGGGATTTCAGCAGTACCAGGCAATGAAACCAAAGGTCCGCAGCTTCATGGACCACCGCCTTCTGGTCGCCTCCGGTCGCGCAGTCCTTGGCCGCGATGAGGAGCTCGGTGCTCTCCTCTCCAATCTTTTCCAAGATCTTATTCATGCCCTTGGCGTAGAGGCTCGCCACGTAGGACGACTCCGGGGCCGCGCCACGGCGGTCCTCAAGAAGGGTATCTAGGGCCTGGAAGATTGGGTGGTTCATGACCTGACTGTTCTGAAGATCTGGGGCGCCAGCATACCCGACTCCCCCTAGGAGTGTCGCCGGGAAAGGATCGTCAGCGCGAGGCCCAGGCCCAGGGTGGCCACGCCCACGGGCGCCGCGGGGGCGCCGGCGAGTAGCGCCCCGCCAAGCCCCAGCGCGGTCAGGCCCGCGAGCACCGGCGCCCAGGGGCCGGGCTTGAGTTGGCGAAGGGCTTCAATCTCGCGCTCTAAAGCAGCGATCTTTTCATCCCGGGTCGCCTCCCGCTCCGGCAAGCCCGGCAAGCGTTGGGCCGCCTCAAGTACCGGGGTCAGCGTGCGACGGACCCGATTTAAGGGGTTGAGCTGGCGGGCCAGCCAGCGCTCCATGAAGGGTTTGGCGGTCTTCCAAAGATCGAGCTCAGGGTACAGCTGGCGCCCAAGGCCTTCGATATTCAGCAAGGTCTTCTGCAGGAGCACCAGCTGGGGCTGCACCGTCATGTCAAAGGCCCGGGCCGTATCGAAGAGGGTGAGCAGAAAATGCCCGAAGGAAATCTCTGCCAGGGGCTTTTCGAAAAGCGGCTCGCAGACTTCGCGGATCACGCGCTCGAAGGCCGCTGCGTCCGTATGCGGGGGTACCCATCCGGAGGCCACATGCAGCCGGGCCACCTCGGCGTAGTCCTGATTGAAGAAGGCTAGGAGGTTTCGCGCGAGGTAATCCTGATCGACCTCCGTCAGCGTGCCGATGATGGCGCAGTCTATGGCGATGTAGCTGGGGTCCGCGGGGTTGGTGAGGTCCACGAAGATATTGCCGGGGTGCATATCGGCGTGGAAAAAGTTGTCCTCAAAAACCTGGGTAAAGAACGTTTCCACGCCCCGGTTGGCCAGAACCTCAAAGTTCGTCCCCGCGGCCCGAAGGGCCTCGAGATCCCCGATCGGGGTGGCGGTGATGCGCTCGAGGACCAGCACGTCTTCCCGGCATAGGGGCCAGTGCACCTTAGGAACGTAGAGGAGCGGTGAGGCGCGAAAATTCCGGCGAAGCTGGGAGGTATTCGCGGCTTCGGCGAGGAGGTCGAGCTCGCCGGTGATGGTGACCGCGTAGTCCTCAACCACTTCCTGAGGCCGGAGCCGGCGCGCCTCGGGCCAAACCCGGAGCAGGGCCTGGGCCAGGGTGCGCAACAGCGCAAGATCGTCTGCGATGGTGCGCTCGATGCCAGGGCGGCGCAGCTTGACCACCACTGCTTCGCCGTCCAAGAGCGTGGCGCCGTGAACCTGCGCAATGCTCGCGGAGGCCAGGGGCGTGGCTTCGAAGGTTTCGAAGAAGCCCTCGAGGGGGCCGCCGAGGGCGCCCTCGAGGGTGCGGCGGGCCAGGGATTCATCGATGGGGGTCACCTGGTCCTGAAGCTTTTTAAGGCTTGCCGCGTAGGCCGGGGTGAGGAGGTCCGGGCGCGAGGACAGCAGCTGGCCAAACTTCACGAAGATGGGCCCCAGGGCCTCGATGGCCAGGCGAAGCCGTTCCGGTCCCGGGCGCCGCCCTGCGGGGAAGAGGGCCAGCAGGGCGAGCAGGATCCGCAGGGGAGCCGGTAGGGCCGCAAGGGGCAGGCCCAGATCCCGGGGGATTTGGTCGAGGCGAAAGCGCAGGATGACCCAGGCGATGCGCAGGGCGCTGCGTCGCGCCGTGCCCGGTGGCGAGGCGGTCACGAGGCGCGCCCGCCCTCAAGGCGGCGGAGCCGCGCCGAAGCCCGATCCACGGCCAGAGAAAGGTCGTCGACGTCGTCGAAAAACCGCGCGACTTCCTCCGGAGCCGGGAAGAGGCCGTGAGGCCCTCCCGCGGCCCGTCGCAGTTTCGCGGCGCTTTCCCGCGCATGGTGCCGGCCCCGGCCGAGGAGATCCCGGCCCAGGGCGTCGGCGGCCCCCGCCGCGGCGTCGCCGAAGAGGGCGGCGACGGGGCTCAGCACATCCGGTGGGCTGCTGAGGAGCGCCTCGAGGAGGGCTTCGAGGGCCTGGCGATCGCCCTCCACCACCACGGCTCCGGACAGCACCGCGCCCTCAAGGCCTCGTTCGAGAAGCCGCGGCCAGGCGCCGGGGCGTAGGGTGGCCTTCGCCTTTGCTGTGGGGTCGGCGCCCGGGCTCAAGAAGAGCGGGTCTTCCTGAGGCCCAAGGCTCAGCGTAAGGGCCAGAGCAGGAACGGCGCTCTCGAAGGCGAAACTTGCGGGGCCGAGGCGCCGGAGCGCGCCGGCGGTTTCCGGGGCGCTCTTCAAGGCCAGGCGCAGGGCGCCTTCCAGCGCGGCGCACAGGAGTGCGTCCTTCAGGCTTGGCTGGTGCGGGCCCGCAGGGGTTTCGCCAGGGGGCGCCATGCCTACTGCTTGCGCCCCTGGTGAATGGCCGCAATGCCGCCGATCAGATTGTGAAATCGCACCGCGCCGAAGCCTGCTTCTCGCATCATCTCGGCGAGGGCTTCCTGCGGCGGATGCATGCGAATGGATTCGTTCAGATAGCGGTAGGCTTCTCGGTCTCCGGCAAGGGCGCCGCCTACCGTAGGCCAGAGGCTCGAGAAGGCGTCGTAGGCCTTTTCCAGAAGGGCGCCGCGAGGCTTTGAGAACTCGAGCACCAGAAGGGGCGCGCCGGGTTTCAGCACCCGATGAAGCTCCCGAAGGGCTTGATCCTTTCGGGTGACGTTACGGAGCCCAAAGGCGATGGTCGCCGCATCGAAGCTATCGTCCCCAAAGGGCAGGGCCTCACCATCGGCCAGGGCCGGGTGGATGTTCAGGTGGCCTCGGTCGATCATGCGATCCCGGCCGACGATGAGCATGGCTTCATTGATGTCCGCCAGGATCACCTGCCCCGTGGGTCCCACCCGCTCCGCCAGGAGCGCGGCCACATCGCCCGTACCGCCGGCGAGATCCAGCACCCGATGGCCAGGCCGTACCCCGGCAAGGGTGACCGTGAGCCGCTTCATGAGGCGATGGGTGCCCAGGGACATGAGGTCGTTCATGAGGTCGTAGCGAGGCGCCACGGAACGGAACACCTCGGCCACCCGAGCGGCCTTCTCCTCGGCTTTGACCCGCTCATAGCCGAAGTCGACGGTGCCGTCGCTTACGTGTTGATCGTCGGTAGGGGAGGGGGGCGCCATGGCTATCTCGTTTCATTGGGCAGGGGGCAAGTGTAAACCCTGCGCCCGCGCACCGCCTCCCTTACCACCAGCGGTCTAAGCTTCGGGGGTCCAGGCTTTGAGGGCGACCGCGGGGAGGCGCGAGGCATTGGCCTGCTTGAGTTCTCGCTCATAGTCGGCCCAGTGCCGTTCCTGGCGATCGCCGAGATCCCGAAGGTAAGCCCAGGTGTACAGCCCGCTATCGTGGCCGTCGTCAAACACCAGGCGGAGGGCGTAGCGCCCCACGGGCTCAAGGTGGGTGATGGCCACGTACTTTTTGCCCGTCTGCAGAATGCGTTCGCCAGCGCCGTGTCCCCGCACCTCGGCGGAGGGGGAGAGGACCCGGAGCAGCTCCGCGGGAAGGTGATGGGTTTCATCTTCCCAGCGAAGTTCGAGCACCTTGGACTGCTTATGAAGCGTGACGGCCTTGGGCGCGGGTGCGGTCATGGGGCTTCCCTCACAGAATGTAGCGGGCTAAATCTTCGTCGCCGGCGACATCCTTCAGCTGCCCGTCCACCGCCGCGGCGTCGAGGATCAAGGTGCCGTCCGTTGCCGCGGCGCTTGGGTCGAAGGCCACGGGCTCGAGGAGCCGTTCTAGCATGGTGTGCAAACGCCGAGCGCCGATGTTTTCCGTTTGCTCGTTAATCTGCCAGGCCAGCTCCGCGAGGCGGGTGATGGCCTCATCGGTCAGCGTCAGCGTCACCCCTTCCGTGGCCAGCAAGGCTTGATACTGGCGCAGCAGGGACGCCGAGGGCTCGGTGAGGATGCGGCGGAAGTCGTCGGGGGTAAGGGCCTTGAGTTCCACACGAATGGGGAGGCGCCCTTGAAGCTCGGGGATGAGGTCGCTGGGCCGGGACAGGTGGAAGGCGCCGGAGGCGATGAACAGGATGTGGTCCGTGCGCACCGGGCCGTACTTCGTCGTCACCGTGCTGCCTTCGATCAGCGGCAATAGATCCCGCTGAACCCCCTCCCGGGACACATCGGCCTGGGCGCCGTCCCCGCGCCGGGCCACCTTGTCGATTTCGTCGATGAAGACGATGCCCCGGTTTTCCACGGCATCCACGGTGGCGGAACGGAGCCGGTCCTCGTTCAAAAGCCGCTGCCCTTCTTCGGCTTCGAGGCGCTTTAAGGCTTCCTTGACCGTGAGCCGTTCGCTCCGGCGCCGGCTTTGCTGAAGACCGGCGAAGAGCCCCTGAAGCTGGGAGGCCATTTCCTCCATGCCCGGGGGCGTCATGAGTTCCGGGGTACTTTGGGGTGCGGTTAAATCGAGCGTGACCTCCCGCTCGTCCAGCGTTCCCTCCCGCAGCTGCTTGCGCAGGAGCTGGCGGGCGCTGGAGTCGCCCCGGCCTTCGTTTTCTCCCCGGGCTGCCGGGAGCAAGGCGTCGAGTAGGCGCTGCTCCGCTGCGTCCTGCGCCCGGGGCCGCTGGGCCTCGATTTCCTCTTGCCGAAGGAGGTTATAGGCGGCTTCGGCGAGATCCCGGATCATGGCATCCACGTCCCGCCCCACGTAGCCGACCTCCGTGAACTTCGTGGCCTCGACCTTCAGGAAGGGGGCTCGAGCCAGCTTGGCGAGGCGTCGAGCGATTTCCGTCTTACCCACCCCCGTAGGCCCGATCATGAGGATGTTTTTCGGGGTGACCTCCTCTCGAAGCCCGGGGGCCAGCTGAAGCCGTCGCCAGCGGTTTCGCAACGCGATGGCGACGGCACGCTTGGCTTCTGCCTGCCCGACGATGTGCTGATCAAGGGCGTGGACGATCTCCCGGGGGGTCATTTCCGTCATGCCGCGCCCTCCAGCACTTCGACAGTCAAGCTGTGGTTGGTGTAAACGCAGATATCCCCGGCGATGTTTAGCGACGCCCGAGCGATCGCCTCGGCGTCGAGATCGCTGTGGGCGAGGAGGGCGCGGGCCGCCGCAAGGGCATAGTTGCCCCCGGAGCCGATGGCCAAGGCGCCGTCCTCTGGCTCCAGCACGTCGCCGTTGCCGCTAATGAGAAGGGAGGTGTGCTGGTCGGCCACGGTGAGTAGGGCCTCCAGGCGGCGCAGGGCGCGATCCGAGCGCCATTCCCGGGCCATGGCGACGGCGGCGCGCACGAGCTGACCGCCGTGGCTGTCGAGCTGGCCCTCAAAGCGCTCGAAGAGCGTGAAGGCGTCCGCCGTGCCGCCGGCAAAGCCGGCGAGAATCTGGCCTTTGTGAAGGCGCCGTACCTTGCGCGCGTTGCCTTTCATGACCGTATCCCCGAGGGATACCTGGCCGTCTCCGGCCATGGCAACGATGCGGCCCCGGCGCACGGTGAGAATGGTGGTTCCGTGGAATTGTTCCATAGCGGTCCTTGCGTAGCGGGTGTGTGCGGGGCCTAGGGCTCGCTGCGCAGCACGAGGGAGTCGATGTCTTCGCGGAGCAAAGCAAGCTGAGCGGCCCGGGCGGCCTGGCGGTTCTCGAAGGGACCCACCAGGACCCGGTGCCAGGTGCCGCCGTCTCGGCGTACGGCGGCGGTGCGGGCCGGGAGGTCCTGGAGCAGGATCATGGCGCGGCGCCGATCTGCGTCTTCGGCGCTGCGGAAGGCGCCCGCCTGAAGCAGGTACTCGCCGGCATCCTCGGGCTTCGCTTCTCCATCTAGGTACTCCTCCACATAGGGCACGAGTACCTCCGCATCCCGGAGCACCTCGGGGAATTCAAAGCGCACCTCGGGGATGCTCTCCGCCGTGCCGGCTTTGGGCAAGGGGTTCTCAAGGGTGCGCCCCTCGCCCCGGGTGAAGAGCAGGGTGAGGGCGATCCCGCAGCACAGCCCCAGCAAAAAGGGTACGCCCCGGCCGCCTTGCGCGGGGGGCGGGGTTTCAATGCGACGGGCGCCCGAAGCGGGGGCATGACGACGGGATGCGGCTTTAGCCAAGGCCCCAATCCTCCTGTGCGAGAGCACTCATGATACCGGGCCCGCCGCGGATACCGTTAGTAGGTATCGCTGGGATCGACGTCGCAGTGCCAGCGAACCTGCCGGGCAGAGGGCAATTTATCGATCTGCGGCAGGGCCTCGGCGAGGTTCCGATGTAGGGGGGCGCGCGCCGTGCCTTGGAGCAATAGCTGGCCTCGGAAGCGGCCGCTGCGCCGGGCCATGGGCGCGCGAATGGGGCCGAGGGTGCTTTGCGCCTGCGCGCCGGGGGCCGCGAGCAAGAGGGCCTTGGCCTCGGACAGGAAGCGCTCCACCGGGGGCCATTGGGGGGCTTCGGCCCGAAGCATAGCCAGGGGGCCGAAGGGGGGGAGGCCCAGCAGGGCCCGTTCTTCCAGGGCGGCCTCGGCGAAGGCGTCGTAGCCTTGGGTGACCACCGCCTGCAGCAGGGGGTGCTCCGGGTCGTGGGTTTGGATCAGGACGGTGCCGGGCGCCTCTTCGCGCCCGGCCCGGCCGGCGACCTGCACCAGCAGCTGGGCCAGCCGTTCCGGCGCCCGAAAGTCGGCGCTAAAGAGGCCGCTATCGCCGTCGACGATGACCACGAGTTCCACTCGGGGAAAGTGATGGCCCTTGGCGAGCATCTGCGTGCCGAGCAGCAGGGCCCCGGGGGTGTCGGCGATGGCGTCTAGCTCTGCCTCGAGCCTCGCCATGCTTCGGACCTTATCCCGGTCCAGGCGAAGGATCGGCGTTTCCGGGAAGCGGCTATGGAGCAAACTTTCTGCCCGTTGCGTCCCCTGGCCCACGGGCATGGGGCTGCGCTCGCCGCAGCTGGGGCAAACGCCGGGGATGGGCTGGCTGCGCTCGCAGTGATGGCAGCGCAGCCTCGCGGGGTCCCGGTGCACGGTCATGCGCGCATCGCAGCGATCGCAGTCCGCCAGCCAGCCACAGGCGTGGCAGCGCAGGGCTGGGGCGTAGCCCCGGCGGTTGAGAAAGATCAGCGCCTGGGCACCCCGGGCCAGGGTCTCCGTGATGGCGTCGAGGGTGGGCTGGGCGAAGCCCTCGGGGGCGGCATGTTTTCGCAGGTCCACGAAGCGCTGCGTGGGCGCCTGGGCCTGGCCGGCGCGATGGCGCAGCCGAAGATGGCCGTAACGCCCTTGGCGCGCGTTCTCGAGGGTTTCGAGGGCGGGGGTGGCGGAGCCCAGCACCACGGGGCATCCCTGAAGCGACGCGCGCTTTACGGCCACGTCCCGGGCGGAGTAGCGCACGCCGTCCTGCTGCTTATAGCTGTCGTCATGTTCTTCGTCGACGACAATCAGCCCAAGGTTTGGGAGCGGGGCGAACAGGCTAGATCGGGTGCCCAGCAGCACCATGGGCGCACCGCTTCGGCCCGCTTCCCAGCGCTGATTTCGGAGCCCCGGGGCCATGCTGGAGTGCAGCGTGTGGACCGGAGCGCTGAGGCGTGCGGCGAGACGCTGGGCCGTTTGGGGCGTGAGGCCGATTTCTGGAACGAGCACCAGCACCTGCTGCCCCGCCGCCAGCACCTTCTCGATCAGCTGGAGGTACACCTCGGTTTTTCCCGAGCCCGTGACGCCTTGGAGGAGGGTCGCGCGGAAGGTGCCTAAATCGTTAGTGAGCGCCGCCACCGCGGCCGCCTGCTCGGGGTGCAGCTTGGGTGCGGAGCTCTTGGCCCCGGGCACGCTTGCGTCGCAGGGCTCAAGCCAGCCCTTTTGCAGAAGGGTGCGCAGGGTCGGGGCCGTGTGCCCTGCCGCCAGCAGCTCGGCTCGGCGCCGGGGCCCGGCGTCGAGGGCCCGGAGCGCGGCCTGCTGGGCCGGGGCCCGGGCAAGGCTTTTGGGCATTTCCTTGGCCCTTAGGGCGGTGAGCAGGGCGCTGCCCTCGGCGGTGAGGCGAAGGGCCTCGGCACGGGCCTGCGTGCCCTGTTCCTGGCGCCGCGCTTCCGGGGGCAGAAAGAGGCGCAGCGCCTCCCCAAGGGGCGCGTGGTAGTACTGGGCTAGCCAGCGGCCAAGGGCCAGCTGGGTGGGATCGAGGAGTGGCGCTGGGTCTAGGCATTCGCTGATGGGCTTAAGGGCGCGGTCCGCTGGCTCGGGCAGCGTCTCGAGGGCGATGCCCAGGACCTTGCGGGTGCCCAAAGGGACGCGCACCCGGCTGCCCGGAGGGGGCGGCGATGGCTGTCCATCGAGGCCATAGGTCAGGGGCCCCCGGAAGGGGCCAGGCACGGCCACGGCGAGGGCGAGCTGCGGCCGCACTGGATCCGTTGCCTTTTCCCCTTGCGCTCCCTGGGACCTTTGATACACTTCGCCACCTTTTTTCGGGACCACGGTCCTTGACTGGCCCAGCGCAGCGGCGCTGGGTGAACGCTCCGGCGAGGCAGGATACAACATGAAGGCGGACATCCATCCGAAGTACGAAGCGGTGACCATGAAGTGCAGCTGTGGCGCGGAATACGCCACCCGGTCCACCCTTTGCCAAGATTTCCAGGTCGACGTCTGTGCGGCTTGCCATCCGTTCTACACGGGCAAGCAGAAGATGGTCGACAAGGGCGGGCGCGTCGAGAAGTTCCGCAAGCGTTTCGGCGCTCGCTCCGCGCGCTAAGGCCCCGGCGGCTTCGGAGCGCCCCCTTGGGCGCTTCGCAGCGCCCGCTTTCGCCTCCCCTTCCTTTCCCCGTGGCCCCCTGGCCGTCGGGTTCAGCGTCAATTCAGACCCAAAGCTCAGGCTAGGCCCATGCCGACCCTAAGGTGCTTTGCTATGGCCCGTCCCGGTGCCCTCTCCGCGTGTCTTCTCCTGCTCCTCGGGCTCGCCAGCGGCGCCTGGGCGCGCTCCGATGGGGAAAAGGCCCTCGCCGAGTTTGAGGAAAAGGGCGCGGTGTACAGCGGTGCCCTCGCGGACTACGTGGCCCAGGTGGGGCAGCGCATGCTGCATGCCGCAGGGCAGGATCCGGACCGTTACACCTTCACAGTGTTGGACGACCCCTCAATCAACGCCTTCGCGGTGGATGGGGGATATATCTTCGTCGCCCGGGGCCTTCTGGCTTACCTCGAGAATGAAGCCCAGCTGGCGGCGGTCCTGGGCCATGAGATCGGCCACCTGGTGGCTCGCCATCCTCAGGAGCGCAAGCTGGCTAGCCGCAGTTCCCGCATCGGCTCCACCATCCTTGGCTTTTTGACCCGCAGTGGCGCGCTTTACCAGACCGCCCGGGCCTATAGCGAGGCGGCGCTAAGTGGCTACGGAAGGGATCAGGAGCTTGAGGCCGATGGTCTGGGGGCCCGCTACCTCGCCGACGCCGGCTACGACCCCATCGCCATGCTCGAGGTTATCCGGGTGCTCGCCGACCAGGAGGAATTTGCCCGGGAGGTGGAGGGGCGCAGCGTGAGCTATCACGGTCTCTTTGCCTCCCACCCGCGAAATGACCGCCGGCTTTTTGAAGTCATTCAAGCCGGCGCGGCGGAAGGGGTGCCCCCGGAGAGCACGCCGGCGGAGGGCCCGTTCCTGACCTTGCTCGAAGGCCTTCCCTGGGGCGCGCCCGCCACGGACGGGGTATTGGTGGACCGCCGCTACTATCACAGCGGCTTAGGCTTTGTGGTGGATTTCCCCGAAACCTGGCGGGTCAAGGACAGCCCCTCGGCGCTCAGCGCCACGGCGCCCCATGGCGCTGCGTCCTTGATCACCCTGGAGCTGCGGGAGGAATCGGACAAGGAGGATCCCTTGCCGACGCCGGAGGCCATGGTCGTGGAGGTCATGGAAACGACCATCGAGGGGGGGCGGCCCTTCACCGTGGACGAGCTGCCGGCCTACCTCGCCGTCGTGAAGCACGAAGGGGAGGCTCGCCGACTGATCGCCGTGGTGCAAAAGGGTGATCGCTACTTCGTGTTCAAGGGGGAAAACACCCGGGAGGGCTTTGATGACGCCTTCCTGCGGGCCTTTTCCGCCACCGTGCTGTCCTTCCGACGGATGCGCCAAGCAGATCTGGCCGAAGCCACCACGACGCGGGTACAGCTGCACCTCGCGACTCCGGAGGACAGCTACGAGAGCTTGGCAGCGGCGCTTCGCCTGGGCCCCCGAGGCGCCGATCGGCTCCGCCTCCTAAACGGCGATTACCCCCGGGGCCAGCCCCGGGCCGGGGATTGGTTGAAGGTCATCCGCTAGCCCGCCCCTTTCCTCGGCGAAGCCGAGGGGGCATAGTCCTGCCCCGCCCCCTCTGGTTTAAAGGTTAGATCATGTCGGATGAAGAACTGCGCCGCGCTGCGCTTGCCTATCACGCTGAGCCCCGCCCTGGGAAAATCGGTACGGAGGTCTATAAGCCCTCCGAATCCAGCCGGGATTTGTCCCTGGCCTATAGCCCGGGGGTCGCGGAGCCCGTCCGGGCCATCGCGGAGGCCCCGGAGCGCGCCTACGACTACACCAACAAGGGCAACCTTGTAGGCATCGTCACCAATGGTTCAGCCATTCTCGGACTCGGGAATCTCGGCGCCCTGGCTAGCAAGCCGGTGATGGAAGGCAAGGCCCTGCTGTTTAAGCGCTTCGCCGATATCGACTGCTTCGATATCGAGGTGAACGCGGATACGCCGGAAGCCTTCATCGATACGGTGGCCCGCATTGCGGACACCTTCGGCGGCATCAACATCGAAGACGTTGGGGCACCGGCGTGCTTCGAGATCGAAGCGGCCCTGAAGGCCCGGTGCTCCATTCCGGTGTTCCATGACGATCAGCACGGCACGGCGATTTGCGTTGCCGCGGGCCTAGTCAATGCGCTGGCGCTGCAGGAGAAGCGCCTTGAGGACGTGAAGCTGGTGTGCCTCGGGGGCGGCGCTGCCGGTACCGCGTGCCTGCGCCTGCTGCGAGCCATGGGCATGCCGAAGGAACACATCACGGTGGTGGACCGGCAGGGGGTCATTCACGACGCCCGGGGTCCCCTACCGTCCTATAAGGCGGAGTTTGCCAACACCACACAGGCCCGGACCCTCGCCGATGCCCTCGCTGGCGCTGACGTTTTTATCGGTGTCTCCGGGGCGAACCTGCTGAGCGCTGATCTGCTGGCGTCCATGGCGCCCCGTCCCGTGATCTTTGCGCTGGCCAACCCGGATCCGGAAATTCGGCCGGAGGCCGCTCGAGCCGTGCGGGACGATGTCATTGTCGCTACGGGGCGCTCCGACTTCCCCAATCAGGTGAATAACGTGCTGTGCTTCCCCTTCATTTTCCGGGGCGCCCTCGACGTTCGGGCCACGGATATCAACGAAGCGATGAAGATTGCCGCCGTGGAGGCCATTGCGGCCCTGGCCCGGGAGCCCGTGCCCCCGGAGGTGCTGGCGGCCTACGAAGGCGTGGCGGCCTTGAGCTTCGGCCCCGAGTACATCCTGCCGAAGCCCATGGATCCTCGTCTCAAGGACGCCGTGGCCGGCGCCGTGGCGAAGGCGGCGGTGGAAAGCGGCGTCGCCACCCGCGCCCCGGCGTCGTCCTAGCGCCTAGAAGATCTCCTCCGGGCGAGGCACCTCGGATTCCCCCGGGGTTGCCCGGGGGGCGTACTCCTCTCGAAAGATCTCAAAAAGACCGCTGCCGGCGCCCGGCGCGGCGGCCTCTCCCGTCTCTGGGTCGATGCGGACCTGCACCAGTCCCGGCGGCTGTAGGGGGCGATGCTCCCGCACGCCGGCGAGGGCGCTTTCCATGAAATCGATCCAGATGGGCAGGGCGGTGTTCGATCCAAATTCCCCGTTGCCGAGGGGGCTGTTATCGGGAAAGCCCACCCAAACCGTCGCCGCGAGCGTTCGCTGGTAGCCGGAGAACCAGGTGTCGGCGGCGTTGGTGGTCCCGGTTTTCCCCCCAAGGTCGTCGCGCTTTAGGCTTAAGGCTCGCCGCCCCGTCCCCTTGCGGATGACATCCCCCAAAATATCGTTCATCTGATAGGCCACCCGGGCGTCCATGACCCGAGGCGCTTGAAGGGCTTGGGGCCGCGTCGTGCAGGGCTCGGGGCAGACCGCCAGGGGCGCAGCCTCGAAAAGTGTTTCCCCGCCCTGGAGCGTGACCCGTTCGATTAGGTAGGGCTCGACGGCATAGCCCCCGTTCGCAAAGAGGGAGAAGCCCCGGGCGACTTCGATCGGGGTTAGGGCCATGGTGCCGCCCCCAATGGCCAGCTGCAGATTTCGGGGGAAGGCGGTGGTGTTGAAGCCCAGGCGCTCCGCGTAGCGGAGGGCATGATCTACCCCGATGTCGAGCAAGAGGCGCATGGAGACGAGGTTGACGGAGCGGGTCAGGGCCTCGCGCAGGCGAAGGGGGCCGCTGAACTCCCCGCTGTCGTTGCGGGGCCGGTAGAGCCCTTCCAGGTTTGCGTCCTCAAAAACCAGGGGGGCATCAAGGTAGATGCTGGCGGGGGTGCGCCCCGCATCCAGCGCCGCGGCGTACAGGAAGGGTTTGAAGTTTGAGCCCGGCTGCCGCGCCGCTTGGGTTGCGTGGTTGAACTGATTCGCGGAGAAGTCGAAGCCTCCAGCCAGGGCGCGCAGTGCTCCGTTGTCCGGGTCCAGTGCGACCAGGGCCCCCTGAACGCGGGGTAGCTGGGCGAGCTTCCAGGTGCCCTCTTCCTGGGCGAGACGCAGGATGTGGCCTTCTGCGACCACGTCCGCGGGCCGATCCGGGCGCCGGCCCCTGGCGTTTTCAGACAGGTAGGGGCGCGCCCAGCGCAGATCGGCCAGCGCCACCCGCACCCGTTCCCCCGTACCCAGAAGCGCCTCGAAGTGATCCTCAGCCACGGAAATCACAATGGCGGGGTGGAGCGCACCATAGGTGGGGTGCTCAGCTACGGTAGCCTGCCAGCGCTCAAGGGTAGCCTCGTCCTCCGGGTTCTCCGGCGGCGTCAGCAGTCGTTCCGGGCCCCGGTAGCCGTGCCGTTCGTCATAGGCCCGAAGACCGCTGCGCAAGGCCGCTTGGGCCGCCTCTTGCCGGCCGCGATGGAGCGTGGTGACCACTTCCAGCCCGTCCTCGTAAGCCGCCCGGCCGTACTGCGCCAGGATTTCCCGGCGGGCCATTTCCGCGGCCCAGGGGGCGTCGAGCTCAATGCCCCGGTCATGGACGGCTGCGGTGATGGGCTCGGCCTTTGCCGCTTCAAAGGTGGCGCGATCAATACTGCCCTGGCGCAGCATGTTCGCCAGCACTACGTTGCGGCGGCGCAACGCCCGTTCCGGGCCGTTGATGGGGTTGCCAATGCTGGGGGCCTGGGGAATGCCCGCGAGCATGGCCCACTGCGCCAGGGTTAGGTCCTTCAGGGGCTTGCCGTAGTAGGTCAGGGCTGCCGCCTCGGCGCCGTAGGCACGCTTTCCGAAGGGGATGACGTTGAGGTAAAGGGCGAGGATTTCATCCTTGGTCAGGGTCTGCTCCAGCTTCAGCGCTAGAAGCATTTCCTTGAATTTACGGATGAAGGTTTGCTCGAGGGTGAAGGAAATGTTCCGCGCCAGCTGCATGGTGACGGTGCTACCCCCGGGGCCGATCTCGCCGGGGTTAGCGACCAGCAGGAGTACGGCCTTGCCCAGGGTGATCCAGTCGATGCCATGGTGGCGATAGAACCGCTTGTCCTCCGTGTCGAGGACGGCCTTCACAAAGAGTTCGGGGAAGGCCTCCCGGGGCAGGGGGATCCGTCGCCGTTCCCCAAACTCGCCCATGAAGGCGCCATCGGCGCTAAAGATGCGCAGGGGCGTTTGCAGGCGCAGGGTGCGGTAGCTCTCGGCCCGGGGCACCTGGGGGTCGAGGTAGAGATAGGTCCCCGCCAGGCCCAGCAAGGTGCCGGACGCAAGGAAGGCGAGCCAGGGCACCAACATTTTTAGGCTGCGGGTAAGGGCCATCCCCGTCTTTCCCTGCCATGGGCGTGATTTCTCAGACCCGCCATCATACGGTGGGCTCGCCCAAGACGCATGGGGGCAAGTAGACTCGCGGCGAACAATAAGGAAGGGGAGCCTGGCCATCTCCAGGAATAGCGAAAAGCAAGGGTTGCTCGGCGTTGAGCTAACGGGATCAGAAGTTCGCGTGATCGAACTTCAGAACCGCCCCGGCAGCGAAGCGCCGGTGGTGACGGCAGTGGGAATGGCTCGGATGGAGTCCCCGACGGCGCTCGCCCCGGAGAAGCGGCTCGCGGCGCAGGCCGACGCCCTTCGACGCTGTGTCCTGAGCGCCGGCGCTCAATCCCGCCGCGTGGCGCTCGCCGTTCCTCAGACGGCGGTGCTCAGCGCTGTGGTCCCCTTTGAAGGCGGGCTCTCCGAGGAGGCGCTCGAGCTCAGGGTCATGCTTGAGGCGGAGCACCACCTCTCCGCTGCTCTGGACACCGTCGCCCTAGACTTTGAACGCCTCGGCCCCCGGAGCGATGGGCGGGAGGATGTGCTGCTGGTGGCCTGCCGGAAGGAAGTGGTCGCGGAGCAGCGCGCCCTTGCGGAAGCCGCGGGCTTGCAGGCCGTGGCAGTTGATGTGGAGGGGTACGCCCTCTGGCGGGCTCTGGGTGAAGCCCGGTCCCCGCGCGAGGGAGAGGACCGGGTCACGGCCCTGTTCCTTCTGGGGCCTGGGGCCTTGCAACTTTTTGCCTATCGCGGGGCACGCCTTCTTTACGCGCGCAGCGATGCGATGGGGTATGGCGAGGAGGGCGTGCGCTCCGAGGCGGCCCTCGCTGCCTACCTTGAGTCCGCCCCGGCGCAGGCGGAGCGCGCCCTGGCAAGTCTTTATGGTGCTCAGCCAACGCTGGTCATCGACGAGATCGCCGTGGCTGGCGCCGGGGCAGCCCTGCCGGGGGTGATGGCGGCGCTGGAAGGGCGCCTGGGGCGCCCCTGCTGGATTACGGACCCCTTCCTGCGCATGGCCCTTGGCCCTCACGCCGACGCCAGCCTGCTGGCCGCTCAGGCGCCGGCGCTCATGGTGGCCTGTGGCCTAGCCCTGCGGGGGGGCACGGTATGAATCACATCAACTTACTGCCCTGGCGGGAGGCCGCTCGCGAAGCGCAGAAGCAGCGTTTCCTCAAAGCCCTTCTCGGCACCTTCCTGGGGGCCCTGCTGTGCGTGCTTGCGGCGCGCGTCGGGCTTGGCGTGCAGCTGGATGCGCAGACCGCGCGGAATGCCCGCCTTGAGGCAGAGCAGGCGCGCATCGAGGAGGCGGTGCGAACCCTCGCGGTCCTGCGAGATGAACGGAAGGCCCTGCTCGATCGGCTGGCGGTGATTGAGGGGCTTCAGCGTGATCGTCCCAAAACGGCGCTCATGCTTGACGCCTTAACGCGCCTTCAGGTTCCCGGGGCCCATTTTCAAAACCTCACCTATCAAGAGGGTCAGCTTGCCCTCACCGGGCTCGCCGAGCACAACGAAGCGGTCTCGGCGCTCATGCGGCGCCTGAAGGCATCGCCGTGGTTTGATGCGCCGGTCCTGAAAGGGCTGGTGGAGGCCCCGGACTTCGGGCCCCGGGCTGCGCGCTTCGAGCTGACCCTTGCCCATGTGCTGCCGCCCCATCCCTGGCCGCGCCCGGCCCCCCCGGGGCAGGCCCTAGTGCCGGCGGAGGCGCGTTAGCGATGGGTATTCGTGATCAGCTTCAGGCCTTAAACGAGATTGACGTCGCCGAGCTCGACCTCTCGGAAGTGGGCCTATGGCCCGCCCCGGCGCGCTGGGCCCTCGGAGGGCTGGTTCTGGCGTTGACGCTCTTTGCGGGTTACGTGCTGTTCTTGGCGCCCGCGCAGGACGTCCTCGCTCAGGCTCAGCGGCAAGAGGTCCAGCTGCGGGAGGCCATTGAAACGCAGGCGCCCTATGCCGCGGCCGTGCCCCAGCTTCGCGCGCAGCAGAGCGAGATTGCAGAGCGCTTCGACCGGCTCCTGCGGCAGCTGCCCTCGGAAACGGAGGTTCCGGCGCTGCTTGAGGACATCAGCCGCGTGGGCATGGAAAGCGGTCTGCGCTTTCGCGCCATCGACCTCAAGCCCGCGCGCGAGGAACCCTACTACGACGTGCTTCCCCTTGAGATTCGTATTGAAGGGGGCTATCACGATCTCGCGCGCTTCCTAAGCGGGATATCGGGGCTGTCGCGCATCGTCACGCTTCACGACTTCAATCTTCGGCCCGTGGGGTCGAGCGAACGCTTGCTGCTCCAGCTTGAGGCGCGCACCTACCGCTATCGTGGGGAGGTCACGCCATGATTCGAGCAGCAATAGCGCTCGGGGGGCTCCTGATGCTTTCCGCCTGCGGCGCTTCGCAGCGGGAGGAGGATCTCGACGCCTTCCTGGCTCGGGTGGCCGCGATGCCGGCGCCGACCCTTTCGCCGGTGCCCGAGCCGGCGCCTTACGAGCCCTTTGCCTACAGCGCGTTTCGCCTTCGCTCCCCCTTTGTTCCGGAGCGCGCGGCCTTGCCCCTGGGGGCACAGGAAACGCCGCCCTCGGCCCCCGATACCTCGCGACCCCGGGCCTACCTGGAGGGCTTCCCCCTCTCGGAGCTTCGCTACCTGGGGCAATGGGAAAGCGCAGCTGGGCGCGAGGCGCTGGTGCGGGATGGCGCGGGGCGGGTTCATCGCGTTCCCCTCGGGGCCTATATGGGCCCAGACCATGGGCAAGTGGTTGAGGTGGGGCCCCGGGCTTTGCAGCTCCGGGAGCTCATCCCCGATGGGCTGGGGGGATGGCAATATCGAGAAGCGAGCCTCGGGCTCACGCAAGGAGACGACGCATGATGGGCGGCAAGGTTGGTCGGGCCTGGGCCCTTTTCCTGGGGTTGCTGCTTCCGGGCTTGGGCTTTGCGAGCGTGCTCGAGTCCGTGACCGTGGAGTCGGCCTCGTCGCGCGCCGTCAACCTTAGCTTCCGCTTTTCTGAAGCGGCGCCCGAACCTCGGATCTTTGAGCTCGCGGACCCGCCGCGCTTCGTCATCGATTTTGCGGACACGGCCCTGGCCCCAGCCCTGTCGACGCCCGCCCCTACCGGGCTCCTTCGCGCCCTCATCGGCGCCGAAGATGGGTCCCGGTCTCGCTTTGTGCTCACCGTGGGCGCAGCGGTGGAGCTTAGGACTACCCGGGCTGGCCAGACCGTATCGTTGACCCTGCAAAGCCCGGGAAGCTCTCCGCACACCTCCGCCGGGGTGGGCGCTCAGGTGGAAGCGGTCAATTTTTCCGCAACCCCCGAGGGGGTGGGGGAGCTGCGCATCCTGCTTTCCGAGCCCGTGGCCGTGCCCGCGGTGACGGAGAACGCCGAGGGGCTTCGGCTCCGCTTTCCCGGCGTGCAGGTTCCCCAAGGGTTTCTAGGTCGCTCCGAGGTTCCCCCGGGGACGCCCCTGGGGGCCTATCGTCTTGAGGAGGCCCGAGGCGCAACGGTGCTCTCGATCAGTACCCGGGAGGCCGCCGCCTATGCGCTCAGCAAGGATGGTCCGGCCCTGACCCTTAGTCTTCGGAGCCGGGGCGAAAGCGAGCCCCCGCGCTATGCCGGGCAGCGCCTGTCCCTGAATTTTCAGGATGTGGAAGTGCGGGCCGTGCTCCAGCTCCTGGCGGACTTTGCCGGTCTCAACCTGTTGGCAAGCAACGCCGTGGGCGGGTCACTCACGCTCAATCTTCGCGATGTGCCCTGGGATCAGGCGCTGGATTTGGTGCTTCGCACCCAGGGGCTCGGCAAGCGCTTGGAGGGGAATGTGCTGCTGGTGGCGCCAGCGGAGGCCCTGGCGGCGCAGGAGCAGGCGGCTATGGCCGCCCGCACGCGCCAGGAAGGGCTCGCGCCCCTGGAGACCGCCTTCCTGCAGGTTCGCTACGCCCGAGCCGCCGATCTCGTGGCCCTCTTTCAAGCTGGCGCCGGCGCGGGCGACGGGGCCAGCCTCGTTTCCGAGCGCGGTTCGGTGCTGGTGGATGAGCGGACCAACGCCATCATTGCCTCCGATACGGCGCCTCGCTTAGCCCGCCTGAAGACCCTGCTGGATCAGCTGGATATCCCCGTGCGCCAGGTGCTCATCGAGGCGCGGATTGTCACCGCCAACACGAACTTCACGAACGAACTGGGCATCCGCTGGGGCGGGTCCTTTGCCCGGGAGCGGGACGGCAAGGTCCTTCGTATTGATGGCTCGGCGGATGGCGCCGGTGCCGCCGTGAGCCTGCCCCTAAGCAGCCCCACCACGGCCTTCACCCTGGGGCTATCGGGAAATAATGATTTGCTGGATCTTGAGTTGGCCGCGCTGGCCTCGGAAGGCGAGGCGGAGGTGGTGGCTCGGCCCAAGGTGCTGACGGCGGATAAGCAGAAGGCAACCGTTGCCTCGGGGGTGGAGATTCCCTACCAGCAGGCGGCTTCCAGTGGCGCGACGGCCGTGCAGTTTAAGGAGGCGGCCCTGTCCTTAAGCGTTACTCCGCAAATCACCCCCGACGATCGGATCATCATGGCGCTCCAGGTGAATCAGGACACGGTGGGGGAGGTGTTCAATGGCATTCCCAGCATTAACACCAATCAGATTGAAACTCAGGTGCTGGTGAACAATGGCGAAACCCTGGTGCTGGGGGGGATTTTCCAAACCACCCGGCAGCGCACGGAGGACCAGACACCTCTGCTCGGGGACGTGCCCCTCCTGGGCCGCTTGTTCCAGCGGCGGCAGAGCGCCGACCGGAAGCAGGAGCTCCTGATCTTCATCACGCCCCGCATCGTGGATGGGGAAGGAGAGGGGGCGGAAGCCGGTGCACGCTAGGGCAGGACAGCGCGCTTAGCCCTCGCTACACTTGAGGCACACCCGGGGGGGTGTCTTTACTGAGTAAATTGGTCGCGGCCGCCACGGGCGGGCTGCCGGGCCTTGGGGGGAATGAAGTTAGCCTATGGAAAAGCCACGAAACGTTTTTATTGTTGGCCCCATGGGGGCCGGCAAGACGACCGTTGGGAAGCTCTTGGCCGATGAACTGGGGCTGGAATTCCTCGATTCTGACAAGGAAATCGAAGATCGCACCGGTGCAGACATCGGATGGATATTTGACGTAGAAGGCGAAACCGGCTTCCGGAAGCGGGAAGCGTCCATGATCGATGAGCTCACGGCGCGCTCCGGGGTGCTGGTGGCCACGGGCGGGGGCGCGGTGCTGCTCGAGGAAAATCGGAAGCGCCTAGTGAGTCGGGGCACGGTGATTTACTTAAATGCCCCCTTGGAGCAACAGATTGAGCGAACGAGCCGAGACCGCACCCGACCGCTCCTCCGGGATGGAGAGCCTGGCGACGTGCTGGCAGCGCTACAGGAAGATCGGGGTCCGCTGTATCAGGAGGTCGCCGATTTCACCTTTACGGCAGATCGTCGCTCGGCGAAGGCCCTGGCGCAGGAAATCGCACGGGCGCTTGAACAGAAAAGCAGCTGACTTATGAGTGTCCCCTCTCGACGGGTCTCCGTGGATCTGGGGGCACGCAGCTATGAAATCGCGATCGGCGAAGGCCTTTTGGCTGATCCCACCCTGCTACAGTCCTGGTTACGGGGGCGAGAGGTGTGCTTGGTCAGTAATGAAACCCTCGCCCCCCAATTTTTCCCGCGCATCGAAGCGCTGCTGCCGGCGGATGCGCGGGTCACCCACTTCACCATGGGCGACGGGGAGCGGTTCAAGAGCTTCGAAACGCTAACGGCTCTGCTCGATACGCTCCTCGCAGAACGCCACTCCCGAGCCACCACGCTGATCGCCATTGGCGGTGGGGTGGTGGGGGATCTCACCGGCTTTGCGGCGGCGATCTACCAGCGGGGGGTCGCCTTCATCCAGGTGCCAACCACGCTGCTGGCGCAGGTGGATTCTTCCATCGGTGGTAAGACGGCCGTGAACCACCCCCGGGGTAAGAACATGATTGGCGCTTTCCATCAGCCGGAAGGCGTGCTGATTGATACGGATTGCCTTAAAACCCTCCCGGAACGCGAGCTCCAGGCGGGCCTGGCTGAGGTCATCAAGTACGGCGCCATGCACGACGCCGACTTCTTCGCATGGCTAGAGGCGCACATGAGCGCGCTTTTGGCCCGAGACGGGGACGCGTTAGGGGAAGCCATCGCTCGGTCCTGTCAGGCAAAGGCCGAGGTGGTGGCAGCGGACGAGCGGGAGGGTGGCGCTCGGGCCCTGTTGAATTTAGGCCATACCTTTGGTCATGCCATGGAGACGCACACGGGCTATGGCCCCTGGCTCCATGGGGAGGCGGTGGGCGCTGGGATGGTCCTGGCCGCGGACCTTTCTGCCCGCCTCGGCCTCCTGCCCTGGGCCGACGCAGCGCGCATCAAAGCCCTGGTGGCCGCCGCGGGCTTGCCCGTGCTCGGCCCGGAGGGCATGGGTCCGGAGGCCTACTTCGAGCTCATGGCGCTCGATAAGAAGGTGATCGATGGTCGCCTGCGTCTGGTGCTGTTAAGCGCCCTAGGGACGGGCGTGGTCCGGGATGACGTGCCCCTGGCCGCTCTTCGAGAAACCCTGGAGCGAGGGCCGACCCTATGCCAGAGCCCGAGCTAGGGGCTTCTCCCCGGGCGCTTCGCGCGGCGGGGCTGACGCGTGATCCCTTCGCTGAGCTGGGCCTTTGGCCCGATGGGGCGGGGTACCTAGACGAAGCCCGGCGCCACATTCTGGACCAGCTGCGCGCCCCGGATGCCTATGGGGCGCCGACCGTTTTGCTTCTAGGGCTGCAGGGTATGGGCAAGACGGCGCTACTGTCCGGCGCCCTGCAAACCCTGCCTGAAGGATGGCGTGCCCTGGCCCTCAGCGCTGCTAGCGCTAGAACGGAATCCCAGCTTCTGGCTCAGCTCGCGGGGTCCCTAGGCCTAGATCTTGATCTTGAGCGACCCACCCCGGTGCTCTGGCGCGAGCTGGAAGACGAGCTCGCCGCGCGCCTGGATATCGGTGAGCGCCTCCTGCTGGCCGTGGACGATGCGGACCGCTTGGAAGGGGAGGCTCTTGGAGCCCTGCTGGAGCATCTCGCCCCCCTGCTCGCGCCCACGGTGTGTCTCGTGCTGGCGGGTCCTCCAGCCTTCGAAGAGCGCTTCGACGGGGCCCTTCGGGAATACGAACTCGATTTATCCGTTGAGCTGATGACCCTGGAGGCCTTTAGCGAGCCCAGCACCGCGGCCTACGTGTCTCAGCGATGGCATGCCGCGGCGGCGGGGGGCAAGGCGCGGAGAGCGCCAAGCTCGGCGGAGCTTGCGCGCATTCATTTGCTCTCCGGGGGTACGCCGGGGGTCATTAACGAGGTGGCCCGTACCCTCCTTTTGGCGCAGCGCCAGCCTTGGCGACCGCTGCTCGCGCTCATGGGGGTGGCCGCGCTGCTGGCGTTCACACTGACCTTGTGGATTCCTGACCCAAAGTCTGAGCCCCCGCCGATCACTCAGCCTCCGGCGATCGCTGAGCCGGAACCGGAACCGGAGCCCGAGCCTGAGCCTGAGCCTGAGCCTGAGCCTGAGCCTGAGCCTGAGCCTGATCCTGAGCCTGAGCCTGAGCCTGAGCCTGAGCCTGAGCCTGAGCCTGAGCCTGAGCCTGAGCCCGAGCCCGAGCCTGAGCCTGAGCCTGAGCCTGAGCCTGAGCCTGAGCCTGAGCCTGAGCCGCTGGCGTTTCCGCCCCTCGAGAGCCGCGATACCGCTCGCTACGTGCTGCAGCTCCACGTGCTGAGCACGGGCGAGCGCGCCCAGGGCTGGATTGACCGTCAAAGGACCCCGGATGCCTTCGGCTGGCGCCAACGCAATCGGGGGGATGTGGTCGTGCTTTATGGAGACTTCGCCTCCAGTGCGGAGGCGAGGGCTGCGGCCGCGCAGCTAAAGGCCGAGGGCCTGGGGGACGGTTGGGTGCGCCGGGTGCGGTCCGTGCTTCCCGAACTCACGCCGCCCTAGGGGGCGGCGCATTCAGCGAGGCCCTAGGGGAGGGTGGTTTCTCCCATGAGGAAGCGGTCGATTTCCCGCGCCGACTCCCGCCCTTCGTTGATGGCCCGCACCACGAGGCTCTGGCCCCGACGGCAGTCTCCCGCCGCGAACACCTTCTCGTGGGCCGTGCGGTACTGGCCATAGTCCGCGGCGAAGTTCGAGCGAGCATCAAACTCGACGCCCAGCGTTTCCCCCACCTGCGCCTCGGGCCCGAGGAATCCCATGGACAGTAGGACGAGATCCGCGGGCCAGATTTTCTCCGTTCCCGGGATTTCCTCCGGGCGGCCGTTAACCCACTGCACCTCGATGGTTTCCAAGGCGGATACGTGGCCGTTGCCGTTGTCGATGAACCGCTTGCCCGAAATGGCGTACACCCTCGGGTCCTCGCCGAAGCGCTTCGCCGCTTCCTCATGGCCGTAATCGACGCGGAAGATCCGAGGCCATTCGGGCCAGGGGTTGCCGTCGGCGCGGCCTTCCGGGGGCTGGGGCATGATCTCGAAGTTCACAAGAGAAGCGCAGCCGTGGCGCAGGGAGGTGCCAATGCAGTCGGTCCCCGTATCGCCTCCGCCAATGACGATCACGTGCTTGTCCTTCGCGGAGATGTACGCGCCGTCGTCGTGCTTGGAGTCCAGCAGGCTCTTCGTATTGGCCGTAAGGAAGTCCATGGCGAAGTGGACGCCCTCGAGTTCCCGCCCCTCGATGGGAAGGTCCCGGGGCCGGGTGGCACCGGTGGTCAGTAGCACGGCGTCGAAGGCGTCGAGGAGCTCCTGGGCATCGGTGGAGCCTTGCTCGCCGTTGCCTACGGTGACGCCGGTGATGAACTCAATGCCCTCGGCGGTCATGAGGTCAACGCGGCGCTGCACCACGTCCTTTCCAAGCTTCATGTTGGGGATGCCGTAGGTCAGGAGGCCCCCCACGCGGTCCGCGCGCTCATAGACCACCACCTGGTGCCCAACGCTATTGAGCTGGGCGGCGGCAGCAAGGCCTGCGGGGCCCGATCCCACCACGGCTACGCGCTTTCCCGTGCGCCGGGAGGGGATCTTGGGCGTCATCCACCCTTCTTCGAAGCCCCGCTCAATGATGGCGTGTTCGATGTTCTTGATCGTCACCGCAGGGTCGGTGATGCCCAGCACGCAGGCCCCTTCGCAGGGGGCGGGGCAAACCCGCCCCGTGAACTCGGGGAAGTTATTGGTCTTCAGTAGGCGGTCGAGGGCATCGCGCCAGCGGCCCTGGTACACCAGATCATTCCATTCCGGGATCAGGTTATAGACCGGGCAACCGTGGGGCTCGGACTGGCAGAACGGTACCCCGCAGTCCATGCAGCGCGCGCCTTGCGTCGTTAGTCGCGCTTCATCCCGCGGGGTGAAGATCTCTTCGTAGTCGAGCATGCGTACCTCCGCGGGGCGATAGGGTGCCGCCTGCCGAGGGAACTCTTGAAAGCCTGTGGGCTTACCCATGGCTGTGCTCCTTAACCGTCGTTCAATCTAAGCCGCGCTGGCTGCCTTGGTCCGAGCCTCAAGGACGCGCTTGTAGTCCCGGGGCATGACCTTAACGAACTCGCTCCGCGCCGACTCCCAGCGGGCCAGCAGGGCTTCCGCGACCGTCGAGCCCGTGTAGTGCTGATGCTTCTCGATCAGGCTGCGCAGTTCCGCATCGTCTTCCGTCGTGACCGGGTCGAGGTCCACCATTTCCTGGTTGCAGTTCCCCGGGAAGGCACCCTCCGGATCCCAGATGTAGGCAATGCCGCCGGACATGCCCGCAGCGCAGTTCCGTCCCGTGGGGCCGAGGATGACGGCGCGGCCACCGGTCATGTATTCGAGGCCGTGGTCCCCCACGCCCTCCACCACGGCCGTAGCGCCGGAGTTTCGAACGCAGAAGCGCTCCGCGGCGATCCCGCGGAAGTACGCTTCCCCACTGGTAGCGCCATAGAGGCAAACGTTCCCCACGAGGATGTTCTCCTCGGCCTTAAAGGGGCTCACCTTCGGCGGATAAACGATGACCTTCCCGCCAGAGAGGCCCTTGCCGACAAAGTCGTTGGCGTCGCCTTCGACTTCGAGCGTGATCCCTCGAGCGAGGAACGCCCCCAGGCTTTGGCCGGCGCTGCCGGTCAGGCGCACCTTGATGGTGTCTTCCTCGAGCATGTCGGCGCCAAAGCGCTTGGCCACTTCGTGGGAAAGCATGGTGCCAACCACGCGGTTGGTATTCACCACGGGGAGTTCGATGTTGACCGGCACTTGCTGGTCCAGCGCAGGCTGAGCCAGGGCAATGAGCTTCTGGTCGAGGGCCTTTTCCAGCTCGTGATCCTGGGCGTCGCTAGCGTAGCGGCCGAGGAAGCCCTCGGGCTCCTCCGGGCGCGCCAGGAGCGCGGAGAGATCGATGCCCTTGGCCTTCCACTGGGTGAGAGCCTGGTCGAAGTTCAGGCAATCAGAGCGCCCCACCATTTCCGTGATGCTGCGGAAACCGAGTTCCGCCATGATCTGCCTGAGCTCCTTGGCGATCATGAAGAAGTAGTTCACCACGTGCTCCGGCTGGCCCCGGAATTTCTTCCGCAGCTCCGGGTCCTGGGTGGCAATGCCCACGGGGCAGGTGTTCAGGTGGCACTTGCGCATCATGATGCAACCCAGGGCCACCAGGGGCGCGGTCGCAAAGCCAAACTCTTCGGCCCCGAGCAGCGCGGCGATCGCCACGTCCCGGCCGGTTTTCAGCTGGCCGTCGGTCTGCAGCACCACGCGAGAGCGCAGGTTGTTCATCACCAGCGTGTGATGGGTTTCCACCACCCCGAGCTCCCAGGGGAGGCCCGCGTGCTTAATGGAAGTGAGCGGCGACGCCCCCGTGCCCCCATCGTGGCCCGCAATCACCAGGTGATCGGCCTTCGCCTTCGTCACCCCTGCGGCCACGGTGCCGCAGCCAATTTCCGCGCCCAGCTTCACGCTGATGCGCGCCGAGGGGTTGGCGTTCTTGAGGTCGTGGATCAGCTGCGCCATGTCCTCGATGGAATAGATATCGTGGTGCGGCGGCGGGCTGATGAGGCCCACGCCGGGGGTGGAATGGCGCACGGCGGCGATGATCTCGTCGACCTTACCCCCGGGCAGCTCGCCCCCTTCCCCGGGCTTGGCGCCCTGGATGATCTTGATTTGCAGCTCGTCGGCGTTCGTGAGGTATTGGATCGTTACCCCGAAGCGCCCGGACGCCACTTGCTTGATGGCCGAGCGCTTGGAATCACCATTAGGTTCCGGCGTCCAGCGGGCGGGGTCCTCGCCCCCTTCCCCGGTGTTGGACTTGCCGCCCAGGCGATTCATGGCCACGGCCAGGGTTTCGTGGGCCTCGGCCGAGATAGAGCCATAGCTCATGGCGCCGGTGGCGAAGCGCTTCACGATGTCCTTCTCGCTTTCCACTTCGTCTAGGGGCACGGCAGGGCCGGCCACGCCAGGCTTGAACTGGAGCAGGCCCCGGAGGGTCGCCTCCCGGGTCGCCACTTCGTTGGTGTACTTCGAGAAGCGCCAGTAAGCGTCTTCGCTTTGGTTGCGCACTGCCACCTGAAGGTCGGCGATGGCG
>JAUILI010000089.1 GCA_030433075.1 Gammaproteobacteria bacterium | reverse complement strand
CCCGCGACGCGGATAACGCCTAATCGGAACCGAGCAGCACGGGCCTGCGGAGCGCACCATGACCGCCAATTCTTCAGTCGCCACCTCCCCGCGGCCGGCGCCTCCCCTTCCGTTCTATGGACCGGTCCTCGACGACTTCTCCGCCGTTAACGCCCTCATTCCCCGCCAGCTCACGTCTGATGTCCACCTTGTGGAGGAAATTGGTCAGCACCTGGTGGAAGCCGGCGGCAAACGCCTTCGCCCCCTGGTGGTGTTGCTGGCCGCGAACGCCTGCGCGGCAGACAGCGAGGCTCGAGTGAAGCTCGCGGCGGTGATCGAGTTTTTGCATACGGCGACGCTCCTTCACGACGACGTGGTAGACAGCTCAGGGCTCCGCCGGGGCAAGCTCACGGCCAATGCGCTCTGGGGTAATGCCCCCAGCGTTTTGGTGGGAGATTTCGTCTACTCCCGGGCGTTCCAGCTCATGGTGGAGCTTGGGCAGCTGGATATCCTGGCGGTCCTCGCCGAGGCCACCAACGTCATTGCGGAAGGCGAGGTCATGCAGTTGGCCAACATCGGCCGCCTCGACCTCTCGGAGGACGATTACCGAACCATCATCAACGCGAAGACGGCCAAGCTTTTTGAAGCCGCGGCCCATAGCGCCGCCCTCCTCAGCCCCGCCCACGCGCCGCACCGGGACGCCCAGATCGCCGCCCTGAAGCGCTATGGCCAAGCCCTCGGGCTCGCCTTCCAGCTGGTCGACGACAGCCTCGACTACGCCGGCGACGCAGCGGCCCTGGGAAAAAATGTGGGAGACGACCTCGCGGAAGGGAAGCTCACCCTCCCCCTAATCGTCGCGCTCCGGGACGGAGACGAGGCCACACGCCAGGTGGTCCGGGAAGCGCTCTCGAAAAAAGACGCGAGCGCGCTTGCGGCAGTGCAGGCCGCACTTCAGACCTGTGATGCCCTCGGGTATACGCAGCGCGCCGCGGAGCGGGAAATCGCCAGCGCCAAGGCGGCCCTGGAAGTGCTTCCCCCCTCCCCCTACCGGGAGGCCCTCGGAGCGCTCGCGGACTTCGCCTTGCATCGCGCCTACTAGCGCCGCCCCTAGGCCGCGAAGGCCGCCGGGGTCCCGCGCCTTTTTTCCGACTTTGCCAATCCAAGCCTTCTCATTGACGCAGAGAGCGCATACACTCTCGCCCCCTCGGAGTGTAGCTCAGCCTGGTAGAGCACCGTCTTCGGGAGGCGGGGGTCGCTGGTTCGAGTCCAGTCACTCCGACCACTATGTAGGGTGCCGGCGTCCCGAGCCGGCCACATTTTTGATGGCAGGCTCATGGCGACGGAATTTTCCCTAAACCTTGCCGGTCATCCCGTCGATGTAATCGCTGAGGCCGACGAGCACCTCGCGCTATACGTTGACGGCTGTCTTCGTAAGCGCCGCCAGGGCACGCCCTGCTACCTTTGGACCAACGTCGAACTTCCCTTCGAAGACCACTACTTGGTGGAAGTTCGCCGGCGCGCCGGCGCGTCCCTCGCGGTCACCGTCAATGGCGTTCCCCTGGCCTCGGGCACGCAGCTCAACCCCCAGCGAGAAGGCCTTGCGAGCGCCTCGCAAGAGCCGCGTTAGCGGCCCGTAAACTTCGGCGGCCGCTTCTCGAGGAAGCTGGCGACCCCTTCCCGGTGATCTTCCGTGGCGAAGAGCACCCCCAGGGTTTGGGAAATCCAGCTCCCCATGGGCTCGGGATCGCTCCAGGTGCTGCGCCGAAGCCCTTCCTTTAGGTAGCGCACAGCCAGGGGCGGGTTTTCCGCAATGCTCATGGCGAGGGCCCGGGCCCGGGTCATCAGCTCGTCTGCGGGCACTACCTCCAAGACCATGCCTAGGGCTGCTGCTTCGGCACCATCAATCATGCGGCCGCTAAAGATCAGCTCCGCTGCCCGCTCCGGGCCCACAAGCTTCGGCAGCCGCCAAAGGCCACCGAGGTCCGTGATCAGCCCTCGCTTCACGAAAAGAGAAGCAAAGCGCGCCTCCGTTGACGCCACGCGCATATCCGCCAGCAGGGAGAGATCCATACCCCAACCCACCGCAACCCCGTTTACCGCAGCAATGATGGGGCGATCGCAGGCGAGGATGGCCTCCGCCGCCGGCGTCATGCTGGGCCGGGGCTTGCGCAGCCGCGCATGGCTATCCGGCGCCGGCTTGCCCGTCATCATTTCCTTGACGTCTTCTCCGGCGCAAAAGGCCCCCTCGCAGCCCGTCAGCACCACCACGCGCACCTCGGGATCCTCCTGGATCTGACGGAAGACCGCTTCGAGGTCGCTGTAGCCCTGGGGATTCAAGGCATTACGGCGGTGCGGGCGATGCAGCATCACCGTGCAAATGTGCTCCGCCACCTCGACCTTCAGCGTTTCGTATTCGTAGCTCATGGTTTCTCCTCTCCCCTAAACCCCGCTCTTTATGCCCTACTTTCCCGGGGCCCTGCTATGCTTTTGCGATCGCTAATCGGCAAGCGCGAGGCTCGAAGCATGAAGTATCTCCACACCATGGTGCGAATCACCGATCCCGATGCATCCCTAGCCTTCTATTGTGATGCCTTAGGTCTGACGCTGCTGAAACGCTACGACAATGAGGCGGGACGCTTCTCCCTGCTCTTTCTAGCCGCCCCCGGGGACGAAGAGGCCCAGGTGGAGCTGACCTACAACTGGGACCCGGAGACCCTCGCCGGCGGCCGGAACTTCGGACATCTGGCCTACGCCGTGGAGAACATTTATGAAAGCTGCGAACGGCTCCAAGCCCATGGCGTGACCATCAGTAGACCGCCGCGGGATGGGCGCATGGCCTTTGTGCGCTCCCCGGACGGGATTTCCATTGAGCTTCTACAGCGCGGGGAAGCCCTCGCGCCGGCGGAGCCTTGGCTCAGCATGGAAAATGTTGGAAGCTGGTAACACACCTAACGCCTGGGGAGGGCAGCTATGAAACTTTACGACTCCGTTGGACCGAACCCGCATGTGGTCCGCATGTTCATCGCGGAAAAGGGGATCGAAATCCCCACGGAAACGGTGGACATCATGGCCGGGGCGAATCGGAAGCCGGACTACCTGGCCAAGAACCCCAGCGGCGGCTCCCCCGCCCTTGAGCTCGACGATGGGTCCGTGCTCGCAGAGATCACCGCCATCTGCGAATACCTAGAAGAACGCTTCCCCGCCTCGCCCCTGCTCGGCAGCACGGCGGAAGAGCGGGCCGAGGCGCGCATGTGGACCCGCCGCATCGATCTCGGCATCTGCGAGCCCCTCACCAACGGCTTCCGCTTTAGCGAAGGCTTGCCCATGTTTGAAAGCCGCATGCGGTGCCTACCCGAGGCCGCCGATGGCTTGAAGGCCATCGCGAAGGACAAGCTGATTTGGCTGGACGGTCTCCTGGGAGATAAAACCTTCATCTGCGGCGATCGCTTCACCCTCGCCGACATCATGCTCTACTGCTTCCTGACCTTCGGCGCCGCCGTTGGTCAGCCGCTTCCGGAAGACTGCACCAAAATCGCCGCCTGGCTTGCGCGGGTAGGCGCGCGACCCAGCGCCAGCGCTTAACTCTTAAAGCCAAGGGACCCCCGGGGGCCGCCCCCCCGGGAAGCGCCCCCCGGGGGGCACCGCCCATCGGCTCCTGAAAGAGGTCGTGTCCTAAGGTTGGACATTTGCTATCCTTGCTGCCCCCCTTTTGGGCATGCGCAGCCAGGATAGCTATTGTGAAACGGACCTACGTTGCGGCCGCCGCGATTGCCGCCGCCTTTATCCTATGGGTTTTATCCGGTCAGCTGAGCGGCTCGGATAACACAGGACCGGCCCCCTCTTTGGCCGAGGCCCGCGCTCGGGAAACGGCCGTGGCGGAGGACGCCCCCGTTCGAGTTCGCGCCCAGATCCTCCAGAGCCAGCCCATCAGCGCCGAGGTCGTCGTCCGGGGCCGCACGGCGGTGGAGCGCTTCGTCGACGTGCGTAGCGAAACCCGCGGTCGGATCGTGGAGCTCCTGGCTGAGAAGGGTGATGTGGTCTCTGCTAACGCCCCCCTGTGCCGGCTTGATGCGGAGGCGCGCCCTGCCCTCCTAGGGGAAAGCCGCGCCCAGCTGGCCCAAGCTCGCATCGATCACGAAGGCAGCTTAAAGCTGCAGCGGGAAGGCCTCTTGTCCGACGCGGCGGTAGCGGCCACGGCCACCCGCCTCGCCAGCGCCGAAGCCCTGGTGCTCCAGCGGGAGCGGGAACTCGAGAATACGGTCATTCGCGCGCCCTTCGCCGGCCAGGTGGAGACCCGCCCCGTCGAGGAAGGGGACCTCCTCCAGCTCGGGGCCATCTGCGCACGCATTCTTGATAGCAACCCCATGCTCCTCGTGGGCGAGGTCAGCGAGAACGAAGTGGCTGAACTCACCCCCGGCGCCACGGCACGGGGCACGCTCATCACAGGAGAACGGGTCGAGGGAACGGTTCGATTCATCGGCCGCAGCGCCAATGGCCGCACCCGTACCTTCCGGGTTGAGGTGGCCGTGCCCAACCCCGAAGGGCGGCTCCGGGATGGGGTCACCACGGAAATCGTGCTGCCCGTGGCGGAGCACGATGCCCACCTGATCCCCGCGGCTATTCTCGCCTTGGATGACGCTGGCGCCCTCAACGTTCGCATCGTCGATCCCAACAAGCGCGTCCAGATGGTGCCCGTCACCATCGTTAAGGAAGTAGCGGAAGGACTCTGGGTGACGGGACTACCGGCCACGGCAACGGTGATCACCGTGGGCCAGGAGCTGGTCACCCCAGGCAACCTGGTCGAGGTGAGCTTCGACGACAGTACCACGAGCTTGGGCGACGCCGCCGCGAGCGGCCTTGGACAGTAGGCGGGAGCACGCGCCATGAATAACATCATCGCCTGGGCCGTCGATCGAGGCCGGACCACCCTTTCCATCATGGGCTTGATCATCCTCACGGGGCTCTACTCCTACGCCAAGATCCCCGTGGAAGCGGACCCCAACATACAGGTCCCGATCTTCATCATTACCATCCTCCACGAAGGGATCTCTCCGGAGGACTCGGAACGGCTTCTGGTCATGCCCATGGAGACGGAGCTTCGGGCCGTGGAAGGGGTGAAGGAGCTCACGGCCTACGCGGCGGAGGGCTCGGCGACCCTCGTAGTGGAGTTCTCCGCGGACTTTGACCCCGATCCAGCGCTGATCGACGTGCGGGAAGCGGTCGACCGAGGAAAGGTCAAGATCCCCTCCACCGCCGAGGAACCGATCGTCTCGGAAGTAACCGCCGCTGACTTCCCCATCCTCACCATCAACTTCGCCGGGGAGGGGGTCAGCGAGCGCGTCCTCTACAACACTGCCCTGCGGGTCAAGGACGAGCTCGAAGCCATCCCGGACATCATGGAGGCAAACCTTCGAGGTCAGCGGGAAGAGGTGCTCGAAGCCGTGATTGATCCGGCTCGCCTCGAATCCTTTGGCATCGATCCCATCACCCTGGTGAACAACGTTTCCCAAAATAACCGGCTCATCCCCGCGGGGGCTCTGGACGCGAACCAGGGACGCTTCTCCGTGAAGGTGCCAGGCATCATCGAAGAGGCCTCGGACCTCTTCGCCATCCCTGTAAAGGCCGATGGGGACACGGTGGTCACGCTCTCGGACGTCGCCACCATCCGCCGCACCTTCAAGGACCGATACGGCTACGCGCGGGTGAACGGCGTTCCCGCCATCTCCATCCAAATCACCAAGCGCGTCAACGCCAATCTTATCGATACGGTGAACCAAGCGCGGGCCGTCGTGGAACAGCTCCGCGCGGGCTTCCCTGCTGGCGTCAACGTGTTCTATACCCAGGATCAGGCGCCCGATTCCCAGCAGCAGGTCGATGAACTTACGGGCAACATTGGAACGGCGCTCGCGCTGGTCATGACCATCGTAGTGGCAGCCCTCGGCGTTCGCAGCGGCATTATCGTAGGCCTTGCCATCCCCACCTCCTTTCTCTTCTCCGTCATCCTGCTTTACCAGATCGGCTATTCCTTCAATTTCATGGTGATGTTCGGAATGCTGCTGGGCCTGGGGATGCTGATCGACGGCGCGATCGTAATCACCGAATACGCCGATCGGAAGATGGCCGAAGGGGTCCATCGCCACGAGGCTTACAAACTCGCAGCGCAGCGCATGTTCTGGCCCGTAACCGCCTCCACGGCCACCACCCTTGCGGCCTTCCTGCCCCTGATCTTCTGGCCCGGGGTTTCGGGCAAATTCATGATGTATCTGCCCGTGACCGTGTTCTGCGTGCTTCTCGGCTCCCTGGCCTATGCGGTGTTCTTTGGACCCGCCGTAGGGGCTCGCTTCGGGAAGGCCGGGGCGCAAACCCAGGAAGACCTCGACACCTTAAACATTCTGGAGAACGGTGATCCCACGACACTCGGCGGCGCCACGGGGCTCTATGCGCGCTTCCTCTATCGCGCGGCCCGGGCGCCCTTCATTGTGGTCAGCCTCACCATCGCCATTCTCTTCGGCGCCTTTGAACTCTATGGCAACTATGGCCGCGGCTTTGTCTTCTTCAACGATACGGATCCGGTCTTTGCCCGCGTCAGCGTCAACGCTCGGGGCAACCTATCCGCAGAAGAGGTGAAGGATCTGGTCCTCGAGGTTGAGGATCGAATTATCTCCATCCCCGGCATCAAGAGCCTAAATACGAACACCAATCCCCCCGGGGGTGACGTGGCCTTCGATCGCGTGGGCTCAATCTTCATCGAGATGCACGAGCAGAAGGATCGCACCCTAAGCGGCGAGGCCATTCTGGAAACGGTTCGGGAACGCACGGAGAACATTCCGGGCATCATCGTCGAAATCCAGGAATTCGAGCAGGGTCCGCCCGTGGGTAAGCCGGTGCAGATCGAGTTCGCCTCGAAATCTTCTGACATTCTTGAGCCTGCCGTGCGCGATGTGCGTGCCTGGCTAGAAACCAACGTGGAAGGGCTTCGGGATATTTCCGATACCCAATCCCTCCCCGGCGTGGAATGGACGCTGGAGGTAGATCGGGCCCAGGCAGCGGTCTACGGCGCCAACGTCACCATGGTGGGCACGGTGGTACAGATGGTCACCAACGGTATGAAGGTGGCAGAGTACCGGCCCGATGACGCCGAGGAAGAGGTGGACATCCGCATTCGCTTCCCCGAGGCCTACCGCGGGCTGGCGATGCTGGAGCAACTCCGCCTGCCCACGCCCCAGGGGTCCGTGCCCCTATCGAGCTTCGTCACCCGGACGCCCTCCCCCAACGTGGACACCATTCAGCGCGTGGACGGCACCGCCGTGGAATATATCCGGGCGAACGTGGCCCCCGGGGTGCTCGCGGACGACAAGGTGAAGGAAATCAGCGCCTGGCTAGCCACGCAGGACTTCGACCCGCGGCTGACCGTCACCTTCCGGGGCGCTAATGAAGAGCAAGCGGCGGCCATGGAATTCGTGCTCGTGGCCTTCCTTCTGTCCCTGCTCCTCATGTTTGTGCTGCTGGTGACCCAGTTCAACAGCTTCTATCAGTCCGGGCTCATCCTCTTCGCCGTGGTCATGTCGACGGCGGGGGTGCTACTCGGCCTGGTCATCACCGGCCAGCCCTTCAGCGCAATCCTCACCGGGGTGGGCATCGTGGCCCTCGCCGGCATCGTGGTGAATAACAACATCGTGCTGATCGATACGTTCAATGGACTGCGCCGGGAACGGCCGGACCTCGACACCCTCGATCTGATCGTGCGCACCGGAGCTCAGCGCCTGCGGCCCGTGTTCCTCACCACGGTCACCACGATCTTTGGCCTGCTGCCCATCGCGAGCCACATCAGCGTGGACATCATCGCCCGTGAGGTCGTGCTGGGGGGGCGGACGGCATCCTTCTGGGTGCCCCTGGCCCAGTCCATCGTTTCCGGCCTCACCTTCGCGACGCTGCTAACGCTCATTGCCACGCCCGCCATGCTGGCGCTGCCGGAGCGGGCTCGGGAGCTGGTTCGCCCCCTTCGTCGCCGGCTACGCCGGACGCCTAAGGAAGAGAGCCTCCGTAAAGCAGCCTCCTAACCCGGCGGGCGGCCACAAAAAAAGGCGCATCATTCGATGCGCCTTTTTTGATTAAAAAGCCCCGGCGGCAAGCGTTTGGGGAGGGGAGGGAGGGTCGTGCCGCCGGGGCTGTAAACTGTTGACCACCACTATCTGGGTTCTACCTTAGGCAATTTCAACTGAACGGAAGCTGATCCGAGTCAATTTTTTTGCCTAAAGGTGCTCCGGCGGCAAAAAACCTTCAGCCGCCAGCCAGCCCGTCACCTCTGCCGTCGCCTCCGCCAAGCAGCTTCGCTGCCCGAGGTAATAGTGGGTTGCCCCAGGAATCACCACGCGGTGCCGCGGCACATGGGCAAGGGCGTCCCAAATCCGCTGCCCGTGACTTGGCGTACAGGCGTCGTCCGCACTGTTCTCAAGCACCAGCGCTGGCACGGAGATGGCCGCCGCGGAGCCCGGCCCATCGGCGAGGGAGGTTTCATAGCTCCACTGGCTAAGCCAGGCGCGCAAGCTGCTGTAGCGCGCGAGGCCCGCCGGCATCATGTTCACAATGCGCGGATCGCCCATGTAGCACTGCCCTGGGGTGCGATCATTGGGATCCACGGTCGGGTCAAGCCAGCGCGGGTCGGCCATGGTGCCGTGCACCACGAAGGCCTCCTCATCATAAGGTCGTCCGGCGGCGCGAAGCGCCTCCAGCCGCGCCCACACCCGCTGCGTGATCCGCTGGCTTCGCGCCCGCTGCGCGACTCGGTACTGCTCAAGAAAGTCAGCGCTATAGGGCGGCTTGGGCCCGGACGCGCCGTAAAGGTCGAGCTCGGGGTCGCGGCGGCTCGGATCCGTCTCATCCAGCACCGCCGGATCGAGCCACTCCGTCAGGGTCGTGGCGCGGCTGACGTGGGCCGCCAGCTGCATGACCCCATCGGCCGGGGGCAGTTTCGCTCCCCGCAAATCCACCGGATCCCCCGCGGGGGTCGCCTCCACCGTGGGCCGTTCCGCCTGACTTTGATAGTAGAGCGAGAGGGAGCCGCCGCCGCTCCACCC
>JAUILI010000088.1 GCA_030433075.1 Gammaproteobacteria bacterium | reverse complement strand
GATGCCTTCCTCTTCGCCGATGAGCTGGGGGCCAATCTGTCCTACGACCAGCCCGACCGCCCCGCCGCCACAATCCTCCAAGCCGCGGGGGCCGCGGCCTTTCGGCAAACGGTCGAGCGCCTGCCCCAGGGCCTCGACACCCGGGTGGGGGAACGGGGCCTGACGCTCTCTGGAGGCCAACGGCAACGCGCGACCCTGACCCGGGGGCTAATCCGGGAGGCCCCCGTGCTCCTCCTCGACGACTGCTTCGCCGCCGTGGATACGCACACGGAAGCGCAGATTCTCGACGGGCTCTTTGAAGCCCGCCAAGGCAAGACCACGATTTTTGTCACCCACCGCAGCGCCACGGCGCAGCGGGCGGACCGCATCGCCGTGCTTGAGGACGGCGCCCTTACGGCCCTGGGCACCCATCGCGCGCTGGCCCAGGGGGATGGGTGGTATGCACGCCTGGCTGAGCGGCAGGGCACGGCATGAGCGGCCGGCCGCCCCCCGCCTTCGAGGACGCCATCGCTGGACAGCGGGTCGATCTCGGGCTGCTGCGCCGGCTCCTGGGCTGGCTCGTGCCCGAGCGCCGGGCCCTCGCCGCCAGCGGCCTCCTCGTGCTGGTCACCGCCCTCTTCCAGGTCATCCTGCCCGTGATTCTGTCCGTGGTGGTGATTGACCATCTACTGCTTGCGGAGGCCACGCCCGCCGCCCCCGATCTGGGGCTCATCGCGCTAACGGAAAGCCTCGCCGAGGCCTCCGGCGCAAGCCCCCTGCTCATGGCCTGTGCGCTCTATGCGTTTTGCCAGCTCGCCATCGGCCTCGCCGGCCATGGCCATCGCATGCTGCTTATTGGCGCCGTGGTGAGCGCGCTTGCGCGCCTGCGGGAAGCGGTGTTTTTGAAGCTGCTCCGCCAGCCCGCGGCGTTTTGGGACAAGGTCTCCGTGGGCCGGGTCACCACCCGGGTGACCAACGACGTGGAGGCGCTTTACGAACTGCTGCGGAGCCTCGGCACCTTCCTCGGGGAATTCGTACCCTTCTTCGTGGCCCTGGGGATCATGCTGTCCGCGGACGTCCCCCTCACCCTCGCCCTCCTCGCCTTCGCGCCGATCCTCGGCGCCCTCTCCCTCGCCTTTCGCCGGGCCATGCGAAACGTTTACCGCCGGGCCCGGGAGAGCCTGTCCTGGTTGAACCAGCAGATGCAGGAGAACCTTGCGGGGCTCGCGGTGGTGCAGCTCTACGGCCGGGAGGCGGAAAACCTGTCCCGCTATCAGGCCACGAACGGGGAAAACCGTCGGGATGAAACCCGCGCCCTGGCCCTAGAAACCTTCTACGGTGCTCTCACGGACAGCCTGTCGAACCTGGCCCTGGCCCTGACCCTTTTCCTGGGCGCCCGGGCCCTTGGGGCGGAAGCCGACGGCCTCACCCTTGGCACGGTGGTGCTCTTCACCCGCTATATCGATCTGCTCTTCCAACCCCTGGCAGCCCTCGGAGAGCAGTACAACTTGCTCTTCCGGGCCATGGCCAGCGGGGAGCGCATCTTCCAGGCCCTGGACTGGCCGTCCCTTCAAAAGGAACCGGCAACGCCCGCGGCGCTGCCCCCGCGCCTCGCCGGTGCCCTGCGCCTTGAGCACCTGAGCTTTGCCTACGAACCGGGCACGCCGGTGCTGAAGGACCTGACCCTCACGGTGCCCGCCCGAAGCACGCTCGCCATCGTGGGCCCCACGGGGTCCGGGAAGAGCACGCTCATTCGCCTCCTCTCCCGCCTTTACACGGTGAATCCAGGGCAGCTCTTCATCGACAACGTGGACGTCACGGAGATTCACTGTCGGGAGCTGCGCCGGCGCATCGGCGTGGTGCTCCAGGATTTTCACGTCTTTGCGGGGACGGTGCTCGACAACATCACGCTGGGAGACCCGGCGATCACCCGGGAGACGGCGGAGGCCGCCGCGGCCACGGTCGGTGCCGACGGCTTTATCCGCGCCCTACCCCAGGGCTTCGATACGGTGCTCGCGGAGCGGGGGCGGAATCTGTCCCAGGGGCAGCGCCAGCTTCTCGCCTTCGCCCGGGTGCTGGCCACGGATCCGGAAATCCTCGTGCTTGATGAGGCCACGGCAAGCATCGATTCGGAAACGGAAGCGGAAATTCAGGCGGCGCTGAAGCGCCTGCGGGCCGACCGAACCACGGTGATCATTGCTCACCGCTTGGCCACCATCGTCGATGCCGATCAGGTGCTGGTGCTGGTGAATGGGACCCAGGAAGCCCTCGGGTCCCTGGAGGCGGTGCTCACGGACAGCCCAACCTACGCCCGCATGCATCGCCTCCAGTTCGAGGACCCGGAGGCCCTCGAAGACGGGGGGCGTTAAAGCGCGAAGCGCAGCCCCAGCTCAAAGCCCCGACCGGGCAAGGGGGCCAGGTCCTTCAGGAAGGAGGTGGCCAGGCGCGCCTCTTCGTTCAGCAGGTTACGCCCCCGCAGGAACACCTCCCCGTGCTGCTCCCCCCGCTCGAAGTGACGCGCCACGTAGGCGTTCACCATCCAGAAGCCGTCGGTGGGCAGGGCGAAGGTCGGGACATCGTCCTGGTCAAAATAGCGCTGAGCGCTCAGTTCCCCGCCCCAGCGCGGGGTGGCGAACTCCAAGGCCCCGCCCAGGCGCGCGGCGGGGATACGGGGAAGCTCGCGATTGCCATCGGCGGCGGAATCGAGGCGGGCGCGGACCCAATCGCCGGTGAGGCGCAGGTCGAGACTCAGGGCGTCGCCCTCGAGCAGGTGCACCAGCGCCTCCCCTTCCGCGCCGTAGAAGCGCGCGTCGTCCTGGGTCCACTGGCGCAGGGGGAAACCTTCCACGGCGATCCCCTGATCCTCCAGATAGAGGAAGTCGCTGAATTCGGTCAGATAGGTTGACGCCCGGAGCTCGACCTCACCGAGGGTGCCATCCACGGTGAGGGACACATTCATGGCCCGCTCCTCGCCCAGCGTGTCATCCCCCACCTCAAAGGTTTGCGTGGCCAGGTGAGCCCCATCGGAGTAAAGGGCTTCCAGCTCCGGGGCCCGCTCCGCCACGTCCGCCTGCACGGCGAAGGACCAGCCCTCCGCCAACGGTTGGGCATAGCCGGCGGAAAGGGAGAAGAGATCAAAATCTCGCGAGACGCCTTGGCTGGGATCGTAGTCCACGGTTTCCAGGCGGGCCCCGAGCTCCAGCTGGCCCTGGCCGAGGGCCCGTGCTTGATAGGCGAAGAGGGCCATGGCCTCCCGGTCCACGGGAATGACGAAGGCCTCTTCCCCTTCCGCGGAGAAGCTTTTGTCTTCGAGCTGAAGGCCCAGGGCCCCGGTGAAGCCGGCGAGGGGCGCATTCAATAGCTCAAGGCGCGCCTCGAGGCCATCGTTCTCAAAGCGCGTCCCCACGGCCCCGGTGGGCTCCACCTCCACGTGGCGATAGTCAACATCGGCGACGCGCAAGCGGAGCTGCTCGACCCCCGGGAAGGGGGCAAGGAGCGCCAGGTGCGCATCGACGCGGGTTTGGTCGAGGTTGATGCGGACGCCGCCCTCTTCCTCCCCGTGGGCCGCCTCGTCGTGGGGCTCTTCTCCGGCATGTTCCTCCTCATGATGCGCGTGCCCGCCGGGCAAGCCGTACTCCGTCTGGAAGCGCTCGACGGACAGGCCGACCTGCACCCGCTCCCCAAGCCAATTGAGGCTTCCCGAGAGGGCTTCCGTGTCCAGGGAGGAATTGGGCAAGGTGCCCCGTTCGAGGTCAGAAAGATCGAGCACTTCCCCGGCCTCGGCGGCCTCCGCGACCTCCTCCGCAATCATCGCTGCGGATTCGGTAGCGCCGGGGATATCGAAATCGTCCGTATCCCGCATCACCCCATCGAGATGGAACTGCCAGGGGCCCTTGGCGCCGTCGAAGCGCAACAGGGCCGTCCGCTCGTCCGCGACGTCGCCCCCGCGCACCTCACCGCGGAGGGCGTAGCCGTCCTCCCCGGCCTGCTCCGGCAGGCGACCGGTGACCGTATTCACCACGCCCCCGAGGGCCCCGGAGCCGTAGAGCACAGTGGCAGGCCCCTTCAGGATTTCGATTTGATCGGCGAGGAAGGGCTCCACGGCCACGGCGTGATCGCCGCTGGTGCTCGAGGCGTCGAGCACCCCCACCCCGTCCTGGAGAATTTTCACCCGGGCATCGGCGAGGCCGCGGATGATGGGCCGGCCCACGGCGGGACCGAAGTAGGAGGTCTGAATACCGGGAAGGCGGGCCACCGTGTCCCCCAGGTTCGCCCCAAGCTGCCGCGCCAGCGCTTCCCCGGAAAGAATTTCCACGGGCTGGGCCACCTCGTCGGAGCGCGCCCGCACCGGGGTGGCATACACGCGAATTTCCTCGAGCGTTGCCTCCCCATCGGGGCTATGCACCGGAGCCGGCGCGGCCTGGGCGGTAGAGGCAAGGACGATGGCGGAAGACAGCAGGGACAGGCGAAGGGACATCACGGATCCTCCTGGAAGTTTCGCAATGTTATAATATAACCATAGCGAGCTCCGCAAGGGCCCCGCCGCCGGGAAGGCAGCGAGCCCGCTCCGTCCGCGCTATCATGGCGCCCCACTTCGGAGCCCAAGATGCTGAAATCCCTTGAAAGCGCCGCGCCGGGCACGCGCCTCGCCACCGCCGAGCTTCTCGACCAGCTCCGCTGGAACGGTGACGGCTTGGTGGCCGCCATTGCTCAGGACCACAGCAGCAAGGCCGTGCTCATGCTCGCCTGGATGAACCGGGAAGCGCTGGAGGAGACCCTGCGCACCGGTCGCGTCTGCTACTACTCCCGGAGCCGCCAGGCCCTCTGGCGCAAGGGGGAGCAGTCGGGGAATCAGCAGAGGCTTCGGGAGGCGCGTATCGACTGCGATGGCGATGCCGTGCTCCTGCTCGTGGAGCAGCGTGGGCCGGCCTGCCACACGGGGCGGGAACACTGCTTCTATCTACGTCTTGGCCCCGAGCAAAGCGAACTCACGGACTCCGTGGTGGTGGATCCCGCCACCCTTTACGGCCCTAAAGCTTAGGAACGACCAACCCCCATGGCCCTCGCCCTTTTTGACTCGAAGCAGAGCACCCTGCGCCCCTTCACGCCGGAAAACCCCGAGGCGGTGACCCTCTACGTCTGCGGCCCCACCGTGTACAACCGCATTCACATCGGGAACGGCCGCGCCGCCGTGGTATTTGATCTGCTCTATCGCACGCTCCGCCGGCACTATCCGGTGGTGCGCTACGCCCGGAACTTCACGGACGTCGACGACAAAATTAACGCCGCCGCGGCCGCCGAGGGCATTTCCATCGGCGAGCTCACGGAGCGCTACGCCGCCGCCTACGATGAAGACGTCGCGGCCCTGGGCACCCTCGAGCCCACGGTGAAGCCCCGGGCCACGGAGCACATCGGCGAGATGATCGCCATGATCGAAAGCCTTATCGCCTCGGGCCATGCCTATGCGGCGGAGGGCCACGTGCTCTTTGCGGTCACCACGGACGACGCCTACGGCACCCTGGCCCGCCGCGCCCTCGAGGACATGATCGCCGGGGCCCGGGTAGAGGTCGCCCCCTACAAGCGCCATCCGGCGGACTTCGTGCTCTGGAAGCCCTCGAGCCCCGAGCTCCCGGGCTGGGACAGCCCCTGGGGTCGGGGGCGCCCGGGCTGGCACATCGAATGCTCGGCGATGATCGAACGTCATTTAGGACCGCGCATTGATATCCACGGCGGCGGGGCCGACCTGAAATTTCCCCACCACGAAAACGAGGCAGCGCAGAGCCGCTGTGCCCATGGCGGTCAGGAGCTAACGAACTTCTGGCTGCACAACGGCATGGTGAATTTCGATGGGGAGAAGATGTCCAAGTCCCTGGGCAATATTGTCACCGTGGCCGAGCTGCGGGAACGCTACGCCGGGGAAACGCTCCGCTACGCCCTGCTAAGCGCCCACTACCGCAGCACCCTGGCCTGGTCCGAGCAGCTCCTGGAGAGCGCCACGGCCGCGGTGGACCGGCTCTACACGGCCCTGCGCACCGTGGACGATCCCGCCCTGGAAGAAGCCCTTAGCGAACCGTCAGACCTTGCCGCGGTGGACCCGGCGGTGGCCGCAGCCCTGGACGATGACCTCGCCACCCCGGCGGCGCTCGCGGAACTGCACCGCCTTGCGGGCGCCGTGCACAAGGCCGAGGCCGGGGACGAGCAGCGCGCCGCGGCGCAGGTGCTTCGGCAAAGCGCCCTGGCCCTGGGGCTCCTCCAGCTGCCCGTTTCCGCGTGGTTTACCCAGGGCGGCGAGGACGGGCTGGACGATGCCGCCATCGACGCGCTGATCGCCGAGCGCCAGGGCGCCCGGGCGGCCAAGGACTTTGCCACCGCGGACCGGATCCGAGACGAACTCCTAGACGCCGGCATCGAGCTGGAGGACACGCCCGCGGGGCCACGGTGGCGCCGAGCCCGGTGATCGGCCTTTCGGGCCAGGGCTTTGAGGCCCTAAGCCTCAGCCTGGCCCTGGCTCGCCTGGGCCTGCCTCAGCACTGGGAAGGGGGCCCGGGAGCAAGCGCCCCGCCGGCAAGCGGCCTCCTGCCGAGCAACGCCGTGCATGCGCTCTTTGCCCTGGGCCTCGGGCCCTGGCTAAAGCGCAGCGCCCTGCCGCTGACCCATTGGCAACCGCCCAGCGCCGAAACCCTTCCCCTGCAAAGCCCCGGCGGGTCCTGGCGCCACGGCGCCCCCTGGTATGCGGTTGATCCCCAGGCCCTTTACCAAGCCTTGGTCGATGCCTGGACCGCAGAAGGCGTAGAAACCGCACCCCTTGGACCAGGCGACCCCCGCCTCTCCCTGGACGCCGCCGGCGCCGTGCCTCGAAGCCTGGCCTGGGGCGAAGGCCCCGCCGCTATCCCGAGCGGCCCTGCCACGGCGCGCTTTTTCCGTCACGCCGAGGGGCTCATCACGCGCCTGCCCCTTCCCGAAGGCCGCGTCCGCTGGGAAGCGCCGGGCGGGCTCGCGCGGGAAGCCGTTTCCGCCGCGTTGGCGGCCGAGGGCTATGGGCAGGAAGCGGCGAGACTCACCTGGCAAGGGGCCGCGCTTCCCCCCGGGGCGGCCGTCGCCGGTAATCCCGCCCTAGGCCCGGGCCTTCATGACCTCCCCCTTTGGGGCGGCCAACGCCTCGCCATGGCCCTGGAAGACGCCTGGACCGCCGCACGCTTTTTCGACGCACGCCCCCCGGCCGTTGCGCTTGCCGGTATCGCCCATCACCGCAGCCCCCGCTACGCCCGGGCCGAGGCTCAGCTCGCGCGCTTAAGTGCCCCTCCCCCAGCGTCCCTCGCGAAAAAGACCCGAGCCGGTGCCCGGCGCTTTCTTGCCCGCCTCGCGCCGGAGTGGGCCCAGGGTCAAGACGACGATCTTTACGGCTATGATGTGCGCCAACGCTTTGGGGAAGGAACCTAAGGATGCTCCCGCCCTTTCTGTGCTTAGCACCGCAGGGTCATCACGCTGACACCTTGGCACCGCTGGTGGCGGCGCTCGAAGCCCTTGGGCTTCGCGCCTTCGCCATCGATACGCTGGACGCCCACAGCCTGCCCCTGCCGCCGGAAAATGCGGAAGCCCGGGTACGCCTTGCCCTGGTGGAATTGGACCAGCGCTGCGAACTCCTGCCCTGGGGCGACGCCCTCACCCTCGCGCTCAAGGTGTGCGAGAGCGCTGCCCCCTATCTCACGGGCCTCAGCGTCATCGCCGGGGAAGGGCAGGATCTCTGGCCTCAGAAGGCCGTGCCCCTCGCTTATGTCGTCCTCGAGGAGGCCTCCCTCACGGTAAGCGACCGGCAGCGCGCCGTGGCCGAAGCCCTCGGCGCCGACCCCGTGGTGACGCTGAACCTCGGCGCCGAGCCCCTGGTCACCGCCGCCCATCATCTGGCCGATGCCCTGCTGGGCATCGCCACCACCCGAAGCCCTATCTGAGGAGCGGACCATGCCCGTCGCACCCCCTCGCCTTGCCCCTTACCTCGCCGCGCTCGCACTGACGACCCTCCTAGCCGCCTGCGGCTCGGCCCCGGAGACGCCGTCCCCCAGCGCGGAGGCGGGCACGATCCGCCAGGTGCCCGAGGGGGAACTCATCGGTTTTATTGCGCCCTCCGGCGCCCAGGTGTGGCGCGGCCTACCCTACGCTGCCCCGCCCGTCGGGGATCTGCGCTGGCGCGCCCCCCGGGCGCCCCGGGCCTGGGAGGGCCGCCGGGAAGCCCTCGCCTTTGGCGCCGCTTGCCCGCAGATCGCCTCCCCCCTGGGCGGCGCCCCGGACGACGTCATGGGGCAAATCTGGGGTGACGAAGACTGCCTCTTTCTAAACGTCTACGCCCCGGGCGATGCCCAGGCTGGAGATGCCCTCCCCGTCATGGTGTGGATCCACGGCGGGGGCAACAGCTCGGGGCACTCGGGCTTTTACGACGGCGCCAAGCTCGCCCAAGCGGAATCGGTGGTGGTGGTCACCGTGAACTATCGCCTTGGGCCCCTGGGCTGGTTCCATCACCCGGCCCTGGGGGGAGAAAGCGCCGAGGACCGCTCGGGCAACTACGGCACCCTCGATCTCATCGCGGCCCTGCGCTGGGTGCAGACGCGCATCAACGCCTTTGGGGGCGACCCCGCGAAGGTCACGATCTTCGGGGAATCGGCCGGGGGTACGAATATCTCTTCCCTCCTCGTAGCCCCCAGCGCCCGGGGCCTTTTCCGCGCGGCCATCGAGCAAAGCGGTGGCCACAGCAGCGTCTCCCTCGCCGAGGCCAGCCATCTGACCGATGACCCGGAACCCGGCCTGGACGGCAGCAGCGGCGAAGTGGCCCTCACCCTGCTGGCCCAGGGGGAACCGGCATGCGATCGGGCCTGCGCCAAGGCGCGCCTGGCCGAGGCCGACCCCGAGGCCCTGGGGCAGCAGCTCCGCGCCTTAACGGTGGCCGAACTCTTTGCCCTCTATGGCACCGACGTGCTGGGTCCCAACAATCCGGCGGTGCTGCGCGACGGCGAGGTGCTGCCCGAGACGCCCTTCCTCGAACTGTTTGCCGATCCCGCGCGGAGCGCCCCCGTGCCCATGATCTTCGGCACCAACCGGGATGAGAGCAAAATCTTCATGGCCTTCGACCCCAGCCAAGTCACCCGGGCCTTTGGCTTGCCCCTTTGGCCGAAGGACGCCGATCGCTACAACCTCATGGCCGAGTACAGCGCCCGGGCCTGGAAGCTTCGGGGCGTGGATGAGCCGGCGCGGCGCCGACGGGAAGCCGGCCTTCCGGTCTGGACCTACCGCTGG
>JAUILI010000179.1 GCA_030433075.1 Gammaproteobacteria bacterium | reverse complement strand
CAGATCGCCGATGGGCGCCCCGTCGATTTGTGCGTTGGCGATGATCGAGGCCACGTCATCCCGGGGGTTCTTCCGCCGATCCTCGGAAATGCCCTTGAAGTAGGCCTCGAAGTCCTCCACCACCTGACCGATGGACATGAGGTCAAAGGAGCGCTGCACGTCCGGGTCTGTGGACCCGAAGAGCTCCTGGGTGAGCTTCAGCATGATCGGCTCGTCCTCCTCGGGCACGCCCAGGATGGACATGACCACGCGCAGGGGATACCAAACGGCGAGGTCCTTCACGAAGTCGCAGCGCCCCCCAAACTCCGCGAGCCGGGAAACGTACTGATCCGCCAGCGCATCCACCGTGGCCTTCATGCTTTGGAGGCGCTGGCGCGTGAACCAGGCCGCGGTCAGCATGCGGTACTTCATGTGATCCGGATCATCCATCTGCACCAGGGAACGCACGAGGTGCTTGCGACCCGTCAGGGCCGCGATGGCTTCCGTGACCATGGTGGGCGCGAGGGTGGGCCGGGGATCGTTGATAAAGCCCTGCTTATCCCGCTCGATAGCCATCACATCGGCGTGCTTGGTGATGGCATAGAAGGGCTCGTACCCCTCCGGCGTCATGTAACGCACCGGGTCGTTTGCCCGGAGCCACGTCAAATAAGCGTGAATGCGCGCTTCGTCGGCCCAGGTCACCGGGTCAATGAGCGCCTGATCCAGCGCGGCGTCTTCGGGGATCGTGATCATGCGGGTCTCCTCCTGTGTCTGTTGCCCATCATAGCCTTCCTGCCCGCCAAGACTCCCCCCTTGGGAAACGCCAACTTCATATTTTTTAACGCCTTCCCCCCTTCTCTGGGGCCCGCCGGTGCGCATACTGAAGGCCTCTAGCCTGTCTAGGGTAGCCCCCTGGACATCTTACGGACGCCGGTCACAATGCGCCCTTCTTCCCGCCGCCCTCGCGGCGCTTGGCGCATGAGGAATCCTATGACGCCCTGGTCTTCCCGTTTCCTCGCGGGCCCTCTGGCCCTCTGCTTCTTCCTGACGGCCTGCGGGGGCGACGACCCGAGCGCCCGGCAAGGACGGCGCGGCGGCCCCGTGCCCGTGGTCGCAGAGCCGGTCACCCTGGAGGCGGAGCGGCTTCGGCTGGAGGCCGTGGGGACGTCCCAGGCCCGGCGCTCCGTGGAGCTCTTCGCCGAGACCACGGGGGACGTGGCCGAGGTCACCTTCTCCCCCGGCGATTTCGTCGAGGAAGGGGAGATTCTGGTGGCGCTGGAGGCGGAGGATGAGCAGCTGGCCCTCGCCCTGGCGGAGGTGCAGGTGGCAGACGCCGAGCAGCTGCTCGAGCGCTACCGCCGGGCCAACGAGCGCGGGGAGCGCACGGTGCCAGAAACCACCGTCGACGCCACGAAGACGGCCCTCGCCGCGGCCCTCATTGCCCGGGATCGAGCCACCGTAGCCCTGGAGAAGCGCCGAGTGCGGGCCCCCTTTGCCGGTTACGTGGGCTTCTCCGACCTCGACCCCGGCGATCGGGTGGATCTCAGCACCGCCGTCACCACCCTGGACGATCGCGCCACCCTCCTCATCAACTTCGAGGTGCCGGAGGCCTATCTCGGGGCCATCGCCGTGGGCGATGGGATCACGGTGGAAAGCTGGACTGCCCGGCCCCTGCGCGCCAACGGCATCATTGTCGATTTGGGCGCGCGGGTTGATCCCCTAACCCGGGCCTTTCTCGCCCGAGCGGAAGTCGCCAATCC
>JAUILI010000178.1 GCA_030433075.1 Gammaproteobacteria bacterium | reverse complement strand
TTGCGGAATGGAAATGGGATGGGGTGCGCTGCCAGCTAGTACGCCGAGAAGGTAAGACGGCACTCTGGTCCCGAGGTCGGGAGCGCCTCGAGGATCGCTTTCCCGAGCTCGCGGCCGCGGCGGAGGGCCTACCGGAGGGCACGGTGCTCGATGGGGAACTCCTGGCCTGGGCCGGAGACGGCCCCGGCCCCTTCGTGGAACTCAGCCGACGCCTGCAACGCAAGCGCGTTACGCCAGCCCTTCAGCGCGCCGTCCCCGTTCGATTCATGGCCTACGATCTCCTCGAACTGGGCGGCGAGGACCTCCGCCCCCAGCCCCTCACCCAGCGCCGCCAACGCCTAGAAGCCTTACTCAGCCCTACCCCTGCGCCGGCCCTCATGCTTTCCCCGCAGCTGGGAAAGCCTTGCGGCCCTGCGCGCCGACGCACGCAGCCAAGCCGCCGAAGGGTTAATGCTGAAGCACGAAGGCAGCAGCTATGAGAGTGGTCGGCGCCACCAAAGCTGGTGGAAATGGAAGCTTGATCCGGAAACGGTGGACGCCATCTTGCTCTATGCCCAGCCCGGGCATGGCCGCCGAGCGAACCTCTACACGGACTTCACCTTCGCGGTGTGGGACCAGGGCAGCCTCGTGCCCCTCGCCAAGGCCTATTCGGGGCTCGACGAGGCCACCCTTGAGCGCCTCGATCACTGGATTCGGCGCCACACGAAGGAACGCTTTGGCCCAGTGCGCTCCGTGACCCCAGCGCTGGTCTTTGAGCTCGCCTTCGACAGCGCGCACCCAGCCCCGCGACGAAAAGCCGGCATGGCCCTGCGCTTTCCCCGCATCCATCGCTGGCGGGAAGATCTTTCCATCGAGGATGCGGATGAGCTCGAAACCCTCAAAGTCCGGCTTCTGCCCCATGGCTAGGGCACGCCCTCAGCACGCGGCGCTCGAGGCCTGGCTTGGCGCCCAGGGTTGGACCCTAGCGCCCTTTCAACAGGCCCTGGCGGAAGCCTTTGGGAATGGTCAGGACGGCCTTTGCCTGGCGGGAACGGGGAGCGGTAAAACCTTAGCCGCCTTCCTCGGGCCGGCGCTCGCCATCCCTGCTCAGAGCACCGGGCTCAAAGTGCTTTGGCTCACTCCCCTTCGGGCCCTGGCCCGGGACCTTGCTACCCAGGTGGAAAGCTTCTGCGAAGCCCTGGACCTCCCCTGGCGCGTGGGAATCCGCAATGGGGATAGCACGGCGAAGGCGCGGCGCCAGCTTCGCCAGGCGCTCCCGGAGGTACTCATCACCACGCCAGAAAGCCTGTCCCTCTTGCTGGCGAGCCCGAACTTTATTGCCCAGGCCCCCTCCCTACAGGCGGTCGTGGTGGATGAATGGCACGCACTCCTGGGCACAAAGCGCGGCGTGCTTCTCGAACTGGCTTTGGCACGGCTCGACAGCCTGGCCCCGAAGGCCCGGCGCTGGGGGCTCTCGGCCACCGTGGCCGACCCCGATCATGCCTTAGAAGTATTGCTCGGCCCCGAGCGTCGCGGGCGCCTGATCCGGGGACCCCAGGGCGCCGCGCCCGCGGTGACCACCCTTATCCCGGAGGAAATCGAACGCTTCCCCTGGGCGGGGCACCTCGGGCTGCGCAGCCTGCCCCAGGTGCTCAGCCTGCTTAAGGAGGCTCCGACGTCCCTCATCTTTTGCAACACGCGCTTTCAAGCGGAGCGCTGGTTTGAGGCGCTCCAGCGCGCCGATTTGAGCCTCGTGGGGCAGCTTGCGCTGCACCACGGCAGCCTTGCCCAGGGCAC
>JAUILI010000177.1 GCA_030433075.1 Gammaproteobacteria bacterium | reverse complement strand
CCCGGAAAATCGCTTTGAGAGCAGCTTTGCCCACATCTTCGCTGGGGGCTACGCGGCGGGGTATTACAGCTATAAGTGGGCTGAGGTGCTGGCGGCGGATGCCTTCTCCCGCTTCGAGGAGGAGGGGGTGATGAATCCCGCGGTGGGCGAAGCTTTCCGTCAGCACATCCTCGAACGGGGTGGGAGCGAAGCGCCCGAAGTGCTGTTTGAGCGCTTTAGGGGTCGCCCGCCGCAGATCGATGCGCTGCTACGGCACTGTGGAATCGAAGGAACCGCGCCGTGACCCTGCGCAAACGCTTTATTGCCGGGGCGGTATGCCCTCGGTGCAGCGCCATGGACCGGGTGGTGATCCTGGAAGATCCCGATGGTGCCGAGCCTCCGCGGCGAGCTTGCGTGGCCTGTGACTTTGAAGAAGCCATGGCGCCGGCGGGGCCGCTACCGCAAGCGCCTGCGGGAAAGCATGATCAGCCTCGGCCGGCCCCCCAGACCACGGCCCAACCCTTGAAGTTCTTTCCGCCGCCAAAGCGCTCCTCTTAAGTAAGGGCCTGCGCCGCCCCTAGGCAGGAGGAAGGGCGAGGCCCCCTCGGCCATAGACCCAAGCTAAGCTGACGCTCCGGGCCAGAAAGAAGAGGGCCAGGGCCGACCACAGCCCCGCATTGCCATGGGAATGGAGGATCAACAGCGCTGGCGCGTAAATCAGCAGCGCCGACGCCAGCATGGTGTTGCGCAGCACCAGGCTCTGCGTGGCGCCAATAAAGACCCCATCAAATACAAAGGCGCCGGCTGCCAGCAGGGGGAGCGCGATGAGCCAGGGCAGGGCGGCCTCGCCCGTGCTGGCCACGCCGTCGATGTCCGTGAGCAGTGCAATCAGCTCTGGGCCGAAGGCCCAGAACACCGCGCTGCAGGCCACGGCGCCGCTGAAGGCCAGCTTCAGCGCCAGCCAAACCCAGGTCCTTGCTTCCCTTAGATCCCGGCGCCCGAGCGCCTGACCCACCAAGGTCTCGCAGCCGTGAGCGATGCCATCTAGGCCGTAGGAAACGGCCATAAAAAGATTCATGAGGAGGGCATTGGCCGCTACAACGGCCGTTCCTAGCCCCGCTCCTTGGGCGGTAAATACGGAAAGGCTAAGCAAAAGGGTGAGGGTTCGAAGGAACAGATCCCCATTCACCCGGAGAAAAGCGCCATAGCCCTGGCGAAGCGCTTGCCAGGGGATGGCCCCTGGCCACCGCTTAAGCGCGGGACGAAGTTGGGACGCCGCATAGAGTGCGCCGAGGCCCTCGGCGAGGGCCGTGCCCAAGGCGACGCCGGGCCCCGCCATGCCCAGCCCCAGCACAAAAAACAAATCAAATCCGATGTTTAGGACTTGGGTGAGAAGGGTTAGGGCCAGCACCCGGCGCGTCTCCCCGAGGCCGATGAGGGTCCCCACGATGACGTAGGTGGCCAGCACCGCGGGGGCGCTGAAGAGGCGAATCAGCGCATAGCGCTCCCCCTCCTCGGCAACAGCGCCGCGGCCGTTTAGCCAGCCCAGGGCCTCGGGAATCAAAAATGGCCCCAGAAGCCAACATCCCGCGGTGGCCACGCCCGCCACCCCTAAACCCTGCCCGAGCAGCTTACGCAGGGCTTGCCCTGTGACCATGGGCGCTTGCGCTGAGGCGGCCCCAAGAAGCTGCGCCACCTGCCCCGTGGTCCCCATCCGTAAGAATCCAAAGCCCCAGTAGAAAAAACTAAATAGGGTGCTTCCAAGGACCACGGCGGCTAGATGTTGGGGTTCGGGCAGGTGACCGAGTAC
>JAUILI010000008.1 GCA_030433075.1 Gammaproteobacteria bacterium | reverse complement strand
GCCGGGGCACCTCTACCTTCGACGGCCTGGCCCTTGCGTGGGCCAGCGCCGAGTACCTTGCGCGACAGAAGAAAGCCCTTTGCCTCTTCGCCACCCACTACTTCGAGCTGACGGCGCTACCGGAGCAGGTCCCGGGGGTGGCGAATGTCCACCTGAAGGCTCAGGAGCACCGGGGACGCATCGTCTTTCTCCACCAGGTCGAAGAAGGCCCGGCGAGCCAAAGCTATGGCCTCTCCGTCGCCCGGCTGGCCGGCGTGCCCCAGGCCGTGCTCGGCCGCGCGCAAAAGCACCTGGCCCAGCTGGAGGCGGGGGCCGGGGGCACGCCCCAGCTTGGGCTATTCCAGGGGGCGCCCGCACCGCACCCCAGCGAGCTCGCACCGCCGGAGGATCCTCTCCGCACGGCCCTGGCGGCGCTCAACCCCGATAGCCTAAGCCCCCGGGAAGCGCTCCTCGCGCTTTACGAACTCCGGGCTCTGTCGGAAGACCCCGGCGTATAGCGCTGCGGGGAAAGAGTTCCTACAATGATGCTCGCCCAAATTCAGGCCCCGGACTTTTAAACGAAGGAAGACGCAATGACCTTTGTGGTAGGTGACAACTGCATCAAGTGTAAGCACACCGATTGCGTCGAGGTGTGCCCGGTAGATTGCTTCTACGAAGGGCCCAACTTCCTGGTCATCCACCCAGACGAGTGCATCGACTGCGCCCTGTGCGAGCCAGAATGCCCCGTGGATGCGATTTTCTCCGAAGACGAGCTCCCGGATGATCAGCAGGCCTTCCTCGAGCTCAACGCTGAGCTCGCCGAGGTCTGGCCGAATATCACGGAAAAGAAAGACGCCCCCGCCGACGCGGAAGAATGGAACGGCGTCCCCGATAAACTGCAGTACCTCGAGCGCTAGGCCCCGCCCTTCGGCAGAACGGTCTGGGGATCAATCGGCTTCCCGTCCTTCCGCAGCTCAAAATGCAATCGCTGGCCCTGGGCGCCCCGGCCCAGGCGCGCCAAGCTCGCGCCCGCGGCCACCGGCGCCCCCTCCTTAACCAACGATTCCGCGTTATGAGCGTAAGCCGATAGCCAAGTGTCATCGTGCTTAACGATGATCAGCGCCGCGAAACCCCGCAGCCCGGCGCCGGCATAAACCACCACCCCCGGCGCCGCCGCCCGCACCACGCTCCCCGGCGCCCCCTGAATATCGAGCCCCTTATTCAGCGCCGCACCGCTTCCCGCAAAGGGCCGCTCCACGGTGCCGCGCACGGGCCAGGCCCAGCGTAGGGGCCCCTTCAGGGGTGGAGGCGTCGGCATGGGGGACACCTTCGCCGGGCGGGCCTTCGAACTGGAGGCCGCAGCCTTTGGCGCACTTTGAACGGGCGCGGAGGCGGTGCGCGCCCTGGAAGGGGTTGGCCGGAGCCGAAGCACCTGGCCCTGCTGAATGCGATAGGGGGGCCCAATGCCGTTGAGCGACGCGAGGGTTTTCCAATTCAGCCCCGCGCGCCAGGCGATGGAATAGAGCGTATCGCCCTTCTGCACCGTATAGCGGCTACCGGAGGCCGCCGCGCGATCGCCCCGGTCAGCGACGGGCGCTGGGGAAGAGGCGCAGCCCGAAAGCACAGCGGCCAGCACGAGGGCCGCCAGGACCCTAGGCGCCGTCATAACCCTGACCCCGCGCCAGGCCCCAGACCACGGCGACGCCGAGGCACATGAGGCCTGCCACGGCCCACAGCTGGGGATCCTCGCCATAGAACTGGGCATAGGCGCCTGGCCCCAGGGGCTCGGAGCGCAGCACGCGCATGGCGCCGTCCCGTCCCAGCTGATAGGCCTCGATGCGCTGCCAGGGCCAAAGCATCTGCAGCGCGCCAAACATAAAGCCCCCGAGCGCGGCGAGGGTCGCCTTGCGCGCCCTTAGAAGCAGGCGCTGCAATAGGCGAACGAACAGCAAAAGGCCCAGGCCACAGCCCGCCGCCAAGGCCAGAAGATCGGGAATCACCACTCCAGCGATGGCCCCCAGCACCCGATCGTAGAGGCCCAGGACCAGGAGCAAAAAGCTTCCCGATACCCCAGGCAGGATCCAGGCGCATACCGCCAGAGCGCCGCCGAAGAAGAGGGCCAGGGGGCCTTCGCTAAGGGAAAGGCTTCCCCCGAGCACGGTAAGCCAAGCCCCCGAGATCACCCCTAGGGTCGCCGCCGCCCCCTCCAGCGCGCTCCAGCGCCCCACGGAAAGCGCCACGTGCACCGCGGAGGCGAGAATCAAGCCAAAGAAGAAGGCCCACAGCAGCATGGCCTGGGTGGCCAGCAAGAACTTGAGGAGGGCCGCCAGGGAAAGGATCGCCGCGCCCATGCCCAGCACGAGGGTCAGCAGAAAGCGCCCATGAACGTGGTCGAAGGCGGCTCGCAAATCGCCCCGGCGCAGCAGCTGGAGGAAGGTGCCATCGAAGGCCGCCAGGCTCGCCAGAAGGGGCCCATAGAGCCCGGAGATAAAGGCAATGGTGCCCCCGGAAACCCCGGGGACCAGCTCCGCGGCGCCCATGGCATAGCCCCGCAGGGCAACCCCCCAGAAGCCCATTAGGCGGTCCCCCCCAGCATGGGGACGAAGCGCACGGCCTCGAGGACCTCGGATTTCAGCACGGACCCCTCGCGCCAATGCCGCTCAAGCACCTGTTCATCCCGGTCGCCCACGGGGGCGACCAGCACGCCCCCCGGAGCGAGCTGCTCCAGCAGCGCCGGCGGCACCTGCCGGGGCGCCGCCGCGAGCAAAATTCCGTCGAAGGGGCCGCGGTCGGCCCAGCCTTCAAAACCATCCCCCAGCCGCGCCGTGATATTGCGAAGCTTCAATTGGGACCAATGGCGCCGGGCCTTCGTCAGCAGAGGCCCAATGCGCTCCACGGTCCATACCCGGTCCGCCAGCTGGGAGAGAACGGCGGTTTGGTAACCACAGCCGCTCCCCACCTCAAGAACGCGCTGGAGGCGCCCCTGGGCCACAAGGAGTTCCGTCATGCGCGCAACGATATAGGGCTGGCTGATGGTCTGCCCGTGACCGATGGGGAGGGAGGAATCCTCATAGGCCCGGTGAGCCAGAGCCTCGTCGATGAAAATGTGCCGAGGCACCTGACGCATCACCTCCAGCACCGCCGGATTCCCAATCCCCGCGGCCTCTAGGCGGCCGATTAGGCGATCCCGGGTGCGGCGGCTGGTAAAGCCAATGCCTTCGAAATTGGGTTCGGTCATGCCGCCTCCGCCGGGCGCCAGGTCGCGGGGCCCAGGGCGGCAAGCACCGCCGTGGCAAAACTCCCCCGGGGAAGTTGAAAGCACAGCAGAAGCTGCTGCGGGGCCGCCGCCTCGCAGTGGACGGCCTCGGGGTGAATCCACAGGGCTCGGCGATCCTGGCGGAGCCCCGCATGCTCAAGGGCATGGCAGAGATCACCATAGGGCTCAAGGACGCTGCCCTCGAGCTCGGCCAGGGCGCCCCGGCTGGCACTTCGGCCCCGGCCCCAGAGCGGCGCCGTGGGCACACCGTTTTCGTCGCAATGATCATCAGCATGGACGACGAGGCCGAAGCGCGCGATGCGCGCCGCCAACAGGCGATTGAATAGATAGGCCCGGGCCGCGGAGAAGAGAAAGCTTCGGGGCACGCCCCGGGGCAGGGAACCGGTCGCCAACCATCGCTGCACGGCGTCGAGGTTTCCCGCCCCCACCCCAAAGCGCTGGGGACCGAAGTAATTGGCGATGGGGGCGAGAAGGCGCGCCTGCACCGCGGGAAGCGCCGCCTCCAGGGCAGAACCCTCGAGGGGAACGCCCGCAAGTTGCAAGCGAAAGCCATTCCCTGCGTGATCACCCCGGCGCCACTTCTTCGCTGCGGGGTAGAGCCGTAGGGCTCGCCACCCCTCCCCTTCCGGGAGGGCCGGCTCTGGATCGGCGACGCTCCGGGGCACGGTAAACCACTGCCCTGTCACTGCGTAGCGATCCTTCTGCCCCGCAAAGCCCACGGCGCCCGCTGCGCAGCCCGCCCAGCGCGCGAGGGCCGAGGCCACCACCGCCGTGGACAGGCCCCGCTTCTCAACCCAAAGGGCCCAGTGGTGAGCCCCCTCGATGACCGCCGGCGGGGGGGCGCCCCGCTCTTCTACGGCGAAGGCCTCCGGGGAGGCTCCGTAAAGCAGCGCGCCCAGCACCGGGGCGCGGTCCTGGGGCCAGGCATCGGGAAGGGAAAAGCGCGACTCAAGCATGCGCATCTTCAAGCAGGGCCACGGCGTAGGCGGCGATCCCCTCTTCTCGCCCTACGGCCCCCAGGCCTTCCGTGGTGGTCGCCTTGACGTTTACCGCGCCAAGGGCGAGGCCCAGCAGCGCCGCGATGCGGGCGCGCATGGCCGGCACGTGAGCAGCGACCCGGGGGCGCTGCGCCACCAGGGTCAGATCGACGTTGTGGGGAACGAAGCCCGCTCGGCGCACGGCGGCCACCGTAGCCTCCACAAGCCGCGCGCTGTCCGCGCCTTCAAAGGCCGGATCCGTGTCGGGAAAATGATGGCCAATATCCCCCAGGGCCGCCCCCCCAAGGAGCGCATCGCACAGCGCATGGAGCAGCACGTCCCCATCGGAGTGGGCCACGAGGCCCCGGGCAGCGGGCACGGCGACCCCCCCGAGCATGATCACGCCGTCTGGGGGCAAGGGATCGCCAAAACGATGAACATCATAGCCATGACCTATGCGCATGTTGGGGTCCACCGTCCATGTTGTTGAAGCCAAAAGGTCGCCAGCGCGAGGTCCTCCGGGTGCGTCACCTTTAGGTTGCTGGCCTCCCCGGGAACGATGTGCGGGGCAAGGCCCTGGTACTCAAGCGCCGAGGCTTCATCGGTAATGGCCTCCGGCGCCTCCGCGAGGGCGCGAGCCAGCGCTCCGGAAAGGGCCGAAAAGCTTGCCCCCTGGGGCGTTTGCGCCCGCCAGAGGGAAGCGCGATCCACCGTGCCCCGCACCCGCCCCGCCGTCACCGTTTTCACCGTTTCATCCATGGGCTGGGCCAGGAGCGCCCCGCCCTCGGCGTCCGCTTCCACGGCGCGGAGCGCCGCGCAGGCCCGAGCGCCAAGACAGGGTCGGGCCGCATCGTGCACCCAAACCCAATCCTCCGGCGCTGCCCGCGGCGCCAGGGACGAAAGCCCCGCCGCCACCGACTCGGCTCGGCTCGCGCCGCCTGCGCGAAGGATCTCAAGGCCGGGAACGCCAGCGTTAAGGGCCGGCGCCAGGGCATCAATGTAGGGGTCCGTGGGAGCCACCACCAACACGATGGCCTCCGCCTCCAGGGGCGCTAGGGCCTCTAGGGTCCAGTGCACCAGGGGCCGTCCGGCCAGCTCGAGGTACTGCTTAGGCAGGGCTCCGCCCATGCGCTGCCCCACCCCCGCAGCCGGAACCACTACCCAACGCCGCCCCGTACTCACGGGGACGGCTCCGCTGGCGGCAGCACGAGGATGAAGGTCTCTCCATCGCGAATCATGCCCAGATCTTCCCGCGCCCGCCCCTCGAGCTCCCGGGGGTCGGCCTTTAGGCGCCGCACCTCGGCTTCAAGGGCGGCGTTGTCTTCCGCCAGCCGGGCATTTTCCGCCTCGGCGGCCTGCAGGCGCGCTTCGAGATTCCAAACCTCTGCCCAGCTCGCCTTTCCGGTCCACAGCCGAAGCTGGAGCGCACCCAGGAGCACAAGCAGCCCTAGGGTCAGCCAACGCAGCCCCCGCCCTGGAACGGACCGGCGGCCTTCGCCCGCGATCTTAGCTACGGAGCTCACCGCGCCCACGGTAGGGGGCCTCGGCACCGAGGCTTTCCTCGATCCGGAGCAGCTGGTTGTACTTTGCGACCCGATCGGAGCGGCATAGGGACCCGGTCTTGATCTGCCCGGCCCCCGTGCCCACGGCCAAATCGGCGATGGTGACGTCTTCCGTCTCACCGGAGCGGTGGGAGATGACACTCGCGTAGCCTGCCTTGGACGCCATGGCGATGGCGTCGAGGGTTTCCGAGAGCGTGCCAATCTGGTTGAACTTGATGAGGATGGCGTTGGCCACCTGCTCATCGATGCCCCGGGCCAGGATCTCCGTGTTGGTGACGAAGAGGTCATCGCCCACCAGCTGGACCCGATCCCCCAGGCGCCGCGTCAGGGCCGCCCAGCCCGCCCAGTCGCTCTCGTCCATGCCATCTTCGATGGAGACAATGGGGTAGCGCTCGCAGAGCGTGGCCAGATACTGCGCGAAGCCTTCCGCGTCGAAGCGCTGCCCTTCCCCCGCAAGATGGTAAATGCCGTCCTTGTAGAACTCACTCGCAGCGCAATCGAGGGCCAGCGTAATGTCGTCCCCAAGGGTAAAGCCCGCCTTCGCCACGGCCTCCGCAATCACCTCGAGGGCCGCCTCATTGCTCGGCAGGTTCGGCGCAAAGCCCCCTTCATCCCCCACGGCGGTGGCCAGGCCCCGGGCCTTCAGCACGGCCTTCAGGGCGTGGAAGATCTCCGCGCCGTAGCGCAGGGCCTCCCGGAAACTCCCGGCGCCCACGGGTTGGATCATGAATTCCTGAATATCGACGTTGTTATCCGCATGCTCCCCGCCGTTCAGAATGTTCATCATGGGCAGGGGCATGGCGTAGTCGGTGCCCGCCAGCCCGCGAATATGGGCATAGAGGGGCAGGCCCTGAGCGGCCGCCGCCGCCTTGGCCGCCGCCAGGGAAACGGCCAGCAGCGCATTGGCCCCCAGCTGCGCCTTATTCGGCGTGCCATCCAGTTCTAGCATGCGCTGATCCAAGCCCCGCTGATCCAGCGCGCTATGCCCTTTGAGCGCCGGAGCGAGGACCTCGTTCACGGCCCCCACGGCCTTGAGCACACCCTTACCCAGATAGCGTCCCGCATCCTGGTCACGAAGCTCCAAGGCTTCCCGGGACCCGGTGGAGGCGCCCGAGGGGGCCGCGGCCCGGCCAAAGCTGCCATCGCTAAGCGTGACGTCCGCTTCCACCGTCGGATTGCCCCGGGAATCCATGATTTCCCGCGCGATAATCTGCTGAATCTCTGCCACCCCGTTCCCCTTAGCGTTCTCTAATCTCACAGTGACTGACCTGGGCAGCGCCCGAGGGCGCACCCCGCAATGATTTAGGCCGAGCGAAAGGCGTCCTCGGCAAAGGGCCGCGCCTTCACCACCTGATCGAGCTCCAGAAGCGTTTCAAGGAGCGCCTCAAGCTTGCCCAGGGGCCAGCTGTTCGGCCCATCGGACAGCGCCTTTTCCGGATCCGGGTGCGTTTCCATGAACAGCCCGGACACCCCCGCCGCCACCGCGGCCCGGGCCAGCACGGGGATCACCTCCCGCATGCCCCCGGACGCCGTGCCCTTCCCCCCGGGAAGCTGGGCGGAATGGGTCGCATCGAAAACCACCGGCGCTCCCGTCTCCCGCATGATCGACAGGGCCCGCATGTCCGAGACAAGGTTGTTGTAGCCAAAGCTCACGCCCCGCTCGCACACCATGATCGCCTCATTGCCCGTGGCCCGGGCTTTGTCCACCACGTTCGCCATGTCCCCGGGGGCCAGGAACTGGCCCTTCTTGATATTCACGGGGCGGCCCACGGAACAGGCGCGCTGGATAAAGTTCGTCTGCCGGCACAGGAAGGCAGGGGTTTGGAGCACGTCCACCACGCTCGCCACCTCTTCCATGGGAGTGTCTTCATGCACATCCGTGAGCACCGGCAGATCGAAGGTTTTCTTAACGTGCTCAAGCACCTTAAGCCCTGCCTCGAGGCCCGGCCCGCGGTAGCTCGCATGGGACGAGCGATTCGCCTTATCGAAGCTCGACTTGTAGATAAAGGGAATGCCCAGGCGCTCCGTTAGGGCCTTAAGGGTGCCGGCGGTCTCCTCCGCCAGGGCCTGGCTTTCTATCACGCAGGGCCCCGCAATGAGGAACAGGGGCTCGGTCGGGCCCACCTTAAATCCGCAAAGTTCCATGCTCATCTCCTGGTCAGCTGCGCCTAGGCCGTCGCGCTGCGCCGTGCGTGCTCCGCAAGAGCCGCATCAATAAAGCCTAGGAAGAGCGGGTGGCTCTCCCGGGGCGTCGAGGTAAATTCGGGGTGGAACTGGCACGCTAGGAACCAGGGATGGTCCGGGACCTCGATCATCTCCACCAGATCATCCTTCGCCGCCCGCCCGGCAATCCGCAGCCCCGCGGCTTCGAGGGCGGGCACAAAGCGCTCGTTCACCTCGAACCGATGGCGATGCCGTTCCGACACCGACTCCGCGGCATAGGTACGTTGCGCCAGGGACCCGGGGACGAGATTACAGCGCTGAGCGCCCAGGCGCATGGTGCCGCCCAGATCCGAGCCCTCGTCACGAAGCTGGGTTTTCCCTTCGTCGTCGGTCCATTCCGTGACCAGCGCCACGATGGGATTCGGGGAGGCAGGGTCGATTTCCGTGGAGTTCGCCCCTTCCAGCCCGGCGACGTGACGGGCGTATTCGATGATGGCTGCGTGCAGGCCATAGCAAATGCCGAGATAGGGCACGCCCCGCTCCCGAGCATAGCGGGCTGCCTGAATTTTGCCTTCGAAGCCCCGGGCCCCAAAACCGCCGGGAACCAGGATCGCATCCGCCGCCTCGAGGCATCCCGTGCCCTCTCGCTCTACCCGCTCCGCGTCGATGGCATCGATGATGACCTTCGCATGGCGCGCGATTCCCGCGTGGCTCAGGGCCTCAGTAAGGGATTTATAGGCATCCATCAGCTCCATGTACTTACCGACCATGGCGATGCGTAGGGTCCGCTGGGGATTCAGCAGGGCTTCGCTCACCCGGTTCCACTCGGAAAGGTCCGCGGGCGGCGCCTCAAGCCCAAGCCGTTCGCAGATGATGGAATCGAGGCCCCGGGCGTGCAGCATGGCGGGGATCGCATAGATGGTCGCGGCATCCTCCACGGGGATCACCGCCCGCTCTTCCACGCTGGTAAAGAGCGCAATCTTACGCAGGGAGCTTTCGTCAATTTCGTGGCTCGAGCGGCAAATCAGCACGTCCGGCTGAAGCCCGATGGACCGCAGCTCCTTCACGGAGTGCTGCGTCGGCTTCGTCTTCGTCTCCCCGGCGGTGGCGATAAAGGGCACCAGGGTGAGGTGGATGAGCTGGCAGTTTTGCCCCCCCACTTCGAGGCGAAGCTGACGAATGGCTTCAAGGAAGGGCTGGGACTCGATATCCCCCACCGTGCCACCGATTTCCAGGAGCGCAACGTCGTAGCCCTCGCCCCCCGCTTTAATGCGCCGCTTGATCTCATCGGTGATGTGGGGAATGACCTGCACGGTCCCGCCGAGGTAGTCCCCGCGGCGCTCCTTCTTCAACACTTCGGCGTAGACGCTTCCCGTGGTGAAGTTGTTAAAGCGGGTCATGCGCGTGCGTAGAAAGCGCTCGTAGTGACCAAGGTCCAGGTCCGTCTCCGCGCCGTCTTCCGTGACGAAGACCTCCCCGTGCTGAAACGGGCTCATGGTGCCCGGATCCACGTTGATGTAGGGATCGAGTTTGAGGATCGTGACCTTGAGCTGGCGGGCTTCGAGGACGGCGGCGAGGGACGCCGCAAGAATGCCTTTACCCAGCGAGGAAACCACCCCGCCGGTTACGCAAATATATTGGGTCATGAGGCTCCCATCTCATGAGGAGACTCGCTGGAATAGCGGGCCCGAGATGGGAGTCCAGCCTAACAGCGGAGCCCGTCCTATTCAACGCGTTTTGCCTCGCCGAGGGCCTCAAAGCGCCAATGAAGCGCCCATCTCCGCCCCCCGGTCTGGGACGCCTCGCCCTCGCCGCCGTCCTCCAGCGCCAGCGCCACCCCGGGCCAGCCGAGGAAGCGATCTCCCGCCCAAAGCTGGGGCAAATAGGGGCGCTGCCAGGGGGGCACGGCGGCCTCCTGTAGCAAAGCCTTGACGGTTTTCCGAGGCCGAGAGGGATCCGGTTGGAGGCGCAGCCGCCCCGGCAGCGATCCTTGGCGCACGTGAAACGCCCCCGGGGCCAGGGCGAAGGGTGCCTCCCCCGCCGCCACCTCCCGTACCTCGAGCACGCCCCCGGGGAAGGGCCAGCGGCCAAGGGCTAGGGGCCTCCCTTCCCGATCCGGGGCCGGAAGCCGGGGCGCTAACCAAAGCGCCCCGCGCCAGCGCCGGAGACTGCCCGCCCCAAGCTCGAGCTGGGGCAAGGCATCCTCCCGGGCCTCCAGCTGCGCGCAGAACGCGAGCACCTGGGCGCGACCCGGCACCTGCACGCCCTGGTGACGAAGCCAGTGGACCACCGCATCGCCCCGCGCCTCGAGACCGGGGGGCAAGGCCTGAAGCGCTAAAGACCCCGCGCCCTCCGAAGCCGCCCCCCCGGGAAGGGCCTGGGCCTGCGCCGCCCGCCGCAGCACCGCCGCGCTATGGGCGACGCGCTGCGGAAAGCCAGGCCAGCGAGCCGCAAGCGCGGGGAAAATCTCCCGGCGAAGAAAGTTTCGGTCAAAGCGCAGATCCGCGTTGCTGGGGTCCTCCACGGGCGTTAGCGCAAGGTGCTCCGCGGCGGCCTCAAGGCGCGCCCGGGGTTCGGCGAGCCAGGGGCGAAGAAGCCGCCCCGCAGCCAGGGGTCGGCTCGGCGCCATGGCCCCCAGGCCCCCAAGCCCCGCGCCCCGGAGCAGGCGAAGGAAAACCGTCTCGGCCTGATCATCCTCGTGGTGCGCCAAGAGCAGTGCCTCCCCCGGACCCAGCAGGGCCTCGAAAACCTCATAGCGCGCGGCCCGGGCCGCCGCTTCAAGCCCCGACGCCCCGGCGTGCACGGCGACGCGGACGCCATGGCAGGGGAGGCCCAGGGAGGCGGCCACCCGTCGCACTTCGGCCTCTGCGCGATCGGCGTGGGGGGAAAGCCCATGATTCACGTGCACCACCCCCGGCGGCGCCCACCCCGCGTCCTGGCAATGGCGCGCCGTTAAGTGCAGCAGCGTGAGGGAGTCGAGCCCGCCGGAGCAGGCGACCCAAAGCCCCTTGGGCGGAGGCACAAGGGCCGTCTCGAGGGCTGAAAGCAGGCGCTGCAGGGACGCTTCAGAGTCCACGGTGCTCGGGGTAACGCAGAGCAACCCGGTCAACAGGAAGGCGCTCCCGGAGCCGCTCGAGGAGGTCATCGCTGGGGAGCACGCGCCACTCGTCGGACAAGCGAAGGCGGACTTCGGCATCGCAGCGGCGATAGTGCACCGCGACGGGGCAGCCCTCCCCCCGATAGGGGGCCAACGCCTCCGCCAGCTGGGCTGCAAAGCCTAGCGCTTCATCCTTTTGGGAGACGCAAAGCTCGAGGGCAACGGCGAAGCGCTGCCGGGCTTCGGTCATGGAGAAAACGCCCTGACATCGGCGCATGCGTAGGGCGCCGGAGAAATCATCAAAGGACAGCTCCCCTTCAAACAGCAGCACCGCATCTTTAACCAGCTTCTCCCGATGGGCATCGAGCACTTCCCCGGAGATCAGGATCTCAAGGCGGCTACTGCGATCGTCGATGGTGGCGAAGAGAATGGCGTCCCCGCGTTTGGTGCGAACCACCCGGAGATCCACCACCAGGCCCGCCACCAGCTGCGCACCGCGATCGGCCTTCAGCTCCGATAGGCGCGTGGGCACCATGGACCGGAGCTCGTCCTCATAGCTATCGATGGGGTGGCCGGTCAGGTAAAGCCCCAGGGTCTCCTTCTCGCCCCGCAGCCGCTCATGCTCGCTTAGGGGACGCACCACCGTGAGCCCCGGCGGCGGCGCCGGCGCCTCCAGGCCGCCGAAGAGATCCCCCATGCCCGCAGCATCGTTGCGCAGCGCTTGCTCGGCGGCCTGAAGGGCTTCGTCCAGCTGCGCCAGCAAGGCGCCCCGGTGGGCCGGGCCCGCTTCCGCCTTAGGCGCGAGGGAATCGAGCGCCCCGGCGCGAATCAGGGCTTCGAGTACGCGCTTGCCCAGGCGCCGGGCATCCACCCGCCGGCACAGGTCGAAAAGATCCTCGTAGGGGCCTGCCTCGGTCCGACTGGCCACGATGGCCTCGATGGGCCCTTCCCCCACGCCCTTGATGGCCCCCAGGCCGTAGATAATTTCCCCCTCCGCGGTCGCTTGAAAGCGATAAGCCCCGTGATTGACGTCCGGGGGCCGAAGGGTGAGCCCCATCTGCCGAGCCTCCTCGATGAACACGACAATTTTGTCCGTGTTCTGCATATCCGAGGACATCACCGCCGCCATAAAGGGGGCGGGATAGTGCTGCTTCAGCCAGGCCGTTTGATAGGAAACGAGGGCATAGGCGGCAGAATGGGACTTGTTGAAGCCGTAGCCCGCGAACTTCTCCATGAGATCGAAAATCGGGGACGCGATGGCGCCGTCGATCCCCTGGGCCGCGGCCCCGGTGAGGAAGATCTCCCGCTGCTTGGCCATTTCCTCGGGCTTTTTCTTACCCATGGCCCGGCGCAGAAGGTCGGCGCCGCCGAGGGTGTAGCCAGCCAGCACCTGGGCGATCTGCATGACCTGCTCTTGATAGAGGATGACGCCGTAGGTGTTGCTCAAAATGGGTTCGAGGGCCGGATGGGGGTAGGTGACCGTCGCCCGCCCGTGCTTCCGATCGATGAAGTCATCGACCATGCCAGACTGCAGGGGCCCGGGGCGGAATAGGGCCACCAGAGCGACGATGTCCTCAAAGCTATCCGGGAGCAGGCGCTTGATCAGCTCCTTCATGCCCCGGGATTCAAGCTGGAACACGGCGGTGGTTTCCGCGCGCTTCAGCAGCCCAAAGACCCGATCGTCGTCCAAGGGAATGGCGTCGATATCCAGGGGCAGCTCGTCCTGCGCGGCGCGCTGGGCGTTAATGGCTTCCAGCGCCCAGTTGATAATCGTGAGGGTCCGAAGGCCCAGGAAGTCGAACTTCACCAGCCCCGCCCGCTCAACGTCGTCCTTATCGAACTGGGTCATGAGAGCGCCCTGCTCGTCCGTGACGAGGGGCACGAAATCCGTGAGCTGCCCCGGGGCAATAACGACCCCGCCCGCATGCTTTCCGATGTTGCGCACCAGGCCTTCCAGGGAGAAGGCCATGTCCATGATTTCGCTGACCTCTTCGTTTTCCGCCACGAAGGCCTTCAGCGTGGGCTCCTGCTCGAGGGCCTTGTGCAGGGTCATGCCGACCTCGAAGGGGATCATCTTCGAGAGCTTATCGGCGAGGCCATAGGGCTTGCCCTGGACCCGGGCCACGTCCCGCACCACGGCCTTCGCCGCCATGGTGCCGTAGGTCACGATCTGGGAAACGGCGCCGGCGCCGTAGAGGTCAGCCACGTGGCCAATGACCCGGTCCCGCCCTTCCATGCAGAAATCCACGTCGAAGTCGGGCATGGAGACCCGTTCGGGATTCAGGAAGCGCTCAAACAGCAGGTCGTAGGCCAGGGGATCGAGGTTCGTAATGCCCAGCGCATAGGCCACCAGGGACCCAGCGCCGGAACCCCGTCCGGGCCCCACGGGCACGCCGTTGTCCTTCGCCCAGGCAATGAACTCCGCGACGATGAGGAAGTAGCCCGGGAAGTCCATCTGGCAAATGATGTCGAGCTCTTCCTGAAGCCTTGCCTCATAGGCCTTGCGCCCTCGCTCCCCCTCCTCCGGCAGCGCCGGCAGCCGGGCCAGGCGGGCCTCAAGGCCCTCCCAGCTTGCGCGGCGGAAGTAGCCCTCGAGCGTTTCCCCCTCAGGGATGGGGTATTCCGGTAGGTAGTAGGTATCCAGGGACAGGGTGAGATTGCAGCGCTGGGCAATCACCACCGTGTTGCTGAGGGCCTCCGGGATATCCTCAAAGCGGGCCTGCATCTCCTCGGCGCTGCAGAAGTATTGGGCTTCGCTGTAGCGCCGGGGCCGGCGAGGATCGCCCAGGACCCGACCCTCATGGATGCATACCCGGGTTTCGTGGGCCTCATAGTCGCCGGCCTCAAGAAAGCGCACGTCGTTGGTCGCCACCACCGGTACCCCGCGACGCGCCGAGGCGAGCATGGCGGTGGTGAGCCAGCTCTCTTCGCCAGCCCGGCCGGTTCGGGTGAGCTCGAAGAAGAGGCGGTCTCCGAAGGCCTCCTGCCAGGGTGCCAGGGCGCCATCGAAGGTAGCCTCGTCCTCCTCGACGAGGGCGCCGAGGGGAGAATGGCGACCGAGAAGGAGGAGCAACCCCTCGTTCTGCTCAAGGAGCGCAGCCTTCCCCACGGCCACCGCAGAGGCGCGCTCCGGCGCGAGGTAAGCATCGGAAATCAGGCGCGTGAGGTGGCCATAGCCCGTGGCGTTTTCAACAAAAACAGTCACCTGGCTAAGGCCACCCTTTTCATCTCGTAGGGTGAGATCGCAGCCCACGATGGGCTTTACCCCCGCGCTTCGGGCAGCGCCATAGAACTTTAGGAGAGCGAAGAGATTATTGTGATCGGTCAGCCCCACGGCGGGCATGGCGAGGGCTTCGCACCGGGCCACCAGCGGCTTCACCCGGACCAGCCCGTCAATCAGGCTGTACTCCGAATGCACGCGAAGATGGACAAAGGGCGGGGCGGTCACGATGGTTTCGGTTCCTCTCCCGGGGTGAAGGCGGCCAAGCACCGGCGCACGGGCCCAAAGCTTCGGCGATGGGCCGGGGTCGGCCCGAGGGACGCTAGGGCCGCGAGGTGCTCGGGCACAGGATAGCCGGAATGGCGCTCGAAACCATAGCCGGGATAGCGCTCACCCAGGGCGCAGAGCGCTTCATCCCGGGCCTCCTTGGCCAGAATGGAGGCCGCCGCGATGGCCGCCACCCGGCTATCGCCCCGGGGCACCGTTCGCTGGGTATAGGGGAGCTCGGGAATGCGCTGATTCCCATCCACCAGCACGAGCGCCGGTGCGCGTCCAAGGCCCGCAAGGGCCCGCCGCATGGCGAGCAGGCTCGCCTGCAGAATATTCAGCCGGTCGATTTCTTCCACGTCCGCCCAGCCGAGGGCCCAGGCCTGGGCGCACGCCTTGATCTCCGGCACCAGGGCCGCGCGCCGGGTCGCACTTAAGGTCTTGGAGTCCCCGACCGCGGGAGGGGGTTCCCCCGGGGGAAACACCACAGCCGCAGCCACCACGGGCCCGGCCAGGGGGCCGCGCCCCACTTCATCGACCCCCGCGATCCAGCCTTCCGGGGCATCGCCCCAGTCGGCGAGCCAAAGCGGTAGGGGAGGACGGGGCCGGCGGGGGGGCACGCTAGGTGAGGGCGCGCTGCGCGCACATCAGCTCGGTCTCGCATACCACTTTGTCGTCCACGAGCGCGCGGCAGGCGAACTTCATCAGGCGACGCTTATCCACGAGGAACTTCGCCTCCAGGATGAGCTGATCCCCGGGGGTGACGGGGCGCTTGAAACGGCACTTGTCCGTGCCCGCGAGATACACCACGGCGTCGTCTTCCGGGTGCTGGCTGTGGGTCAGAAAGGCGAGGATGCCCGCGGTTTGCGCCAGGGCTTCCACCATCAGCACCCCCGGCATCACCGGGTGGCCCGGGAAGTGCCCCTGAAAGAAGGGCTCGTTGATGGTGACGTTCTTCAGCGCTCGAATGGACTCGCCGAGCTCGGCCTCGAGGACGCGGTCCACGAGAAGGAACGGATAACGGTGAGGCAGGCGCTCAAGAATGGTTTCTATGGGAAGGGGGTATTCCACCGCAAGACTCCTTTCAGCCGGGGCGGCGCCGGCGAAACCGACGCCGCCGACTGTCGCCTTGCCTTAACTCTGCTTGTCGAGAACTTCCGTGACCTTGCGCGTAATGTCGTGCTTGGGGTTCACGTAGATCACCGTGTTCCGGGGCAGAACCAAATCGTAGGCCTCGAGCTTCACGAGATCATCGAGGGCGGCTTGCACGCCGGGGCCCATCTTCTGAAACAGCTCGTTGCGGCGGCGATTCACGGCTTTCTGGTAGGTCTCCGTGCGGTACTGGAGGTCGGAGGTGATGCGCTCATAATCCTCCGAAAGCCGGGTACGCTCTTCCTCACCCATGACTTCCGCATCCCGCTGGACCTTCTCTTCGATCTCTGCGCGCTGCGCGGTGAGCTCCCGGATTCGCTCCAGGTCAGCTTCCAGCGACTCCTGAACCTTTTCAAGGAAGGTCTGCGCTTCCTGAGTTTGGCCAATGGCGGCTTGCACATCGACAACGGCAATCTTGAGTTCCGCCCCGGCCAAGGGGGCGAGGCCCAAGGCACCAAGACCCAGGACAAAAGCCAGTACTCGCTTCACAGTGACATCTCCCTCATTCGGTAACGGATAAACCCTAGGCGCTTCCCTCTGCGCCAAGCGCGGCAGTGTACCGCGCTCGCGCGCCGAGCACACCTCAGGATCAGAACGTTCTGCCTAGCTCAAACTGGAAAAACTGCGTTTGGTCATCAGCGTCTTCGTTGAACACCTGCGCCACCCCGAAGGAAAGGGGGCCAAAGCCGCTGAGCCAGGTCACCCCAATACCCAGGGAATAGCGCATGTCATCCAAGGAAGGCCCGTAGCAGCGCGTGCTGGTGCGGGGGCAGTCCGTGTTGAACACGTTGCCGAAGTCAAAGAAGGCCACGGGGCGAAACTGCCGGTCATCCTCCACGAAGGGCACGGGTAGGATCACCTCCAGGCCACCGCTGATCAGCACATTCCCCCCGAAGGGCTGAGGCCGGCGCCCCTGGAAGGGGGAATCGGGGGGTTCGGTGGCCCGGGGACCCAGGGAATTCAGCTCAAAGCCCCGCACGGAGCCGAAGCCACCGGCGAAGAAGTGCTCGTAGAAGGGCAGCGTTGAGCTCCCGCCAAAGGCGTCCCCGTAGCCCAGCTTGGTGTGGGCCCGAAGGGTGAAGATGGGCCCGAGGGGGATGAACTTCTGCCCCTCGTAGCGCACCTTGAAAAACGCGAGGTCGCTGCCGGGAAGGGCGACTTCCGCCGAGAGGTTCTGGGACGAGCCCCGGGTGGGGAAGAGCCCCCGGTTCAGCTGGGAGTTGATCCAGGTGAGGTTCGCTGTGTAGTTCAGGAAGGTGCTGCCCTCGGACTGGATGAAGCTGGTGATTTCCTGCGCCGGGAACAGCCCCGCGGTGATATCCGTGTAGTCGATATTCACCCCAAAATTCAGGCGCTCGACTTCGCTGATGGGGTAACCGAAGTTGACCCCCGCACCATAGGCGTTGGTCAAAAACCGGGCGATGTTTTGCTGCCCAAAGTTCGTTTCCCGGTAAAACAGATTAAAGCCACGGCTGATGCCGTCGACGGTGAAATAGGGGTTAAAGAAATTGAAGTTCACGGACTGCTGGAACTGGGACCAGTTGATCCCCACGCTGGTGGAGTTCCCCGTGCCGAAAACGTTGTTCTCCTGGTACTGAGCGCCCAGGATGAGGCCCGCTTGCTGGGCGTAGCCCAGGGTGCCGGAGATGCTCCCCGAGGGCTGCTCCTCAACGCTGAATTCCACGTCGATCTGGTTCTCCGTGCCAGGAACGGCCGGGGTCTCAACGTTCACGTTTTTGAAGTAGCCCAGACGCTCAAGGCGCACCTTGGACAGGTCGATCTGGGAGGTGGAGGCCCAGCCCCCCTCCTGCTGGCGCATCTCCCGGCGCAGCACGTTATCCCGGGTCAGGGTGTTGCCGCGGAAGTTGATCCGACGCACATAGGCCCGCTGCCCCGCATCCACGAAGAAGCGCAGGCGCACCGTGCCTTCGTCTTCCTCGACTTCGGGCACACCGTTCGCTTCAGCGAAGGTGTAGCCGGCATTGCCGAGCGCGCTCGTCAGCCGTTCTTCCGTGGCCGTAACCAGGGCCTGGGAGAAGGTTTGCCCTTCGAAGACCAGCAGGAGGGATTCGAGGGCCTCCGCGGGAACGTCATTAAGCTCCCCCGCAAGCTCCACGTCACTGACCGTGTACTTGTCGCCCTCATCGACGTTGATGGTGATGTACACCTCGCTCTTATCGGGGTTGACGGTCACCTGGGTGGAGTCGATGCGGAAATTCACGTAGCCCGTGTCTTTGTAATAGGCCTCAAGTCGCTCGAGGTCGCCGGAGAGCTTTTCCCGGGAGTAGCGATCGTCGTTCTTATAGAAGGAAAGGAGGCTCGGAAGCTTCATCTCGAAGCTATCGAGGAGCTCCCGATCGGAGTACACCGTGTTCCCGACAATGTTCAGGTGGCGCACCTTGGCCACCGAGCCCTCTTCAATCTCGATTTTGACCGCCACCCGGTTCCGGGGGAGGTCCTCGACCTCCGCCTCGATGCTCGCGCCATAGCGGCCCTGGGAGACGTACTGACGCGTCAGCTCGAGCTCGACCCGCTCAAGGGTGGCCCGCTGAAAGATTTCCCCCTCCGCGAGCCCCGAGCCCGCCAGCCCCTCGAGCAACGCATCGCTTTCGATGGATTCGTTGCCCTCGAGGGTGATGGAGTCGATGGCCGGGCGCTCCAGGAGCGTGAGCACCAGCACGTTGCCGTCACGCCCGACGCCGATATCGCTGAAATACCCGGAAGAGAAAAGGGACCGGAGGGTCTCCCGGGCCAAATATTCGTCGTAGCGATCCCCGACGTTCACCGGGAGCAAGCCAAATACCGTCCCCGGAGAGACCCGCTGCAGCCCTTGCACCCGGATATCCCCAATGGTGAACGCCGCGGCGCTGCTGGCGTCTTCTGCCACGGCCCCCAGGGATGCAAAGCCGAGCGTCAGCGCAAGCAGCGCCGAGCGCAGAAAGGAAGAAAAGGGAAATTTCACTAAGCGTCTCTAAAGTCGGGAAAAATCGTTAATCAGGGCCACAGCCATTAAGGTCACGACCAGCATTAAGCCCACCTGAACCCCCAGGGCCTGCACCCGCTCCGGAAGCGGCGCACCGCGCACCCACTCGAGAAGGTGTAGCACCACGTGCCCCCCATCAAGGACCGGTATGGGAAGCAGGTTCAAAACCGCGAGGCTGACGCTCAGCAACGCAAGGAAGCCCAGGAACGTCTCCATCCCGGACTTCGCAGAATCGCCGGCGACCTTAGCAATGGTGATGGGGCCGCTCAAGTTTCTTGTGGAAACGAGGCCCTGCACCATCTTCCTCACGAGACCCAGGGTCATGGCGGTCTTATCCCAGGTGGCCACGAGGGCCTCCCCCAACGCGTCCCCAAGCCCCCAGCGCTGCACGGCGTAGGCCGGCCCTACCCCCAGGAATCCTTTGCCGTCCTCGAGGCGTGGCTGAACCGCTAGGCGACGCGACTCGCCGCCCCGCTCGAGGGCGAGGGTGAGGGTTTGCGAGCCGGCGGCCTGCACGGCGTCTACAAAGGCACGCCAGTGCTCCACGGCCACCCCGTTCACGGCGGTGATGCGGTCCCCGGAGCGCAAGCCCGCGGCCTCCGCCGGGCTCGCTTCCAGGATGCGCCCGAGCACGACCGGGTAAGCGGGCTCAAGATTCAGCTCTGTGAGAAATTGCGGCGCCTCCGCGTCGGCGAGCCAGCGCTCGATGGGGCGTTCGAGGGTCCAGGGGCCCCGGTCCCCTTCCAGCGTAAAGGTGATCTGTCCCGATTCCCCGAGGCGCCGGACCAAAGCCTCGTTGACTGCGTTCCAACTGGGGGTTTCCTGGCCATCCACGGCCAGCACCCGGGCCCCCACGGTGGGCCCCTCCGCCCCCTCCAGGGCCTTCACGTAGGGAACGAGCCCCGTGACTCCGGAGACAAAAAGAACCCAATACACGAGCACCGCTAAAAGAAGGTTCGCCACCGGCCCCCCAAGGGCGATGGCAATGCGGGCCGCGGGGTGAGTCTCGCTGAAGGCGCACTGCCCCGGCGCCGAGGCGATGCCGTCGTCGTCTCCCTCGAGCATTTTTACGTAGCCCCCGATGGGCAGAAGGCTCAGCGCGAACTCCGTGCCCCCGGCCCCCTGGCGCCGCCACAGCACCGGGCCCATGCCCAGGGAAAAGCGCAGCACACGCACCCCAAAATAGCGGGCGACAAAAAAATGCCCAGCCTCGTGCACCGTCACCAGGATTCCGAGGGTCACCAGCAAGGCAAGGATGGTTTGAAGCAGCTCCATGAGGCGGTGCTCTCTTGAAATTTAGGCCGCGTAGGTGGGCAACAGCGCTTCCGCTGCCCTGCGCGCTTCCCGATCCGCGGCAAGCACGGCTTCGAGGGACTCCGCGGGGGCAAGGGTTGCCCCCTGCATCACCGCTTCGATGATAGCAGGGATCGCCAGATATCCGATGCGCCGCGCCAGGAAGGCGGCCACCGCCACCTCATTGGCGGCGTTCAACCACGCCGGCGCTAAGCCCCCCCGCTCCGCTGCCGAAAGCGCCAGCGCCAGGCAGGGAAAGCGCTCAAAGCTCGGCGCCTCAAAGGTCAGGGAACCCACGGCCACGAGATCCAGGAGGGAAACGCCGGCGTCGATGCGATCGGGCCAGGACAGGCCCGCGGCAATGGGCGTGCGCATATCCGGAGGGCCTAGCTGGGCCAGCACGGAACCATCCTCGTAGGCGACCAGGGAGTGAATGACGGACTCGGGGTGGATCACCACCTCGATCCCGCTGGGCGGCGTCGCGAACAGCAGGCAGGCCTCAATAAACTCGAGCCCCTTGTTCATCATGGTCGCGGAATCCACGGAGATCTTTTGCCCCATGGACCAGTTGGGATGGGCGCAGGCTTCCTCCGGGGTCACGGCCCCGAGGGTGGCCGGATCGCGGCGTCGAAAGGGCCCGCCCGACCCCGTGAGCAGAAGCTTTCGCACCCCGACCGGGGGCTGCCCCGCCACGTAGCCCGGGGGCATGCACTGGAACAGCGCATTGTGCTCGCTATCAATGGGAAGTAGGGCGCCCCCACCGCGGCGGACGGCTTCCATAAAGAGAGGACCCGCCACCACCAGGGCTTCCTTATTCGCCAGAAGCACCCGCTTTCCCGCCTCCGCGGCCGCCAAGGTGGGCGGCAGCCCGGCTGCCCCAACGATGGCGGCCATAACCTGGTCCACCTCCGGGGCCTCGGCCACAGTCACCAGGGCGTCGGGCCCCACGAGCAGCTCCGTGGGGAGCCCCTCGGCCTTCAGTGCCGCCGCAAGCTCTTTCGCCCCGTCCGGATCCACCAACACCGCATAGCGGGGACGGACGCGCCGGCACTGCTCCAGCAGCTTATCGGCCTGACGATGGGCCGTGAGCGCAAAAACGGAGAAGCGCTCTGGGTGCTCCGCCAGCACCGCCAGCGTGCTTTCGCCGATGGATCCGGTGGCGCCGAGAATGGTGATCTGATCAGGCTTCATTGGCGTCCCTTCTAAGCGGCGGGGGGCAAGGCCCCCAAACCCAGCGCAGCCAGCGGCAGGGCTGGAAGTAGCGCATCGAGGCGGTCTAAAACGCCGCCGTGCCCCGGCAGAAGCCCTCCCGAGTCCTTCACCCCCGCCGTGCGCTTGAGCACGCTTTCAAATAGATCCCCAAAGATAGACAGAACGGCCATCAGTACGGTGAACAGCAGAAGCGGCGCACCCCAGGGCACGGCGAGGGCGTAGGCAAAGGCCAGCGATACAAGGAGCGCACAGGCGAGCCCCCCGAGGGCGCCCTCCCAGCTCTTCCCTGGGCTGACCGCCGGCGCCAGCTTCCGTTTCCCAAAGCGGCGCCCAGCAAAGTAGGCACCGATATCGGCAGCCCAAACCACGCCCAGCGCCCACAGAAGATGCCAAGGGCCCGCGCTATACAGCACCAGCACCGCGAGATAGGCAGGGCCCAGCACCAAAACCCCAAGCCCAAGGCGAAGCCCTACCCCTCGAAGCACGGGGGCGCTACGGGGGAAGGTGAGTACCAGCAGGGAAAGGAAAGCCCAAAGCCCAAGGGACAGGGGGAACAGCCAGGGCTCAAGCTGCCCACGCTGCGCAAGGAGGGCGCCAAGGAGCAAGGCTAGCACGAGCAAAAAGGCGACCCGGGGGCCGGCTCGAAGGCCCGCAAGGGCGCCCCACTCCCAGCCCGCTAGGAGTAGCAATAGGGCAATAAGGCCCGCAAAGGCCGAAGAGGGCAGATAGAACAGGGCAGCCAGGAAGGCCGCGGCCAGGGGCACGGCGGTCAGGATACGTTGCTTGAGCATGGCCCGCCCTCTCCCCAGCGTTGGGCCCAGTGTACCTTGAATAGGCTAGCGACGCCCGAAGCGCCGCTGCCGGCAGTAAAACTCGCCGAGCGCTTCCTCGAGCGCGGCCCCGTCGAAATCGGGCCAGAAGCGATCGGTGAAGAACAGCTCCGTGTAAGCGAATTGCCAAAGGAGAAAATTGGAAATGCGGTGATCGCCGCCCGTGCGAATGCAGAGATCGGGGGGCGGCACGCCGGCCAGGCTAAGGGCGCCGTCCAGCGCCGCTTCGTCGATGTCTTGAGCGCGGAGGCGACCGGCCTCGACCTCCTCCGCCAGGGCCCGGGCCGCATTCACGATATCCCAGCGCCCGCCATAGTTCGCGGCGATCATAAGGGTCATGCGCGTATTGTCGGCGGTGAGCGCTTCCGCATCGGCCATGAGCTTCTGCAAATCGTCGGAGAAACGGCTCCGGTCCCCGATAATCTGCACCCGCACCCGCTCGCGATGGAGCTCATCCACATCTTCCGTCAGAACCCTGCGCATGAGCGCCATGAGCAGGGACACTTCCCGCCGGGGACGAAACCAATTTTCCGTGGAGAAAGCGAACAGGGTGAGAACCTCTACCCCAAGCTCCGCGGCCCGCTGCGCCACGGGACGCACGGCCCGGGCCCCGGCACGGTGGCCCGCGGACCCTGGGAGGTGGCGCTTCTGCGCCCAGCGATGATTGCCATCCATGATGATGGCCACATGACGCGGAGGGGCACCGTCCTCGAGCTGCGGCGATGTCGCTTCAGACATGGGGAGGCCTCGTGCCTTAGATCTCTAGGAGATCAGCTTCCTTACTTTCGAGGCGCTTGTCGACTTCCGCGATAAAACGATCGGTGATCTTCTGGATCGTTTCCTCGGCGCGGCGAGCGTCATCCTCGCTGATCATCTTTTCCTTCAGAAGCTCTTTGATCTGGCTGTTGCTATCCCGGCGCACGTTGCGCACGGACACCCGCGCATGCTCCGCTTCCGCCCGGGCCTGCTTGCCCAAATCGCGCCGCGTCTCCTCCGTCAGCGGCGGCATGGGCAGGCGGATAACGTCGGCGGTTGCATTGGGGGTGAGGCCCAGATCGCTCTTTAAGATCGCCCGTTCAATTTGGGGCACGAGCTTCTTCTCCCAGGGGGAGATCAAAAGGGCGCGGGATTCTTCCACGGTCACGCTGGCCACCTGATTTAAGGGCGTGGGCGTTCCGTAGTAATCGATTTTGATGTCGTCCAGGAGCGCAGGGCTGGCACGCCCGGTGCGTATACGCGCGAAGGCCGTTTCCAGGGCCGCCACGCTTTTTTCCATGCGCGTTTCCGTATCGTCCTTAATCTCGTCGATCACCGTGCATCTCCTTGGATTAGGGTGCCGTCCTCCTCGCCCAGCATGAGCTTGAGCAGCACGCCCACCTTACCCATGTTGAACACCCGCAGGGGCATGGCGTGATCTCGGCATAGGCAAATGGCCGTGAGATCCATGACGCCAAGGTCCCGCTCAAGGACTTCATCGTAGGTTAGGGTCGGCAGAAGCTCAGCCGAGGGATCGAGGACGGGATCGGCGGTGTAAACCCCGTCGACCTTGGTGGCCTTCATGACCACGTCTGCATCAATTTCAATGCCGCGGAGGCAGGCTGCGGAATCGGTCGTAAAGAAGGGATTCCCCGTGCCTGCGGCAAAGAGGACCACATCGCCCTGATCGAGGTAGCGGATGGCCCGGCGCCGATCGTAATGCTCCACGATCCCGCTCATGGGGATGGAGGACATCACGGAGGCGGAAATATTGGCCCGCTCCAGAGCGTCACGCATGGCCAGGCAGTTCATGACCGTGGCCAGCATGCCCATGTGGTCGCCGGTCACCCGATCGAGGCCCGCCGCGTGGAGGGCAGCCCCGCGGAACAGGTTACCCCCGCCCACCACGAGGCCCACTTGAACCCCAACCCCGATGAGCTGGCCGATCTCCACGGCCATGCGGTCGAGGACCTTCGGGTCAATGCCGAAATTCTGATCCCCCATGAGCGCCTCGCCGCTCAGCTTGAGCAGAATACGACGGTACTTCAGCGTTCTGGATGGCTTCGACACGACCCGACCCCTGTGCTGGGCGAGGCTAGGCCTCGCCGCGAACCTGCGCCGCCACTTCGGCCGCGAAGTCCGTTTCTTCCTTTTCGATCCCTTCGCCCACTTCGAAGCGAATCATCGTTTCGAGGGTGGCGCCGGCGTCCTTCAGGAGGTCCTTCACCTTGACGTTGCCGTCCTTCACGAAGGGCTGCTCCGTCATGCTGACCTCGGCCTTGTACTTGTTGACCCGGCCTTCGACCATCTTGGCGACGATCTCTGCGGGCTTACCACTTTCCGCCGCCTGTGCCTCGTAGATTTCCCGCTCCTTGGCGAGATCTGCGGGGTCGAGGGCTTCCGGAGTGGCGACCTTCGGGTTCAGCGCCACGGCGTGCATGGCGAGATCCTTGCCGAGGGCTTCGTCGCCTGCTGAGAGAGCCACGAGAGCGCCCTTGCGGTTGTCCGCATGCACATAGGCCGCCACCCGCGCCCCGGTGACCCGGGCAATGCGGCGTACGGTGATGTTCTCACCAATTTCCTGAACCAGGGCTTCACGCTCACCCTCAAGGCCTGCTTCCAGCAGCGCGGCGACGTCATCCGTGCCCGCTTCGAAGGCCTGATCGGCGACCCGCTGCACCCAGGCAATGAAGCGCTCGTTCCGGGCCGCGAAGTCCGTCTCGATGTTCACCTCGGCCAGCACGGCGGAGGACCCATCGTCGGCAACGCGAAGCCCCAGGAGGCCCTCTGCGGTGGTGCGGCCGGCTTTCTTGGCGGCCTTCAGCGCACCGTCCTTACGCAGCTGCTCGATGGCCAGCTCGAGGTCCCCCTCGGATGCCACCAGCGCTTTTTTACAATCCATCATGCCGAGCCCGGTCCGTTCCCGGAGCTCCTTAACCATGGCTGCAGTAATTGCCACGTGCCTATCCTCGCTAATTGATCTGATTTGGGCGCGCCAGGCGCGCCCCCTGAACGGAACTGGACTTAGGCCTCGGCGGCCGGCGCTGCAGCGCTGTCTTCTTCCACTTCGACGAACTCATCGGCAGACACATCGCCGGAGGCGGCGTGCTTGCCTGCGGAGATCGCATCGGCAAAGGCCGCCACGTAGAGGCGAATGGCCCGAATGGCGTCGTCGTTCCCAGGAATGACGTAATCGACGCCATCGGGGTTGCTGTTCGTATCCACGATACCGATAACCGGGATGCCCAGCTTGTTGGCTTCGCTGATGGCAATGCGCTCGTGCTCGACGTCGATCACGAAGAGCGCATCCGGCAGCCCGCCCATGTCCTTGATGCCACCAATGGAGCGCTCGAGCTTCTCCATCTCCCGGGTGCGCATGAGGGCTTCCCGCTTGGTCAGCTTATCGAAGGTGCCATCGCTCGCTTCCGTCTCAAGGTCCCGGAGGCGCTTGATGGATTGGCGAATGGTTTTGTAGTTGGTCAGCATGCCGCCGAGCCAGCGCTGATCAACGTAGGGCATGCCCACGCGGCTCGCTTGCTCGCGAACGATCTTCGCCGCGGCACGCTTGGTGCCCACGAAGAGCAGCTTGTTCTTTTTCGCGCCCATGCGGCGCACTTCGTCCAGCGCGCTGCGGAAGCGCGGGAGCGTCTCTTCGAGGTTGATGATGTGGATCTTGTTGCGAGCGCCGAAGATGAAGTTCGCCATCTTCGGGTTCCAGTAACGGGTTTGGTGCCCAAAATGCACCCCCGCCTGCAGCAAATCGCGCATGCTAATGTCGGTCACGGTTTTTCTCCGGGTTAGGCCTCCACGCCCCCCACCTGCCGACCCCAAGGGGCACCCCAGCAAGGTGTGTCGAAGCGTGTGCGTATTTTTGCCCCCTTCCAGCAGCGAAGGATGGGCGATTCAAGGTATGCTTGGGGCGAGTTTCGCTGCTGCCGCCCTGCCGCGGCGCGCGTTATAGCACAAACCCCCTGCGCGGCGAAAGCCGCCACCGCTCGAAGGCACGAATCATGGCCGACTCGCTTAAGACGCCGGAGGAGATTGCCGGCATGCGCGCTGCTGGCGCCGCCGCCGCCTCCGTACTGGAGATGATCACCCCCTACGTCGTTCCCGGGGTCAGCACCGCCGCCCTCAACGCCCGGTGCCACCGCTTCATCGTGGAAGAGCTCGGCTGCATTCCCGCCCCCCTCAACTACCGCGGGGCTCCGGGGCAAACGCCCTTCCCGGCCTCCGTCTGCACCTCCGTAAACCATGTGGTGTGCCACGGCATTCCCACGGAAGGGAAGGCGCTGAAGCGGGGCGATCTATTGAACATCGACGTCACCGTCATCAAGGATGGCTGGCACGGGGATACGTCGAAGATGTTTATCGTCGGCGGCACGGGGAGCGTGCTTGGGGAACGACTCAGCCGGGTGGCCCAGGAGTGCCTCTACCTGGGTATCGAAGCCGTGCGCCCCGGGGCCACCCTGGGGGACATCGGTCACGTCATCCAGCGCCACGCGGAAGCCCAGCGCTTCTCCGTGGTTCGCGAATATTGCGGCCACGGCATTGGCCGGGGCTTCCATGAGCCGCCGCAAATCCTTCACTACGGCCGCCCGGGCACGGGGGAAGTATTGAAGGAAGGCATGACCTTCACCATCGAACCCATGATCAACGCCGGGCGCCGGGAGGTGAAGCTGCTGAAGGATGGCTGGACCGTGGTCACGAAGGATCACAAGCCCTCGGCGCAATGGGAGCACACGCTCCTGGTCACCGCCGACGGCGCCGAGATCCTCACCCGCCGGAGCGAAGAAACGCTGTGACCACCCCCCTGGTCAGTCCCCGGCGCCGGCTCCAGGAGAGCCAGGCGCAGCTCGATCAACAATTTAGCCAGGGGGCGGAGGTCTCCGCCCTCCTTCGGGCCCGGGCGAGCCTCTTTGACTCGGCCCTCACGGAGCTCTTCAACACCCACCCCTGGCCCCGGGCCGGGGATCAGGGCGATCCGCCCCTTGCCCTGCTGGCCGTAGGGGGCTACGGCCGGGGGGAACTCCATCCCTTCAGCGATATCGACATCCTGATTCTCCTCGCCGAACCCCCGGACGCCGAACTCAAGCGTGTCCTCGAGGCCTTTCTCCACAGCCTCTGGGATCTGGGAACGACCATTGGGCACAGCGTCCGCACCTTAAGCGAATGCGTGGAAGAGGCCCGGCAAGACGTCTCCGTCATGACCAACCTCTTGGAAACGCGCACCCTCGTGGGCGCCCAGCGCCTGCGCCTCCAGCTTGGGGAACGGCTTAGCCAAGCGAAGCTTTGGCCCGACTCCACGTTTTTCGATGCCAAGCTTCAAGAGCAGAACGAACGCCATCGGCGCTACGACAACACGGAGTACAACCTCGAGCCCAACGTCAAAAATGGCCCCGGGGGCCTTCGGGATATCCAGATGCTCGGCTGGGTGGCCCGGCACCACTACGGCACCAACGATTTTGAACACTTAATTAGCCTCGGCTTCCTCACCGCCGGCGAGCTCCTGGCGCTGCTTCAGGGCCGGGACTTCCTCTGGAAGGTGCGCTGGGGTCTGCACATGCTGGCCAAGCGCGCCGAGGAGCAGCTCCGCTTCGACTACCAGCGGCAGCTCGCGACCCTTTTTGGCTACGAAGACAGCGGCGGCCAGCTCGCCGTTGAGCGTTTCATGCACGACTACTACGTCCACGTGCTTGCGCTCCGGGAACTGAACGACCTCATCCTTCAGCACTTCGATGAAGCCATCGTTTCCCCAGCCCTGGCTGAGCCTCGGGAAATCATCAACGAGGACTTCGAGGTGCAGGGCCATACGCTGGCCGCGCGCCGCGAGGACGTCTTCAAAGCGCGCCCCCGAGCCCTTCTCGAGCTCTTTGTCATCCTCGCTAACCGGGAGGACATCGATCGGGTCCGGGCCTCAACGATCCGCATGATTCGCCAGAACCTGGACCTCATCGACGATGCCTTCCGGGCAAACCCGGAGAACAGCGCCTGCTTCCTCGCCCTGCTGCGAAGCCCCCACCGACTGGTTTCCCAGCTCACGCGCATGCGGCGCTACGGCGTGCTCGGTCGCTACCTGCCTGAGTTCGGCCGCATCATCGGGCAGATGCAGCATGATCTCTTCCACATCTATACGGTGGATGCGCACACCATGCTGCTCCTGCGGAACCTCCGGCGCTTTCTCTACGAGAGCGCCCAGGACCGCTACCCCGTGGCCCACGAGTGCATGCGCCAAATTCCCAAGCCCGAGCTTCTCTACATCGCTGGGCTCTACCACGATATTGCGAAGGGACGCGGTGGCGACCACTCCACCCTCGGCGCCGAAGACGTAGAGGCCTTCGCTCAGCGCCACGGCCTCGAACCCGCGGACCGGGAACTGGTCAGCTGGCTCGTGCGCCAGCACCTCCTTATGTCCGACGTGGCTCAGCGCAAGGACATCAGCGACCCCGAGGTGCTCGCCGCCTTCGCCGAAGAGGTCAAAACGGAGGAGCGCCTCCGCTACCTCTACGCCCTCACGGTGGCGGACATTAACGCGACCAACCCGTCCCTCTGGAACAGCTGGCGCGCCACCCTCATGCGCCAGCTCTTCGAGGAAACCCGCCAGCTGCTGTCGGCCCATGGCACGGCTATCCCGGACCGGGAAGATTGGATCGCCAGCACCCGGCAGGCCGCCCTCGACGCCCTGGCAGCTCGGGGCATCGAGGCGGAGGCCGTGGCGGCCTTCTTCAATGAAACGGACGAGGACTATTTTCTGCGCCTCGAGGTCGAGGACATTGTGTGGCAGCTCGAGGCGGCGCTGAGCCATAACCTCGAAGCCGACGGCCCCCTGGTGCGGGTGCGCACCTACACCCAGGCCGGCGGGGCCCATGAAGGCGCGACCCAGGTGTTCATCTTCGCCCACGATCAGGCGAACCTGTTTGCCGCCACGGCGGCCATCCTCGATCAGCAGGATCTCTCGGTCCATGAAGCCCGGGTGCATACCACGGGCAGCGAGGAATGCTTCAACAGCTTCATGGTGCTGACAGACGCCGGCACGCCCCTGACGGACGAGGGCGCCCAGCGCCATCTGGAAGCCACCCTTCGGGAAGTGCTCGCAGAGCCCAACGCCTTCCCCGACGTGGTTCGCCGGCGCATCCCCCGCGCGCTCCGGGCCTTCCAGACCCCTACGGAGGTGTTCGTGGAGAACGATCCGCGCACCCCCGTGACAGATTTGCGGGTGGTGGCGAATGATCGCCCCGGGCTGCTGGCCCGCCTTGGCCTCATTTTTCTGGAGGAGGGAATCTCCCTCCAGGGCGCGAAGATTGCCACCCTCGGCGAGCGCATCGACGACGTGTTTTACATTACCGGGGAAGATCGGGAGCCCATTACCGATCCCGCTACCCTGGCCCGGCTTCAGGACACCATCCGCCAACGCTTGGATGAGGCCTTCGACCAATCGCCGGGGCAACGTCCCCCCCACCGCTAGGAGTCACCATGTTTGCCGTAGCCCTTGGTCTTGCTCAACAGGACGCCCAGGGAACCCCCCTGGCGGTGTATTACCCCCAGCCGATCCTGGCGCCGAGCGCCGGGCTCCTGGCTGGCCTGGGAGCGGCCAAGGTGAACCGCGCCGGGGTGCACCGGCTATCGCCGCTAGATCTCGAGCGCCTGCGCCGGGGCTGGCTCGAGGCCGGCGAAACGGCCCAGGCGACCCTCGCCGCCTCGCTGCTGAAGGCCCAGGGCCCGGTGCTACTCACCTGCCTTGGGGAAGACGGCCCCATCGCGGAAACCGCCGAGGCCTACCTCAAGCTTCACCTCCTCAGCCACCGCCTGTGCCTGCCCAACAGCCTGAACCTCGACGGCATCTTCGCCGCCCTGCCCACCGTGGCCTGGACCAGCGAAGGGGCCCTCGCCCTGGAGGAGCTGGAAGAACGGCAACTCAACGCGCGGCTTTTGGGCCGCACCCTGAAGGTCTTTGCCGTGGACAAATTCCCCACCATGACCGACTTCGTCGTGCCCTCGGGGGTGCGCATTGGCGATGGCAGCCGCATCCGCCTGGGCGCCTACCTCGGGGAAGGCACCACGGTCATGCATGAGGGCTTCATCAACTTCAACGCTGGCACCCTGGCCAGTGGCATGATCGAAGGACGGATCTCCCAGGGCGTGGTGGTCGGCAAGGGCTCGGACCTCGGCGGCTCCGCCAGCACCGCGGGCACCCTGTCCGGGGGCGGAACCACCCGCATTTCCCTTGGAGAGTCGTGCCTGATTAGCGCCAACGCAGGCACGGGCATTCCCCTGGGGGATCGCTGCACCATTGAGGCCGGCCTCTACATCACCCCCGGCACCCGGGTGACCCTGCGCGACGAGGCGGGCACCGTGGTTCGGGTCTGCAAAGCGCGAGAGCTTGCCGGCGGCAGCGACATGCTCTTTATTCGCCATAGCGAAACCGGCGCGGTGGAATGCCGGAGCAATCGCCAGGCCATCGCCCTAAACCCCATGCTGCATCAGGGCGCCTAGGCCATGGAACCCACCCTCGCCCTCACCCAGGCGCTCATCCGCCGCCCCTCCGTGACGCCGGAGGACGCGGGGTGCCTCACCCTGATCGCCGAGCGCCTCGAGGCGCTGGGCTTTCACTGCGAACGCATGGACGAAGGGGGGGTTTCCAATCTCTGGGCAATCTGGGGCACGGACGGCCCAACCCTGGCCTTTGCGGGCCACACCGACGTGGTGCCGCCGGGGCCGGAGGCGGCCTGGACCCATCCGCCCTTCGAAGGCCACTTTGACGGGGAGTGGCTCTGGGGCCGGGGAGCAGCGGACATGAAGGGCAGCCTGGCGGCCATGGTCTGCGCCGCCGAACGCCTCTGCCAGCATCCTCGCTCAGGCCGGCTGGCCTTTCTTCTCACCAGCGATGAGGAAGGACCGGCCCAGTTCGGCACCCGGCACGTGGCCGATGTGCTCGAAGCCCGGGGCGAGCTCCCTCAGTGGGTGGTGGTGGGCGAGCCGTCCAGCGCAGAAAAGCTCGGAGACGTGATTCGCGTGGGCCGCCGCGGTTCCCTCGGTGGCCACCTTCAGGTGCGGGGCGTGCAGGGCCACGTGGCCTATCCGGAAAAGGCCCGAAATCCGATTCACGAAGCCCTTGCACCCCTTGCAGCGGTGGCGGCGCAGCGCTGGGATGACGGCTACGGCCCCTTCCCCCCCACGACCTTTCAGATCTCCAATATGAACGCGGGGACGGGCGCCACTAACGTGATCCCCGGCACCCTGACCGCCGAGGTGAATTTCCGCTTCAACCCCGGACAAACCCCCGAGGGGCTCCAAGCCCGGGTCGAGGCCTGCCTGACGGAAGCGAATTGCGACTACACGCTGACCTGGGCCCTCTCGGGCCCGCCCTTCTTTACCGATGGCGGCCCCTTAATCGAGGCCACGGAGCAGGCCCTCGCGCAGGTTGTGGGCTACACGCCCGAGCGGTCCACCGGCGGCGGCACCTCCGACGGCCGATTCCTTGCCCCCCGGGGCATGGAGGTGGTGGAGCTAGGCCCGGTGAATGCGACGATCCATAAAATCGACGAGCGGGTCCTCGCCGAGGATCTGCCGCGCTTGCGAGACGTCTACGAGGCCCTGGGGGAACGCTTGCTGCCCCGGCTGTCGTCATAAAAATGTGACCTGCCGCGCGCACAGTGCGGCCTGCGTTTGAAGAGAACCGCCATGCCCGAACTGCCGGACCTCGAAGTCTATTTCCAGGGAATCGAAGACGATGCCCTGCGTGGCTGGCTGGGCGAAGCCCTGGGCGGCGCCCTCGCCCCCGAACCCCGGGGGGCCGGGTGGGCGGCGCAGCATGGGGATCTCTCCCTTCGTCTCACGGCCCGGGCCCTCGGCGCCTGGCATGCCCTTGGGCTCGAGCCCGCTGCCCTCACCCCCTGGGCCACGGACCAGGCCCTTGGGGAAGCGCTGGCTGCCGCCTTTCCCGCGGCGAAGCTTCGCTATGCCGCCGAACCCTGGGCGGAAGGGGAGGCCCTCGAGACCGATCGCTTTTTCGAATGGCAGGGGCAGGCCTGGCGAGAAATCCCATGGAAGGGGTGAGGCCCTGGCTTCGCGGCGCCTCCTGGGTGATCGGCGGCTTTCTCCTCACCGTGATCCTTCAAGCCCCCGCGGCGTGGCTGCCCCTTCCGAGCCAAGGCCCCATAAGCTTCAGCGGCACCGCGGGGCACCTGCTTCGCGGGGAGAGCCAGCTTGCCTATCGAGGCCAGGCGCTTGGAACGCTGCGCTGGGCCGTGGGCTTCCCGACCAGCCTCAACGGCATTCCGGTGACCCTCAGCCTCCAGGGCCCCGCCCTCCAGGGCACGGCGGAAGCCGAGCTATCCCCCAGCGCCTGGCGCGCAACGGTGCATCGCCTAAGCCTCGATAGCCGCGCCCTTAAGGACGCCCTCGCCCCCTACGCGATCGCGCCGGAGGGCACGCTCCAGGGCCGTAATCTCGTCCTGTCCGGCCACGGGAACCAGCTCGCTAGCGCGACCGGCGCCCTGCGCTGGACCGGCGGCCTGGTGCGCTATCGCCTTGGCGGCAATAGCTATGCGCCCACCTTCCCACCGCTCAGCGCAGAGCTTGCTCCGGGAGCAGGTGGACAGCTAGAGGCGGAGGTCTCCGCCCCCAGCGGCCCCGTGCTGTCCCTCGTGCTCCGCCCCGGTGGCTGGGCCGATCTGGCCGTGCGGCGACGCCTGCTTCGCTTGGCCGACTTTCCCGCGCCGGAGGGCATGGGCGACGACACCGTGCTCCTTGAGCTGTCGGAGCGCGTGCTGTGATGCCCCGCGCCGGGACGCTGGTACACTTTGGTGCACTCATCGATGGCTGCGGAGGCCACCATGACCGCTAACGGATCCAAGCGAGGGGCCAGGGTGCTCAGCCTTGCGCTGCTGGTGGCGCTTGGGGCCTATCTCGCAGATCGGGTCATGCTGTTCACCACGCCGCCACCGGCCGTTCCCGGCGCCACGGCGGTCCCGACGCTCGCGCCGGCCTACGACCGGCAGCGGCTCCTACAGACCGCCCTCTTCGGCACCGCCGCAGGGCCGGCCGCTAGAGGCCCCGTGGTCAATGCGCCGGAAACCCGCCTCGCCCTCACGCTCCACGGACTCTTCAGCGGCAGCAGCGAATCGAGTGCCCTGATCTCCGCCGCCGGCGGGCAGCCGCGGCGCTACCTCGAGGGCGCCTCCCTCCCAGGGGGCGCGGTGCTCGCCGAGGTACAGAAAGATCAGGTCCTGCTGCGCCGCCAGGGCCAGCTGGAGGTGCTCCGTTTTCCGAAGGGCGCCGCCGCCGCGGGCTTTCGCGCCGAGGGCGCGGGGGGCGCCGCCGACGGCCCAGCCCTATCGGCCCTTCCCTCAACGCTACCCGGGGTCCGGGATACGCGCCGACCCCAGAGCGCGAGCGTAGGCTCGCCCTCGTCCCCGCAGCGTAGCGCGGGCGCCCTGGCGAGCCCTTCGGCAAGTACGCCGGGCAGCGCCTTCTCGCCGCGCTCCGCCCTCCGCGCCTTCCAAGGCGCCCTCGCGGAACAGGGGGAAGCCGCCCTTGCCAGCTATGGCCTCGCCCCCGCCAGCGGCGGCGCCGGCCTAGAAATCAATAATCAGGTGCCCGCAGCCGCGTTGGCCCAGGTGGGCCTACGCCCCGGGGATCGCATCCTTTCGGTCAATGGCCAGGGCGTCGATGGCCTGGCGCAAAACCCCCAACAAATTGATGCGGTGCTCGCCTCGGGCAGCGCACGCCTTGAAATCCAGCGCGGCCAGCGAACCTTTTTCGTTACCGCCCCCATTCCTGAGTGAGCCGCCCATGTCGAATCCTCTCCTGATGCTGCGTCGCCTTCTCGCCCGAAGCGGTCGGCGCGTGCTTGCCACGGCGATGCTCCTAACCCTGGCCCTCGGCGCCCAGGGGGAAACGGGCAGCTGGCAGATCAATCTCAAGGACGCCGAACTGGACGCCTTTATTTCTGAAGTCGCCCGCATCACGGGGAAGAACTTCGTCATCGACCCGCGGGTGCAGGGGCGCATCACCATCGTGTCGTCCACGGCGCTCGATGAGGACGGCGTCTATGAACTCTTCCAGTCGGTCCTACGCGTGCATGGCTTCGCCGCCATCCCCGCTGGCGGGGTGATCAAAATCGTGCAGCAAACGCTGGCGAAGCAGTCCAGCGCGCCCTTGGACTTCACGGAGGGCGCCAATGGCGAAGCCATCGTCACCCGGGTCATCAAGGCCGAAAACGTCCCTTCGAACGAACTGGTCAAAATTCTCCGCCCCCTTATTCCCCAATACGGCCACGTCGCCTCCGTCGACAAGCCGAACGTCATCATTCTGTCGGACCATGCGGAGAACATCGCGCGCATGGAAAAGATCATCCAGGAGATCGACGTCGCCAACGACGAACAGGTGGTCGTGGTACCCCTGAAGGAGGCCTACGTCGACACCATGGTGGCCCTCTTAGCCGAACTCGCGCCCGATGCCCTGGGGGAAAGCGGGAATAACCCCCAAGCGGTGCAGGTGGTGGCGAACGCTCGAAACAACTCCCTCGTGCTGCGCGGCCAGGCCGAGCCCCTCGCTCGCCTAGAGCGGCTCATTAAGCAGCTCGACCAGCCCGCCACCCGGCAGGGCTCCACCCGGGTGTTCCGCTTAAGCCACGCCGATGCGGAAGAGGTGGCGGGGCTTCTCCAGGGGATCGTTGCCGGGAAGGAAGGGAACAAGGGCGGCGACGCCGCAACCACCATCGCCGCGGATCCTTCCCTTAATGCGGTGGTGGTACGGAGCGATCCTTCAACGTTGGCGGAGGTCTCGGATCTTCTCGAAAGCTTAGACGTCCGCCGTACCCAGGTGCTGATCGAGGCCGCTATCGTAGAAGTCGCGGTGCAGGACCGGCGCGATCTGGGCGTGGATTTGGCCGTGATCGACCGGGAGGGCAGCTCCGCGCCCCTCGCCGTGAGCCCCCTCGCCGGGGCGTTGCAAGCCCTGCTCGGAAATGCCGTTGGCGATGGCACCATCGAAAGCACCCAGGATCTAAATCTCCTCGGCGCCGGCGCCAGCCTCACCAGCCCCTCCGTGGCCGTGGCCAAGCTGTCCAATGGCGTCTCCTTTGGGGCGGTCCTCCAGGCCCTAAACAGCAACAGCGACTCGGACCTCCTCTCCACGCCAAGCATTCTCACCCTGGATAACGAAGAAGCCTCCATCGTGGTGGGGCAGAACGTCCCCTTCCGCACGGGCTCCTTCACGACGAACCAAAGCGGCGCGAATAACCCCTTCACTACGATTCAGCGGGAAGACGTGGGCATCACGCTGCGCGTGGTTCCGCACATCCACGAAGGGGATTCGGTGCGTCTCGAGGTGGAACAGGTCGTGTCTTCCGTCGCCAACGCCGGCACCATCGGGGCCGGGGGCTTCTCGGACATCGTGACCAACAAGCGCACCATCAATACGGTGATCCTCGCGGAGGATGCGCAAACCATCGTGCTCGGCGGCCTGATCCAGGACGACACGCAGGAATCGGTACAGCGCGTCCCCCTCCTCTCCGCCATTCCCGTGGCCGGCAAGCTGTTTCAGAACACGAGCCGGGAGCGGATCAAGCGGAACCTTTTGGTCTTCCTTCGCCCCACCATTCTTCGGGAGACGGAGGAGGTGGAAGCGGTGACGACGCGTAAGGCCGATGGCATCTGGCGCGTCACGCCCCAGCGCGAGGGAGAGGAAGCACCCCGGACCATCGACGGCTACTACGAGGGCCGGGACCCGACGACCCCCTGACGCTTTTTCATTGATGCCCTTGCTACACTGACGCCCAGCTTATTGGGAGAGGGGCGCGCCGTGGCACGGCCGGGGGGGGACAGTCTGGGGTATCGCCTGCTGCGGGGGCTTCTGAGCCGCGCCTTCCGGGCCCGCGCCCTTGATGTCGAGGGGCTCCCAGCCCACCTCGCCTCCGCCCCCGTTTACGTGCTTGAGGAGCGCTCCCACCTGGCGCGCCTGGCCCTGGAAAGCGTATGCCTTCGCCAAGGCCTGCCCGTGGCCCAGGGCGAGCTGACCGGGCCTAGCACGGCGCCGGGCCTGTTGTATTTGCGCCGCCGAGAAGGCCACTGGCTATTCGGCCGGCGCAGCGCCCGACGCTTTTCCGAGGCCCTGCCTGCGCTCGCGGAGCAGCTGAGCAGCGACGCGCCGCCCCAGATCTTCGCCGTATCCGTCTTCTGGGGCCGGGCCCCGCAGCGCCAGGGTGCCCTCCTCCCTTGGCTATTTAGCGAGCGCTGGTCCACCACGGGCCGGCTCCGGCGCTGGCTCGCCTTTGCGCTCAACCGGCATCACATCTTCTTGCGCTTTGCCCCGGCCATTGAACGGGACGCCTTCCCTCAAGATTGCCCTCCGGCCATCGCCGAGCGGCGCCTCCTTCGGCTGCTGCGACAGCACTTTCGGGGGCACCGGGAAGCGCTCCTGGGCCCAGATCTGTCCCACCGCCGCACTCTCCTCGGGGAGGTACTTCAGGATCCTCGGGTGCGCGCGGCCATCGACGCCGCCGACCAGCCCCGGGAGCGGGCCTGGCGCGACGCCCGAGCCATGGCCGAGGAGATCGTGTCCGATATTTCCTACCCTACCGTGCGCTTTTTCGACTGGCTCCTGAGCTGGCTCTGGAATCGCCTTTACGACGGGGTAACGGTCAAGCATCTCGATCGCGCCCGGGAGCTCGCCGGGGACCACACCCTGGTTTACGTGCCCTGCCATCGCAGCCATATCGACTATCTGCTGCTCAGCTACGTGCTCTTCTACGGGGGCGTCATGCTGCCCCACATCGCCGCCGGCAATAATCTCAACCTCCCTGTGGCCGGCCCCCTACTCCGGCGGGGGGGCGCGTTCTTCATGCGCCGCAAATTTTCTGGGGATCCCCTCTACACCGCGGTCTTTGAGAGCTACGTGGACCACCTCTTCACCCACGGCTTCGCCATGGAATACTTCGTGGAGGGGGGACGCAGCCGAAGCGGCCGCATGCTGAGTGCGCGCTGGGGCATGCTGCGCATGACCCTTGGCGCGCATGATCGGGGACTCCGCCGACCCCTGGCCTTTGTCCCCGTGCACTTCAGCTACGAACGGATCATTGAAGGCGGCAGCTACCTGAAGGAGCTCCGCGGCGGCGAGAAGGAGCGGGAAAGCCTTCTGGGCCTGCTCCGGTCGGCACGCCAATTCCTGCGCCAGCGCTTTGGGGGCGTGACCGTCACCTTCGGTGAGCCCCTGCCCCTCCCGGCCTTCCTCGCGCAGCACCCAACGGCCAGCCCGGAGGACAGCGCCACCCTGCGGACCCTGGGTGCGACGCTGCTCGGTCGGATCAATGCGGTCGCCCCCGCCAACGGCATCGGACGCCTCGCCCTCCTCTTCCTTGCCGCGCCCAAGGCTCGGCTGCGGGAGCAGCAGGCCCTGGAAAGCCTGGAGACGCTGGAGGCCTTACTTAAACGCCTGCCCCTTTCGCCCCTGCAAGCCCATCCGAACCTGGAGGCCAAGGCGCTCCTGGCTCGGGGGGAGGAGGACGGGCTTTTAGAGCGCATCGAAGATCCCCTCGGACCCGTGCTCAGCGCCAAGCGCGCAGCGCCCTACCTGCTTTGGTATCGAAACGGCCTTGCCCACTGCGTGATCTTGCCTGCAGTGCTGCTCGCGCTCGTGAAACGGCCGCGCAGCGAGGCTTACCTGGCAGAGGCCATGGCTCGCCTTACTCCGCTGCTGACCCACGCCTGGAAGCTCCCCACCGCAAGCGATGGGCTTCCCTCCCTTCAAGCCCAGCTCACCGCGCTGGAGGAAACGGGGCTTTTACTTCGGGGCCGCTGCCGAGGCTGGCGCCCAAGCACCCATCCCCTGGCCCCCTTGCTGGCACAGCTTGGGACCGACCTACTCCATCGCCTCTACCTCGCCGGTCAGCTCCTGAGCGCGCGCCCGGGTCTCGATCCCAAAACCTTTGAAGCCCGCTGGGAATCCCTGATCCTGCGCTGGACCTCGGTGCTGGAGGGGGACGAGAAGAGCTTTGCTGCGGAACGCCACGATCTCGCCCTGGCCCTGGTAGAGGGCGGCTTCGCAACCCTGCGAGACGGCAGCCTCTTTCCCACGGAGGCGCTCGAGCACACGCTGCGCCTGGGTCGCAGCGCCATCGACCCAGCGCTGCAAAGCCAGTTCGCCGAGCCTCAGGCGCTGTTCGCGGAAGACAGCCAGCCGTAGAAGTTCACCGCCTTTCCCCGATGCACGAAGTCCGGCGCGGGGGGCGGCGGTGCGTAGTTCGCGGGCCCCTTCATCACGATGCGCCGAAAGGTCCCGCGCCGGGCCGCGGCGAGCAGCGCTTCGGGCGTACTCGCCTTCGCCCGCGGTCCCTCTTCCGACGCCGCAAAGAGCGCATCGAGGACGCGAAGCTCCTGAGCCCCCAGGGCGGCTTTTTTTCGCGGGGGATACATCGGGTCGAGGTAGGCCGCATCGAAGCCCTCGGGAAGGGCGTCGCACGCGTTCCCAAGGGTCAGCCGCAGCCGGTCCCCCCAGGGGGCTTGCCCTTCGGCCTCGGCGCGACGAAGGGCATCCACCACGAGCGCCAGCACGGCGGGGTGGCGCTCGATGAGAAGTACCTCTGCCCCCGCCGCCGCCATGCGCGAGGCATCCCCCGCCAGCCCTCCCGTCATATCCACGACCCGGCGCGGACCGTCCTTCCGGCGCAGGCCCAGGGCCCGCACCAAGGGTTCCTCGGCCGCCCGCAGTAAACGGTGCGCGAGGCGCCCGGTCCCAAAGTCCAAGGTGAGCGGCGCTAGCGCCAGGGCGGCTGGGGGCACGAGGGTTAGGGGCCCGTCCCGACGCCAGCGCCAGCCCTCAGGTAGGGAACACTCCGAGAGGCCATCGAAGTCGGAAGCGGACGGCAGCGCCCCGGGCATCATCAAGCGCTGGAGACGGGGGTGCCCGGGGCCGCAGCGGGGTGCCATCGCACGCGGCCCTCGAGGTAACGCGGCACCGCCTTTTCCGGGGCGCCAGGCGTTCGCTGCGCCACCAGGGGCAACAGCGCCCGAGCTCGAACGATGTTGCTGCTCTCCCGGAAACCGACTTCAGCGCTCCGCGCCGCGAGGGCGGGAAGGCTCTGCCCATCCCCGATCAGCCCCCAGCGGGACGACAGGGCCGGCGCCTGCGTCAGGGTCTCGACCGTGGTGATCTGATCCTCATCCCGATATTCCAGTCCATCGCCGGCCAGGGCGAAGGTCGCTCGATAGAGCTCTCCCATGCGCGCGTCCACCAGGACCTCCACAGCGTCGAGCCCCGCGGCCCGCAACGCCGCCTGATGGGTCAGCGCAAGGGCCTCGAGGCTGGAAACGCAGAGCACCGGCGCACCCGCGGCGAAGGCCAGGGCCTGCGCCGCCGAGGTACCAATGCGCAGCCCCGTAAAGGCGCCGGGGCCCACGGAAAGCACGAGGCAATCGAGCGCTCGGGGAGACAGAGCCGCCTCCCTAAAAAGCTCATCAAGCAGGGCAAGAAGCCGTTCGTTATGAATGCGGGCCCCCGTCTCGTGGCGCTCTAGCACCTGCCCCGCCGTGCTCAAGGCGAGGGAGCAGGCCGGCCCCGAGGTGTCGAGGGCAAGAACGTTTGACGGCGATGTAAGCGATCCCAGCATGGCGTGCCCCTTTCGTCGGGGCGCTAGAATACGGCGTTCCCCTGCAAAGGACGACCCTTGCCATGATCGAGCTCGACGACGCCTGGGCCCAGCTAGAAGCCACGCTCCCCACTCCGCAGACGGAAGAGCGCCTTCCCCTTTCCGCTGCGCTCGGGCGTATCTTGAGCGAATCGCCCCGGGCCACCCACGCCGTTCCGCCCTTCCCGGCCTCGGCCATGGACGGCTACGCCTGCCGAGCGGCGGAGCTGGGGGCGCTAGGCAATGGGGGGCTGGCCGTGGTCGGAACGGCCTGGGCCGGACAGCCCTGGAACGACGCCCTACCCCCGGGAAGCTGCATCCGCATCTTCACCGGCGCACCGGTGCCGCCCAGCTGCGACAGCGTCCTGCCCCGGGAGGAGTGTCGCCGAGAAGGGGACCGCATCTTTGCCGAAGAGCCCCTTCAAGGCGAGCGCTATGTGCGCCCCGCCGGGGGCGATGTCGCCGAGGGCCAGCCCCTCGGGCAGCCTGGCCTTGCCCTGCATGCTCGGCACCTCGGACTCTTCGCGGCAGCGGGGCTCGACGCCGTGCGCTGCTGGCGCCGTCCCCGGGTCGCCCTCCTCAGCACCGGGGACGAACTCGCCGCGCCCGGCGCACCCCTGGCCTGGGGACAGATTCATGATGCCAGCCAGGCCCTACTGCCGGCGGCCCTCGCGGCCCTTCCCGTCGAGGTGCTGGGCTGCTGGCACAGCCGTGACGACACCGCAGCGCTCGAGCGCACGCTCGGGGAAATGCTCGAGGCCGGGGCCGACGCACTGATCTCCACGGGCGGCGTTTCCGTGGGCGACGCGGACGTGCTGAGACCTTGGCTCGAACAGCAAGGCGCCCTTACCTTCCACCGCCTCGCGCTGAAGCCCGGGCGCCCCTTCAGCTACGGCATGCTGCAGGGACAACGGGCCTTCTTTGGCCTTCCCGGGAATCCCGTTTCCGCCTTTGCGACCTTCCACCTACTGGTTGCACCGGCGCTGCGCGTGCTGGCCGGGGAAACGCTAGCGCCGACCCTGCGCCTCCAGGGAACGCTGGCAAAAGCCCTAAAAAAGACTCCGGGGCGTCGTGACTTCCAGCGGGGGATTTTTATGGCCACGGCCCAGGGTTTCTCCGTGGAAGCCTTCGATGCGCAGGATTCCCATCTGCTCAGCGGCCTCGCCGAAGCCAACTGCCTTCTCGATCTTCCCCTTCCCGAGGGCGATCTTCCCGCCGGGGCAGAGGTCACCTTTTTACCTCTGGCATAAAAAAACCCCGAGGGTGATCCCCCGGGGTTTCTCTAAGACCTATCGCCTTGAGGGCGAAGGCCGCCCGATTAAGCTTTAACAGCAGCCTTCTTTGCAGGTGCCTTACGAGCCGGCGCCCTCTTCGCAGCGGGCGTTTTCGCAGCAGGCTTTTTCGCCGCCGCTTTTTTCGCTGCTGCCTTCGGCGCTGCAGCCGCCTTTTCTGCGGGAGCCTTTGCTGCGGGCGCTTTCACAGCGGGCTTCTTAGCAGCGGGCTTCTTAGCAACGCCTTTTTCCAGGGCCCGGAGCCGACGCGCCGCAGCTGCGGCCCGAGCGGCGGCACGGCGCTTCTCCACCCGCGCAAGCTCCGCAGCCTTTTTATCGCGGAACTGCGCGACGGCCTTCTCCAAGCGTTCGGCCAGCTTCGCCTGCGCCGCAGCATTAGCCGCAGCGAGCCCAGCTTCGATGGTCGCCTTCTGCGCAGCCACCTTGGCCTTGGCCTTCGCGGCCCGAAGGGCCGCCTGCGCCGCAGCCAGAGTGCCGCGGGTTCCACGCACCTTTTCGCTCGCCTTTTGCAGCGCAGTCCGCGCCGCCGCCAGGGCATTTTTGTCAGCCTTACGGACAGAGCCCCGGGCCTTCGCCTGCGCCGCCAACACGCGCTTCTTTGCTGCCGCCACCCGGGCGCGGTCTGCCTCCATGGCCTTTTGCGCCGCAGCCAGCGCCTTCTCTGCGCGGGCCAGCTCGGGATTGGCCGAACTTGCCGGGGCCTTTGCTGCGGTCTTCGCTCGTGGCGCTTTCGCCATGGGATACTCCTTAGGTTGCTTCAAAAAATGCGGATGCCCGCAAAACAGCCGCGCATGATACGAGGACGCTCACCAAATTTCATCTTTACGCTCGGGATCGCTCATCAACTTTTCATGAGCGCAAAAAAAACGCGCGCTTCCCAGGGAAACGCGCGTTTGTCAGAGCCGGAGCCTGCGGCCTTGCGCGACGCGCCTTAGCCCTTCGGCGCATCCAGCGCCGCGAAGATTTTATCGCGGATCGCTTCCACGGAACCGGAGCCCAGAATGCCCGAGTAGCGCAGGGTAGGCCGATCCGCTGCCAGGCCCTGATAGAAATCCACGAGGGGCCGAGTTTGATCGCGATAAACCTCGAGGCGACGACGCACCGTTTCCTCCTGGTCATCCTGCCGCTGGATGAGGGGCTCGCCGGTTTGATCGTCCTGGCCAGCCACCTTCGGCGGATTGTATTCCACGTGATAGATCCGCCCAGACGCTTCGTGCACCCGGCGTCCAGAGAGGCGGTTGACGATTTCCTCGTCATCAACATCCAGCGCCACCACTTCGTCAATGGCGACGCCGGCCTCATCAAGGGCCTGGGCCTGGGGAATCGTGCGGGGGAAACCATCGAGGAGGAACCCATTCGCACAGTCCGGCTGAGCGATGCGGTCCTTCACGAGCGCAATGATGAGCGCGTCAGGGACCAGTTCCCCGGTGCTCATGTAGCGCTCCGCTTCCTGCCCAAGCTCCGTGCCCGCCGCGCGCGCCGCGCGGAGCATGTCCCCGGTGGAAATTTGGGGAATGGAGAACTTATCCATCAGGAACTGGGCCTGCGTTCCTTTTCCAGCGCCGGGGGCACCCAATAAGATTATTCGCATGAACGACTCGCTTCGACTTAACGCGCGGGGGGTTGCGCGGCGCTTTCTTTCGGAAAGCATGAATGACTGGGACCGAGAACCTTACACGGGCCCCTAGGGCCGGACAAGCGTCGCCCCAACCCCGTCCCGAGGGGCTCTCCGGGCGTCAATCACGTTCGGAATCTGAGTAATCCGGTCAAGTAAACGCCCCAGGGAGGCAAGGCCATCGAGTTCCACTGTGAGCTCGATGGTCGCCGTAGACACCAGGCGATCGGTGCGCGTGGTGCTCGAAAGCACATCGATGTGCTCCTGGGCAAAAACGTGGGTGACGTCAAAGAGCAAACCGGCGCGATCGTAGGCACGCACCTCAATATCAAAGGGGAAGCGACGGGGAATGCTGCTGCCCCATTCCAGCTTGATGAGCTTCCCCGGCGCGTCCCGCTCCAGGGTGAGAATTTGCGGACACTCCCGGCGATGCACGCGCACCGCACCCTCAGAAACCTCCCCAAGGATGCTGTGGTGCCCCTCTGGCGCACAGCACTCAGCCAGGGTGACGGCGCGGTTCCCCGCCCCGAGCACATCGGGACGAAGGGGCTCCGCCGCCTGAGGCAGGAGGTCGAGCTGGAGATCCTCGTCCTCGCGCTCGGCGACCGCCTGCGCCGCTTCCAGCACCGCCTCCATGGTGAGCTCCCCGACGGCCACGGCGCCGAAAAGCGCGTCCTCGGAATCAAGCTCGAGGCGCGGAAGCACGCGCGGCAACACACGCGCATCCAGAGACAGGCGCGTGAGTTCCCGAAGGACCCGCTGCCGCCCTTCGTCGAGGTTTCGCGCCCGGTCCCTTGCCCGGAACCAGGCCTGCACCTTGGCGCGAGCGCGGGGGGTCGTGAGATAGCCGAGGTTGGGGTTCAACCAGCTCGACGCCGGCTCTTCCTGGTCGCCGGTCAAAATTTCCACCTTCTGCCCCGTCTCCAGCGGCGTGTTTAGGGGCACGATACGGCCGTCGACCCGGGCCGCCCGGCAGCGGTGACCCACCTCCGTGTGAATGCGATAGGCGTAATCTAGGGGCGTGGCGCCGGGGGCAAGATCGACCACGTGGCCCTCTGGAGTCAGCAGATAGATGCGCTCCTGGTCAAACTCACGACGCAGGCTATCGCCAAGGGAGCCGAGGTCTCCGAGCTCCTCCTGCCACTCCAGCACCTGGCGCAGCCAGGTCACCTTACGATCGTAGGCGCTGTCGTCGGTCAGCGTGTCGCCCTTGTAGGCCCAGTGGGCGCACACGCCAAGCTCCGCCTCTTCGTGCATTTCCTGGGTGCGGATTTGCACTTCTAGCGTGAGCCCCTCCGGGCCCACCACGGCGGTATGGATGGAGCGATAGCCGTTTTCCTTCGGGGAGGCGATGTAATCATCGAACTCCCGGGGGATGTGGCGCCACAGGGAATGCACCACGCCCAGGGCGCCATAGCAGTCGCGGAGCTCATCGACGAGGACCCGCACCGCGCGGACGTCGTACATCTCCTCGAAGCCGATCCCTTTCCGCTGCATCTTTCGATAAATGGAATAGATGTGCTTCGGCCGCCCCGAGACCACAGCATGGATCCCCGAGCTCTCAAGCTTGTCCGTCAGCGTCGCCACCACCTGCTTGATGTAGCTTTCCCGAGCCTTGCGCCGTTCCTTCAAAAGCTTGGCCACGCGCTTATAGGCTTCCGGCTCCAGATAGCGGAAGGCTAAATCCTCGAGCTCCCAGCGCAGCTGGCCAATGCCAAGGCGATGGGCCAGAGGGGCATAAACGTCAACGATTTCCTGGGCCACGCGCAGTTGCCGCTCCCGGCGCGCGAGCTTCGCGCTTCGGATGGCGCAGGTGCGCTCGGCCAATTTGATGAGGGCAACGCGCACGTCATCGATGAGCGCCACGAGCATTTTGCGCACGTTCTCGATCTGCGTTTCCTGCGAGCCGATGGCCTTCGGTGCGGAGGAGAGCTTAAGGGCGCTGACCGCCGCCATGCGCAGGACACCATCGACAAGGCCGCGAACCCGGGGCCCGAAGGCACTTTCGACGGCCTCAAGCTCGAGCTTCTTCTCTCGCACGGCGCGGTAAAGGAGCCCAGCAATGATGGCGTCCTCGTCGGCCCGAAGCTCGGCGAGGATTTCCGCCATGTCGAGCCCCGTCTCGAAGCTGGAGATCCCCGAGGCCCAAAGGTTTTTCGCGGCGATCGCATCTTGCTCGGCTTGCTGCGCCCGCAGCACCGCTTCCCGCAGGCGCTCAGGATTTCGCGTGGGGGCAGCGGCGCAGAAAGCGGCCAGCCAGCCGTCCACATCCACCTCACCGGTTGCGGTGCGGGGCCGATCATCCTTTACCTTAACCACACCTCGCGCCTCGTCTCTGCTGTCTTAGGCGCCGGAGGGAGGCGCCGTTCGAATAAATAGGGCCATGGACTCAACGTGATTCGTGTGAGGAAACATGTCCATGATGCCGCTGGCTTCCAGCCTGTACCCCTGACGCTGCAGCGCGGCGGCGTCTCGCGCCAGGGTTTTGGGATTGCAGGACACGTACACCACCCGGCGCGCCCCGGTGCTGGCGAGATCCTCGCAAAGGGCCTCGGCGCCGGAGCGGGGGGGATCTAACAACACCGCCTCGGCCTTAGGCAAGTGCCTTGCCGCGAAGGCATCACTATAGAGATCGGCCACGGCAAAGGGGACCGTCCCTAAACCGTTGCGCTCGGCGTTCTCCTTCGCCCGAGCGACCAGCGCCTCACTCCCCTCAAAGCCCTGTACGTCGGCCCCAAGGCGGGCGAGCGGCAGGGTGAAATTGCCCAGCCCGCAAAATAGGTCGAGCACCTTCATCCCCGGGGTCGGCGCCAGGAGTTCCAACGCTTGCGACACCATCTGCTGATTAATCTCGCTGTTCACCTGGGTGAAATCGAGAGGCTCAAAGGCGAAGGCGAGCCTAAATTCTGGCAGCGCATAGGTCAGGAGCGGAGGCACCACCGGCATAAGGGGCGTCACCGTATCCGGCCCCCCCGCCTGCAAATACAGCGTTAACCCTTGGGCCTCGGCAAAGCCTCGCAGCTGGTCAAGGTCCTCATCGGTGAAGGGCGCTAGGTGCCGGAGGACCACGGCGGCGCCCTCATCCCCCGCAGCCAGCTCGAGCTGGGGAATCTGATCCGGAATGGACAGGGACCGGATCAGGACCTTAAGCGGCCCCAGGAGCGTCGCGAAGGGCGGCGCCAGCACGGGGCAACTCGAAGCCTTTGAGACCCACCCCCCCCGCTCCCGAAAGCCCACCAGCACATCCCCTTCCCGGGGCCGGTAGCGCACCCCAAGGCGGGCCTTTCGGCGATAGCCCCATGCCGGGCCCAGGAGCGGCGCCAGCCAGCGCGCCGGGGGCCGAACCCCCGCGGCCTCATAGAGGGCCGCAAGGGCCGCCTGCTTCGCGCTCCGCTGGTGCTCCGGCGTAAGGTGCTGCTGGCTGCAACCGCCGCATCGACCTGCCTGCGGACAGCGCGCAGGGATGCGGTCGGGATGGCCTTTCTGGACGGCCAACGCAAGGCAGCGCAGGGTACGCCCGCGGCGCTTGAGCACGGCCACCCGTACCGCCTCGCCGGGGAGGGCGTTATCAATTTCCAGGGTGTAGCCCTCCACCTGGGCCAACCCCTGCCCCTCGTCGTTGAGCGCTTCCACGGTCACCCACTGATCGCTGGCAAAGCGTTTTCGAGCCATCTAGCCCAAGCCTCCGTCGGGATCGGAAAGAAAGCGCGCGCCCTGCAGGGGACGACCCCCGAGGGCCGGTGCAAGGGCCGCGGCAAAGAGCGCCCGAGCCAGGTGACGAAGGGCCGGCGTGGAGAAATCCCCCTCCGCCAGCGCGAGCAATTCCGCCCCCGCCCATCCCTGCCCCGGCGCCGCGGCAAGGAGCCCCACCCCGGGCTCAAAGCGATAAGCGTCGCCTGGACGCAGCGCTTGGCCTCCGCCATCCTCCGTCAGGGAAAAAGCCAGGCCCAGGGCCTCAAGGCACGCCCACTCAAAGCGGCGCAGAACCACCGGCTCCGCCAGCGGCGCCAGGCGCAGCGCATCAAGCGCCTCCCCATAGGCCTCGAAGAGCCCCTCTACCGGGGCCTCCCGGGGGAAGAGGCGCAGCAGCAGTTCGTTCAGGTAAAGTCCCGCGAAGAGCGCCTGCCCCGTTAGGGGTTGCCCCGGACCGCTTTGAAAATCGTAGGCCGTGCGCAAATCGCCGCGGCCCGCGAGCTGCCACTCCCCGGGGACGAAGGCCAGGGGCGGCGCTTTCCGCCCCCGACCACGATGGTAGACCGCGCCTAGGCGCCCCCCGTCCTGGGTCAGCAGCTCAAGAACCACGCTTTGATCACGAAAGGGCCGCTGATGAAGAACGTAGGCCGGCGTCCAGGGGCTCGCCATCAGCCTTGCTCGCTGTCATAACCCAATTGGCGCAGGGCGCGGAGGTCGTCGGTCCAGCCCGAGCGCACCTTGACCCAAAGCTCGAGCCGCACCGGGCGCCCGAAGCGACGCTCGATCTCCTGCCGCGCCTCGATGCCGACCTCCTTAATGCGGGACCCCTGGTGACCCAGGATGATGGCCCGCTGCCCCGGCCGCTCCACCCAGATCGCGCCGTGGATCTCCCGCTTATCGGGCCCCTCGCGCCAACGCTCAATCTCCACGGACAGCTGGTGGGGGAGCTCATCGCCCAAGCGGCGCGTCAGCTTTTCCCGAATCAGTTCCGCCACGAGGAAGCGTTCGGAGCGATCGGTGAGGGCGTCGGCCTCGTAATGGTGAGGCCCCGGCGGCAAGTGGCCCCGAAGCACGGAGAGCAGGCGCGGCACGTTCTCCCCCCGGCGAGCCATGATGGGCACGAGGTCTGCCCAGTCGTGGCGCGCCGCCGCCTGCGCGAGGTAGGGCAGTAGCGCCTCTCGCTTGGGCAGGGCATCGATTTTATTAATCGCCAGCACGGGAATGCCCCGGGCTTGCTTCACTTGCTTGAGCACGTAGTCGTCCGCGGGGCCCCAGCGTCCGGCCTCCACGACCATCACCACAATGTCTACGTCAAAAAGCGCCCCCCGGGCGGCGCGGTTCATGCTTCGGTTGAGGGCGCGCCGGCCGCCGTCATGGAGCCCCGGCGTATCCACGAAGAGGAGCTGATCATCGCCGTCCGTGCGGATGCCAAGAATGGCGTGGCGGGTGGTCTGGGGACGATCCGCGGTGATGACGAGGCGCTCCTCCAGGAGCGCATTCAAGAGGGTCGACTTTCCAACATTGGGGCGGCCCACAAGGGCAAGGGTTCCGCAGCGCGTTTCGCTCATGGGCGCGCGCCCCGAAGGCTTTGAAGGGCCTGGGCCGCAGCGGCCTGCTCCGCGCTCCGGCGCGACCCCCCTTCCCCGTGAAAGGTCCCCGGAGGCGCGGCCACTTCACAGCGCACCACAAAGGCCTGGGCGTGATCTTCCCCCAGGACCGCTTCCACCTCGTACTGGGGTAAGGGATGACCCCGGCCCTGGAGCCACTCCTGAAGCTGGGTTTTCGGATCCTTTTGCGCGGCCTCAGGCGTACTTTCCGCCAGCTGCGCCCCGTAGAGGCGAAGCACGAGCGCCTCTGCGGCTTCCGGGCCCCCATCCAGAAGCACGGCCCCGAGGAGCGCCTCCACCACATCGGCCAGGATGGAATCGCGGCGATGCCCGCCGCTTTTTTGCTCACCGGGGCCGAGACGAAGGGCAGGCGCCAGCTCCAGGGCCTTCGCGTGGGCCGCCAGCGCGCCCTTCTTCACGAGCTTGGCCCGCATCAGGGTCAGGGCGCTTTCCGCGGCCTCAGGATGGCGCGCGTAAAGCTCCCGTCCGATGACATAGCCCAGAAAGGCATCGCCAAGAAACTCGAGACGCTCGTAGCTGCCCTGTCCCACCACGCTGCGATGGGTAAGGGCCCGAAGCAAAAGGGCGGGGTCCGTGAAGCGATAGCCCAGGCGCTGCTGCAAGGCCTCCGTCGCCACCCGCTGCGCTTCCGGCGTCACTCAATGATTCCGTTGCGGAAGAAGCGAGGAAGGGCCAAGCCCGGCGCCTTGTGCATCCAGATCGCCACCGCTTGGCCGATCACGTTTGCCTCCGGGACATAGCCCCAGCTGCGGGAGTCGGCGCTGCGGTCCCGGTTGTCCCCAAACACCAGATAAGCGTCCGCCGGCACGCGCCACTCCTGAACATTGCGCCCGCGGCTCGGCTCGTACTGAATTTCGTGGGTCACGGGGCCGAGGGTTTCGAGAAAGCGCTCGAGCCCGTCCGTGCCCATGCCCTGCGCTTCAAGGGGAACGCGCTCCCCGTTAATAAAGAGCGTGCGGTTATCGTAGCGGATGAAATCCCCGGGCAAGCCCACGACCCGCTTAATGTAGTAAACATCGAGATGAGGAGGATAGAACACCATCACATCGCCCCGCGCCGGCGCGCCGACGCTCAGGACCTTGGTCCCGAGCACGGGCAAGCGCAGCCCATAGCGGTACTTATTCACGAGGATGTAATCCCCGATCTGCAGGGTCGGCAGCATGGACCCCGAGGGAATCACAAAGGGTTCGAAGAGGAAGCTGCGCACCACAAGAACCACGGCCAGCAGGGGGAAGAAACTGCCGCCCCACTCCATGGTCGGGGGATCGGCAAGCAGCGCAGCCCGCGCCTTCTCGTAGGCCGGCCCCCGAGCTGCCACGGGGGTCCGCTCATCCAGGGCAGCGGCCGCCGCCAAGCGCTGGGGACGGCGCCGAAGGCGATCGTGGCCCCAGAGCACCCCGGTGACCAAGGTCGCCAGGACCAGGAACAGGGGCAGGTAATTCAGCAGTTCGCTCATGGGTTATTTCCCAACCTGGAGCACCGCCAGGAAGGCCTCTTGGGGGATTTCCACGCGCCCGACCTGCTTCATGCGCTTCTTCCCTGCTTTTTGCTTTTCTAGGAGCTTACGCTTCCGGGAAACGTCCCCGCCGTAGCACTTGGCGGTGACATCCTTCCGAAGCGCCTTGACGTTGGAGCGGGCCACAATCTTCGAACCCACGGCCGCCTGGATAGCCACGTCGTACATCTGCCGGGGAATGAGCTCGCGCATCTTTTCCACGAGATCCCGTCCTTTGTAGGCCGAGTTCTGCTTGTGCACGATGAGAGCGAGGGCATCGACAGGCTCACCGTTAATGAGCACATCGAGGCGCTGCACGGACGCCGCCTCGAAGCGGTCAAAGCCATACTCGAGGGAGGCGAAGCCGCGGGTGGCCGACTTCAGGCGGTCAAAGAGATCCAGTACCACCTCTCCCATGGGCAAATCGTAAACAAGGGAAACCTGCCCGCCGAGGAACTGCATGTCCACTTGCAACCCACGCCGCTCCTGGCAGAGCGTCATAACGGCCCCGACGTGCTCCTGAGGCACGAGGATATTGGCGCGCACGATGGGCTCGCGGATCTCCTCAATACGAGAGGGATCGGGCAACGCGGAAGGATTGTCGATATAGATGGTTTCTTGATTCTTCAGCAGCACCTCGTAGACCACGGAGGGCGCCGTGGTGATGAGATCGAGGTCGTACTCCCGCTCCAGGCGCTCCTGGATGATCTCCATGTGGAGCATGCCGAGGAAGCCGCAGCGAAACCCAAACCCAAGGGCATCGGAGGTTTCGGGCTCGTAGAACAGGCTCGCGTCGTTCAGCGTGAGCTTTTCCAAAGCGTCGCGAAAATCTTCGAAGTCATCGGCATTCACAGGGAACAGCCCCGCAAAGACCTGGGGCTTCACCTTCTCAAAGCCGGGAAGGGCCGGCGCATCGGAGCGCTCGAGTACCAGCGTGTCCCCCACCGGTGCGCCCCGAACGTCCTTGATCCCTGCGATCACGTAGCCGACTTCCCCGGCGCGAAGCCCATCCCTGGGGGTCTGCTTCGGGGTGAAGCAGCCAACCTGGTCAACCTGGTGCACCTTGCCGATGGACCGCGCCATGACCCGATCGCCCTTCTTGATCGCGCCCTGGGTGACCCGCACGAGGGAGACCACGCCCTGATAGTTGTCGAACCAGGAATCGATGATGAGGGCTTGCAGGGGGCCGTCCACGTCCCCCGTGGGGGGCGGAATGCGCGCAATGAGCGCCTCGAGGAGCACATCGATGCCCATGCCCGACTTCGCGCTCACGGGAATCGCATCGGAGGCATCGATGCCGATAATTTCTTCGATCTGCAGCTTCACCCGCTCCGGATCCGCCTGGGGCAGATCCATCTTGTTCAGCACGGGAACCACTTCGAGCCCCTGATCAAGGGCCGTGTAGCAGTTCGCCACGGACTGGGCTTCCACCCCCTGCCCCGCATCCACCACCAGGAGCGCCCCTTCACAGGCGTAAAGGGAGCGCGATACCTCGTAGGAAAAGTCCACGTGCCCCGGGGTGTCGATGAAATTCAGCTGGTAGCGTCGCCCGTCCGCAGCGTCGTAATGGAGGGTGACGCTCTGGGCCTTAATGGTGATCCCCCGCTCTCGCTCCAGCTCCATGGAGTCGAGCACCTGCTCGGCCATTTCCCGATCGCTGAGCCCCCCGCAGACCTGGATAAGGCGATCGGAAAGGGTCGACTTCCCGTGGTCAATGTGGGCGATGATGGAAAAATTTCGTATGTGCGACAGATCTGTCACTGGGGGTCCTCTTACGCTGCGCCCGCGCTGTGCGTCCCCCGGGGCGAGGCGCGCTGCGCTCCCCGGAAGCCAGCCCGAAGGGGCGCTTCCTTGGGGAAGCGCCCGACGGGGAGCGGAGTGTACACCAGAGCGAGGCGCCCTACCCCCGCCTTAGTTATCCTCGGGAAGGGGCAGGGCGAGGAAAACGGGGACGCCGCGGCGGACCACTAGGATGGGCACGGAGCGCCCAGCAGGGAGATTTTGCGCCGCTTCCTGGAAGTCCCCTAGGGAGGCAATGGGCACATTATTTAGCCGCGTGATGACATCCCCCGGACGCAGGCCTGCCTCCGCCGCCGGCCCCTCGGCCACGGCACGCACGACCACCCCCGCGTCCACCTGCAGCCGCTCCTTTAAGGCGTCGGTCAGGGGCTCGAGGGTCAGGCCCAGGCGATCATCGTCCTTGGGGGAGGCTGCCTTTCCCGCGGCGACCGTTTCCCCCGGATCCGCCAGGGTGCCAATGGTCACCGTAAGGCGCTCCCGCACGCCGGCCCGAATGAGCTCCACCTCAGCTTCCGAATCGGGCTCCAGGAGGCCCACCACGTGGGGCAGGTCTCCGCTTCGCTCGATGGACTCCCCGGCAAAGCGCACGATGACATCCCCGGGCTGGAGCCCCGCCGCCTCCGCCGGCGAATCGGGCACCACCTGAGCCACCAGCGCCCCGGCGGGACGGGACAGGCCAAAGGATTCGGCGAGATCCCGGCTCACATCCTGGATCATGACCCCAAGCCACCCTCGAGCGACGGACCCATCCTCCCTAAGCTGCTTCACCACGTTCATGGCGACGTCGATGGGAATGGCAAAGGACAGCCCCATGAAGCCCCCGGACCGGGTGTAGATCTGGGAATTAATGCCGACCACCCGACCATCCAAATCGAAGAGCGGCCCCCCGCTATTGCCCGGGTTGATAGCCACATCGGTCTGAATGAAGGGCACGTAGTTCTCGTTGTTGCGATCGGGCAGGGAGCGCTCCTTGGCGCTCACGATGCCCGCGGTTACGGAATAGTCGAAGCCAAAGGGGGAACCGATGGCCAGCACCCATTCGCCGACCTCAAGATCCTTCGAGGCGCCGAGGGTTACGGTCGGCAGATCCTCCGCATCGATCTGTAAAAGCGCGAGATCGGAGCGCGGGTCCCGGCCCACGAGGGTGGCCTCAAACTCCCGCCGATCCTGAAGGCGCACAAAGATTTCGTCGGCCCCCTCGACCACGTGGTTATTGGTGACTACGTAGCCATCCTCGGAAATGATGAAGCCCGAGCCGAGGGAACGCCGCTCCCGCTGGCTGGGCCCCTCGGGCATGCCGCGGAAGAAATGGCGGAAAATTTCCGGAAGCTGTTCCGGATCCATGCCCGGGGGCAGCCCCGGGTGCCCGGAAGCCTCGGCCCGGGACACGGTGGAAATGTTCACCACCGCGGGGGACTGTTCCTTGACCAATTCCGTGAAATCGGGGAGCGCCGCGCTTTGAGCCAGGGGCGCGCCTAGCATAAGCGTCGTCAACAGGAGGGCCATCCAGCGCTGCAGCGGGCGCCGCAGAAGCGGGGCTAGGGTTTGGGCGAGCATGGGGTGCTCCTTCAATGGACCAGTGGGGAAAGGTGGGGGAAGCCCCCCTAGGATTTCAAGAGGCGTCGTCGGTGCAATGGAGCGCCTCTGCAATGCGCTCCGCCGCGGGCAAGGGCACCTCACCAATCACGGTGACTTGATAGGCCGCGCCGTTGCAATGGGGCCGGTGCCGCACCACCGCCGCCGTGGGACCATCCTGCAGGGCCACGGGGGCATCTTCCACCGTGGCATCAATGAACACGGTGACCGTGGCGAGCCCGTCTCCGAGGCGCAGCATCGCCGGGGTTTCGGCGATCTCCGCCAAGAGTTCAAAACCCGGAGGCACCCAGGCCAGGCGCCACGGTAGGCGCTGCAGGGGGAGCGCTGGAGCGGCCGCTGCCTCTGGAGAGAACGCCGGGGCCAGGGGGTGCTGATGGGGCGCACCCTCGGGCACCTGGAAGGCCGCCTCCGGGGGCTCCTCGCCCACGGCCAAGGCCCGAAACTGCATCACCTCCACCGGCGCCCCTTGAGGATGATTCATGGTCAACCGAAGGGGCAGTGCCGTCTCCGCGTCGAGCCAGAGATGGTAAGCGAAGCGGTAGCTATCGCGAGGATCGATCCGCACCTGCTGCGCGCGCCGACCCCCGACCGTCACCTGGGGACCGAGGCGCGCCCGATAGCTATCGGGAATCGCATCGAATTTGGCCACCGGGTGCTGCACCAGGGGCACGGCGCCTTCCGGTAGGGTCTCGTCCTGGGCCCCGAGAAAGTACACCTCGTCACCCCGGCGCAGAAGCGCCTCGCCCTCTCCATCCAGGCGGGAAAGGCGCTCGTAAATGGCCGACCCGCGATGGCCGTGAATGAGCCGAAGCTCCGTGACCCCATCTTCCCGGGCGTAGCTCAAAAGCCCTTCGTAGGCATTCGCCCGCAGGGCCGCCGTCATGGCCTCCAGCCACGCCTCGGCGCTACTGGGCGCGGGCGCTTGCGCAGGCGCTGCCGCTGCACTAGCGGCGGAAACACTGCCCGCCAGCACCGCCAGCAGAAGGGCTAGGATCGGCGCCTTCACAGCGCCTCGGCGTGGGCTACCAAACGCACCGCAGGCACGAGGGAGCCCGCGCTATCTAACAGGTTCAGCTCCGCGTGGCGTCGCATCAGCGTCTGCAAATGGCGCGCCGCGCCGGGGCCGAGTTCGCCGGAGGCAGCCCAGGCCCGGGGCATGGTGATCTGCACCGCAGCGCCGCCGGTGGACGGCTCACCGCCGAAGGCCACGGCCTGAAGCGGTGCGGCTAGCGTCGGCGCAGGGGTTGGCGCAGCAGTTGGAGTGAGCGCCGCAAGCATGGGCGCGGGCGCGGCCTCCGGGCCGACGGTGCGCAGCACCACCACGAGGGCCAGGGTCAGGGAGGCCGCCAGGGCGAAGCTCCCCCAGCCGACCCCCCGGCGAAGGGGCGCTGCCGCCGGTGAGGTGGCGGCTTGTGCCGGAGAAGGCGTGGCGCTCGAATTCGTACCCTGGGCTGCGCCGCGGGCCTGAAGGACCGCACTCACGAGCTGGTAGCGCGCCCACCGGGCCCTAACCTCATCGTGCCCCTTGGCCTTGGCCAGCACCTGGCTAACCTCAAGCTCATGCGCTTCCCCATCCACCAGCGCCGACAGGGCCTGGCGCAGGCGCGCCTCGCGTTTCTGATCGTCGTTCATAGCCCGCTTTCCTCCAGCAACGGCGCAATGGCCGCATCGAGCGCTTCCCGGGCGCGAAATATCCGGGACCGCACGGTGCCCACGGGGGTATCCATCAACTGGCTGATCTCTTCGTAGCTGTGCCCTTCAAACTCGCGCAGGGTGAGCGCGGTACGAAGCGCCTCGGGAAGCGCTTCCAGGGCCTGGAAGATCACGCGCTGAAGCTGCTCCGAGGCCAGGTCATGTTCGGGGCCCAGCTGGGTGAGCTGGGGCGCCGCTTCTTCCACCGGCGTGTCGCTCATCATCCGCCGGGAGGGGTGGGTGACGTGGGTCTTCGCCACGTTGATCGCAATGCGGCATAGCCAGGTGTAGAACTGGGCATCCCCGCGGAAGCTGCTAAGGGCGCGGTAGGCGCGAAGCAGCGCATCCTGCACCACGTCATCGGCGTCGTCTTCGCTGCGCACCGTACGCAGCACCAGCTGCTTCAACCGGGGCCGGTATTTCAAGGCCAGCAGATCGAAAGCCTGGAGGTCGCCCGCGAGGGCGCGGGCCAGCAGGGCCTGGTCTTCCCCCTGCCCGGCCAGGGCATCAGCGGGGGCGTACAGCGATGAAGCGGTTTGGGCCATGGGCCTCGGCTCCGTTTCCTGATCCACCTCTGCTAGACCCCCGCTGCCCTGGAAAGTTCCCGTGGGCTGCCCTCCCCACGGGCGTATACTCGGCCCTCGGCTCCAAGGAGCGCAACACCATGAAGACCACGCCATGAGTGCGCAGCACCGCTTCGATGTCCTGATTCTCGGCAGTGGCGCCGCGGGCCTCGCCACGGCCCTGGCCCTCCCCGAGCACCTTTCCGTCGCCCTGCTGTCCAAGGGACCGCTCGCGGCGGGCGCAACCTCCTGGGCTCAGGGGGGCATCGCAGCCGTGCTCGACGGCGACGACCACCTCGACAATCACATCCAGGACACCCTCGCCGCCGGCGCGGGGCTTTGCCACCCGGACATCGTGCGCCAGGTGGTGGAGGGGGGACCCGGGGCCATTGAGTGGCTCGCCGCCCGGGGCGTGGCCTTCGACCAGGAGCAAAGCTCGGACGGTGCCCCTCGCTACCACCTCACGCAGGAAGGCGGCCACGGCCATCGCCGCATTGTCCACGCCGCCGACGCCACGGGGAAGGCCGTGGAGGACAGCCTCCTGGCCGAAGCGCAGCGCCGCCCTCGGCTCACGGTGTTCGAGGATCACCTCGCGGTGGATCTCCTCATCCGGGAGAAGCTCAATCTGCCGGGCTCGGGCTGCGTGGGCGCCTACGTCCTCAATACGCTGACGGAGCAGGTGGAAACCTTTCAGGCCACGCACACGGTGCTGGCCACGGGGGGGGCGAGCAAGGTCTACCTGTACACCTCCAACCCCGACGGGGCCACGGGGGATGGCATCGCCATGGGCTGGCGCGGAGGCTGCCGCGTCGCGAATATGGAATTCAATCAATTCCATCCCACCTGCCTCTATCACCCGGAGGCCAAAAGCTTCCTGATCACGGAGGCGCTCCGCGGCGAGGGCGGCCTCTTGCGGCTTCCCAGCGGAGCGCGCTTCATGGATCGCTTCCATCCCCAAGCCGAACTCGCACCCCGGGACGTGGTGGCCCGGGCCATCGACCACGAAATGAAACGGCTGGGCGCCGACTGCCTGTATCTCGATGTCACCCACCTGCCCGCCGAGCGCCTAAAGCACCACTTCCCGAACATCTTTGCTCGCTGCCTGGAACTGGGCATCGATATCACGAAGGCTCCCATCCCCGTGGTGCCGGCCGCCCATTACACCTGTGGCGGCCTCGTCACGGATTCCCGGGGCCGCACGGACGTGCCCCAGCTCTACGCCGTTGGGGAATGCGCGTTCACCGGGCTTCACGGCGCCAATCGCATGGCCAGCAATTCGCTCCTCGAATGCATCGTCTTTGCCAAGGCCGCTGCCGAGGACATCGTCCGACGCCTGGAGAAGGCGCCTAGCACGGAAACCACGCTCCCCTCCTGGGACGAAAGCCGGGTCACGGACTCCGACGAAGACGTGGTGATTTCCCACAACTGGGAGGAGCTCCGCCGCTTCATGTGGGATTACGTCGGCATTGTGCGGACGGACAAGCGCCTCGAGCGCGCCCAGCACCGCATCAAAATGCTGCGACGGGAGATTCATGAGTACTACGCCCATCACCGCATTAGCGGCGACCTGCTCGAGCTTAGAAACCTCGCCCTGGTGGCGGAGCTCATTATTGAAGGGGCGCTGGCCCGGAAGGAAAGCCGGGGCCTGCACTACAACAAGGATTATCCCGAGTGCTCCGAGGCACCCCGGGATACGGTGCTCTCCCCCTCCCCGCTACGTCTCGATGCCCTCGCCTCCCACCGCTGGCGCACCTAAAACAGCGTAAGCGCTGGGAAACGCCGATGCTGGCGCACGAAGGCACGATAGAGGGGCTCGGGGAGGCTGCCCCGCCACAGCAGCGCACTCCCCCGGCGCCCGGACGGCTCCCGCCACCGGAGCCAGAGGTAGAGCGGGGCGTAGCCCGCGAGGGCTAGGGTTTCAAGCTGAACCCAATCACGACAAGGCAAGCAAAGGGCGACGCCGCGATCATCCCGGCGGTAGGCGCGTGGCGTTTGCCACTGGGGAGGCCCCCAGACCCGGAGCACGGCCCCGGCGAGGAGCCCGAGCGCCATGGGAAGGGGCCATCCGTCCACCGCGAGCGTGGCCGCCGTCGCCAGCGCCAACAGAGAAAAACCGCCATGAATCCACGCGTGGCTCGGCTCGAGGCCCAGCGCATGTTCCCCGAAGGGAAGGGCGCCGAAGTCCGGCGCCTCCCTAGCCGTCGAGGGCCCCGGCATGGGCCCGGATCTTTGCCACGATCCCGCTGAGCTCCGGATCGAGGGGCGCCGCGCGCCCGGTCATCCACAGCAGGAGCTCCGTGTCTTCCTCCGCCAGTAGGCGCTGGTAGGCCAGCTGCTCCGCGGGGGGCAAGGTGGCATAAGCCTCCTCCACAAAGGGGAGAAAGAGCAGGTCGAGTTCCCGGAGCCCCCGGCGGCTGCGCCAGTGCAGGCGCGCAGCGCTCAGGGCGGCGTCCTGTGCGGCGGCGTCGAGATCGGTCATGGCGCGCTCCTTTTGATGAGCCCTGGAGATGGCGAAGCTTACCGGAACCCTTGAACCGGGGCCGGAGGATCGCAATAGTGTCTCACGAACCACGCCATCATTACGGGGCTCTTCCATGGACGCGCACCGCCAACCGCCGGCCCAGGCCTTCCGCCTAGACCACTTTGTCCTGCTTCATCTGGAAGGCGCAGATGCGGCTGCCTTCTTCCAGGGCTACGGCACCTGCGATACGCGACGCCTTGACGGCACGCAGGCCCTGGAAGGCGCGCTATGCAATCGCCAGGGCCAGGTACTCGCGAGCTTCCTCGCCTGGGGCACGGCAGAGGCCCTCACCCTTCGGCTCCATGAATCGCTGGTGGCCCCCGTAAGTGCCTTTCTCGAGCCCTATCTGCGCTTTGCGAAATGCGCGCTGCGCACCGGCAAGGCGCGGGGCCTGGCCCTGGCCCCGGACGGGCTCAGCGCCCTACCGCCCCTTGCCCCGGGCACGACGGACCCGGCGGCCGATGGGCTCAGCTGGGTACAACCGCCCGCGGGAGATCGGGAGCTGTGGGGAGAAGACGCCGCCCTGGCCCGCTGGTGCGCAAAGGAGGGCATCGAGCCCGGTCCGGAAAGCCCGTGGCTTGCCCGAACCCTCGCTGCCGGGCGCCTACCCTTCACTGCCGAGCACAGCGAACAGGACGTGCCCCAGGGCTTCAACCTGGACCGTATCGGCGCCGTGGACTTCAAGAAGGGCTGTTACCTCGGCCAGGAAATCGTCGCCCGGCTTCACTACCGTGGGCAGCCAAAGCGGCGGCTCTACCGTGGCGAAAGTGCAGCGCCGCTGGCGATGGGCGAAGCGGTGCGGGATTCATCGGGAAACACACTGGGGACCGTACTTGCCTGCGCCGCAGAGGAGACCGGTGCGCCCTTTCGCTTAGCCCTTAGTCTCTCGGTGAAAGCGTTAGAGGGCGCGACCGAGCCCTTCGCGACGGATACGGGCC